>NZ_JAIUIC010000005.1:0-451740 GCF_020165455.1 Mesorhizobium sp. BR1-1-3
TTTGACTGCTCATGCGGCCTTTTCGCATGAAGCAAGGCCGCGCAACAGCGCAAACCCATTCACTTTGCCTGAAGGCTTGTCACTTTCTTCCTCGCTCTTGCAAAAATGCGAAAGAAAATTACATGCGGTTTTCGCATGGCTGCCAAGCCTTGGTCGGCGCGCAATATTTGGTGCTCCGGGCTTGACGGTCCGCGGTCTTACGGGTAGAAGCCGCCCAGTCAGAACCGATGTGAGGCTCTCCCTTCCGAAGCGACACGCTTTGGAGTTTGCCTCAAACAGGGTTCGTTTTACGAGCGAAAAGACATTTCCGGCGTGCACGAAGCGGCTTCCGCTTCCTCTGCCTTTTGTTCGGGCAAGACCGCGAGGCGCGGTTTATGGCCCGAATTTGCGTATGGAAATGACGCTTTGAGCGGCCCTGACCGGGCGAGACACGGAATTGAGAGACAAGAGGGTTTAATGCCTACCGTCAACCAGCTGATCCGCAAGCCGCGCATTGCGCCGGTGAAGCGCAACAAGGTCCCGGCCATGCAGCAGAACCCGCAGAAGCGGGGCGTCTGCACGCGCGTCTATACAACGACGCCGAAGAAGCCGAACTCGGCGCTGCGCAAGGTGGCCAAGATCCGCCTGACCAATGGTTTTGAAGTGATCGGGTACATCCCCGGCGAAGGCCACAACCTTCAGGAGCACTCCGTGGTGATGATCCGCGGCGGCCGCGTCAAGGATCTTCCGGGCGTTCGCTACCACATCATCCGCGGCGTGCTCGACACGCAGGGTGTGAAGAACCGCAAGCAGCGCCGTTCGAAGTACGGCGCCAAGCGCCCGAAGTAAGGGGCGTCCGAAATAAGATTTTCCGGCCTTGGCGCTCCTTGAGTGCGTCGGGCTATGAGATTGAGAGACAAAAGCCATGTCGCGTCGTCACAGTGCAGAAAAGCGTGAGATCAATCCGGACCCGAAGTTCGGCGATCTGATCGTCACCAAGTTCATGAACGCCGTCATGTATGACGGTAAGAAGTCGGTCGCCGAGACCATCGTCTACGGCGCGCTCGACCAGGTTCAGTCGAAGACCAAGCAGGAGCCGGTCACCGTCTTCCATCAGGCGCTGGACAATGTCGCGCCGCATGTGGAAGTGCGTTCGCGTCGTGTCGGCGGCGCCACCTACCAGGTTCCGGTCGACGTGCGCCCCGAGCGCCGCCAGGCATTGGCCATTCGCTGGCTGATTGCTGCGGCCCGCAACCGCAACGAGACCACGATGGTCGACCGCCTCTCCGGCGAGCTGATGGACGCGGCCAACAACCGCGGCACCGCTGTCAAGAAGCGTGAAGACACCCACAAGATGGCTGAAGCCAACCGCGCTTTCGCGCACTACCGCTGGTAAAGCGCGAACGAGACTGAGAGGCAGCTACGATGGCCCGCGAATACAAAATCGAAGACTACCGCAATTTCGGTATCATGGCGCATATTGACGCCGGCAAGACGACGACCACCGAGCGCGTCCTCTACTACACGGGCAAGTCGCACAAGATCGGCGAAGTCCACGACGGCGCTGCCACCATGGATTGGATGGAGCAGGAGCAGGAGCGCGGCATCACCATCACGTCCGCCGCGACCACGACCTTCTGGAAGGCTCGTGACGGCAAGATGCACCGCTTCAACATCATCGACACCCCCGGCCACGTCGACTTCACCATCGAGGTCGAGCGTTCGCTGCGCGTGCTCGACGGCGCCATCGCGCTGCTCGATGCCAATGCCGGTGTTGAGCCGCAGACCGAGACTGTCTGGCGCCAGGCCGACAAATATCGCGTTCCGCGCATGATCTTCTGCAACAAGATGGACAAGATCGGCGCCGACTTCTATCGCTCGGTCGAGATGATCGGCTCGCGCCTCGGTGCGCATGCTGTTGTCATGCAGCTGCCGATTGGTGCCGAGACCGAGTTCAAGGGCGTTGTCGACCTCGTCGAGATGAACGCGCTGGTCTGGCGCGACGAGACGCTGGGCGCTGCCTGGGATATCGTCGAGATCCCGGACGACCTCAAGGCTCGTGCCGAAGAATACCGCGAGAAGATGATCGAGGCTGCCGTCGAAATGGACGAGACGGCGCTTGAGAATTACCTCGAAGGCAAGATGCCGTCGAATGACGAGATTCGCGCGCTGATCCGCAAGGGCACCATCGCGGTCAAGTTCTACCCGATGTTCTGTGGCTCGGCCTTCAAGAACAAGGGCGTGCAGCCGCTGCTCGACGCCGTCGTCGAATATCTGCCTTCGCCGGCCGATGTTCCCGCCATCAAGGGCGTCGATGCCAAGACCGACGCCGAGATCGAGCGTCATGCCGACGACAACGAGCCGCTGTCGATGCTCGCCTTCAAGATCATGAACGACCCGTTCGTCGGTTCGCTGACCTTTGCGCGCATCTATTCGGGCAGGCTCACCAAGGGCATCTCGGTCGACAACACCGTGAAGGGCAAGAAAGAGCGCATCGGCCGCATGCTGCAGATGCATGCGAACTCGCGCGCCGACGTCGAAGAGGCTTTTGCCGGCGACATCGTTGCTCTTGCCGGTCTCAAGGATACGACCACCGGCGACACGCTGAGCGATCCGCTGCATCCGGTCATTCTCGAGCGCATGGAATTCCCCGATCCGGTCATCCAGATCGCCATCGAGCCGAAGACCAAGAACGACCAGGAAAAGATGGGCCTCGCCCTTCACCGCCTGGCCGCCGAGGATCCGTCCTTCCGCGTCAAGACCGACGAGGAAAGCGGCCAGACCATCATTTCCGGCATGGGCGAACTCCACCTCGACATCATCGTCGACCGCATGCGTCGCGAGTTCAAGGTCGAGGCCAATGTCGGCGCACCACAGGTGGCCTATCGCGAGACGATCACCCGCAAGCACGAGCAGGACTACACGCACAAGAAGCAGACCGGCGGTACCGGTCAGTTCGCTCGCGTCAAGATCCTGTTCGAGCCGAACCCCGATAGCAGCGAGTTCGAGTTCGATACCAAGATCGTCGGCGGCGCCGTGCCGAAGGAATACATCCCTGGTGTCGAAAAGGGCATCAACAGCGTCATGACCTCGGGTCCGTTCGCGGGCTTCCCGATGATCGGCGTCAAGGCGACCCTCATCGACGGCGCTTACCACGATGTCGACTCCAGCGTTCTGGCCTTCGAAATCGCCGGCCGCGCCTGCTTCCGTGAAGCAGCACCCAAGCTTGGCGTGCAGCTGCTCGAGCCGATCATGAAGGTCGAAGTCGTGACGCCGGAAGACTACGTCGGCAGCGTCATCGGCGATCTGAACGGTCGTCGTGGCCAGATCCAGGGTCAGGAAGCGCGTGGCGTCGCCGTTGTCATCAACGCGATGGTGCCGCTCGCCAACATGTTCAAGTATGTCGACAACCTGCGCTCGATGAGCCAGGGCCGTGCGGCCTACACGATGCAGTTCGATCACTACGAGCCGGTTCCGACCGCAGTGGCCCAGGAAGTCCAGAAGAAATACGCGTAAGGGTTCCTTAGCCATGGACGTCGCGTCTCTTGCGCGGTGCCGGATCTGAAGAGCGAATAACAATTTCCCCCAAGCGGGTAGAATAGACGGAGAACGATTATGGCCAAAGGTAAATTCGAGCGTAACAAGCCTCACGTGAACATCGGCACGATTGGCCACGTCGACCATGGCAAGACGTCGCTGACGGCGGCGATCACCAAGTATTTTGGCGAATACAAGCGCTACGACCAGATCGACGCTGCCCCTGAAGAGAAGGCGCGCGGCATCACGATCTCGACGGCTCACGTCGAATACGAGACGGCCAACCGCCACTACGCTCACGTCGACTGCCCCGGCCACGCCGACTATGTGAAGAACATGATCACCGGCGCCGCGCAGATGGACGGCGCGATCCTGGTCGTGTCGGCCGCCGACGGCCCGATGCCGCAGACCCGCGAGCACATCCTGCTGGCCCGTCAGGTCGGCGTACCGTCGATCGTGGTGTTCCTGAACAAGGTCGACCAGGTCGACGACGCCGAGCTGCTCGAACTGGTCGAGCTCGAGGTTCGCGAGCTTCTGACCAAGAACGAATTCCCCGGCGACGACATTCCGATCGTCAAGGGTTCGGCTCTGGCTGCTCTCGAAGACTCGGACAAGAAGATCGGTGAAGACGCGATCCGCGAGCTGATGGCTGCGGTCGATGCCTACATCCCGACGCCGGTCCGTCCGCTCGACAAGCCGTTCCTGATGCCGATCGAGGACGTGTTCTCGATCTCGGGCCGCGGCACGGTCGTGACCGGCCGCGTCGAGCGCGGCGTGGTCAAGGTCGGCGAGGAGCTGGAAATCATCGGCATCCGTCCGACGACCAAGACGACCTGCACGGGCGTGGAAATGTTCCGCAAGCTGCTCGATCAGGGCCAGGCTGGCGACAACATCGGCGCGCTGCTGCGCGGCGTTGACCGTGAAGGTGTCGAGCGCGGCCAGGTTCTGGCCAAGCCGGGCACGGTGAAGCCGCACAAGAAGTTCGTGGCCGAAGCCTACATCCTGACCAAGGACGAAGGTGGCCGTCACACGCCGTTCTTCACCAACTACCGTCCGCAGTTCTACTTCCGCACGACCGACGTGACCGGCATCGTGTCGCTGCCGGAAGGCACCGAGATGGTGATGCCGGGCGACAACATCACGGTCGATGTCGAACTGATCGTGCCGATCGCCATGGAAGAGAAGCTGCGCTTCGCTATCCGTGAAGGCGGCCGCACCGTCGGTGCCGGCATCGTCGTCACCATCAAAGAGTAATTTGGACTTAAACCGATCTGTCGCGGGCGCGGGAGTTGCCCGCGCCGCGCCAGAACAAGGAAGTGACGCATGAACGGACAGAATATCCGCATCCGCCTTAAGGCGTTTGACCACCGCGTGCTCGACGCCTCGACGAAGGAAATCGTGTCGACGGCCAAGCGTACCGGTGCAAACGTCCGCGGCCCCATTCCGCTGCCGACGCGGATCGAAAAGTTCACGGTCAACCGGTCGCCTCACGTCGACAAGAAGAGCCGCGAGCAGTTCGAGATGCGCACGCACAAGCGTCTGCTCGACATCGTCGATCCGACCCCGCAGACGGTCGATGCTTTGATGAAGCTCGATCTGGCCGCCGGCGTCGACGTCGAGATCAAGCTCTAAGGGAATGAGAGCGCGGTAAGGGGCGGTGCCCCTGGCCCGGAACTCTAAAGGAATTGAACCGATGCGTTCAGGTGTGATTGCAAAGAAGGTGGGAATGACCCGCATCTATAACGATGCCGGGGAACATGTTCCCGTCACCGTTCTCCTGATGGAGAACTGCCAGGTCGTGGCCCAGCGCACGCAAGAGAAGAATGGCTACACCGCCGTTCAGCTCGGCGTTGGCCTTGCCAAGGTGAAGAATACGTCGAAGGCGATGCGCGGCCATTTCGCGACCGCTTCCGTCGAGCCGAAGGCGAAGGTCGCCGAGTTCCGCGTCTCCGCCGACAACATGATCGATGTCGGCGCCGAGATCACCGTCGAGCACTTCGTCGCCGGCCAGAAGGTCGATGTGACGGGCACGACGATCGGCAAGGGCTTTCAGGGCGTCATCAAGCGCCACCACATGGGCGGTGGCCGTGCAACGCACGGTAACTCGGTTTCGCACCGTACGCACGGTTCGACCGGCCAGCGCCAGGACCCGGGCAAAGTGTTCAAGGGCAAGCATATGGCTGGCCACATGGGCGACACCCGCGTCACCACGCAGAATGTCGAGATCGTATCGACCGACGCCGACCGCGGCCTGATCCTGATCCGCGGTGCGGTTCCCGGATCGAAGGGCGCCTGGATCCTGGTCCGCGATGCGGCCAAGGTGGCACTGCCGGCCAATGCGCCGAAGCCTGCCGCGATCCGCGCCGTTGCTGCCGAAAGTGGCGCCAAGAACGAGGCTCCGGCCACAGAGGGAGCGGAATAATGGATCTCAAGATCACAACGCTGGGCGGCAAGGACGCCGGCAAGGTGGAACTCTCCGACGAGATTTTCGGCCTTGATCCGCGCGAAGACATCCTGCAGCGCGTCGTGCGCTGGCAGCTTGCCAAGAAGCAGCAGGGCACGCACAAGACCAAGGGTCGCGCCGAGATCGCGCGCACCGGCGCCAAGATGTACAAGCAGAAGGGTACGGGCCGCGCCCGTCACCATTCGGCACGCGCTCCGCAGTTCCGCGGCGGCGGCAAGGCCCACGGCCCGGTCGTTCGCAGCCACGAGCACGAACTGCCGAAGAAGGTTCGCGCTCTCGGCCTCAAGCATGCTCTCTCGGCCAAGGCCAAGAGCGCGTCGATCATCATCATCGACGAGCTGAAGCTGACCGAGGCCAAGACGAAGGCGCTGATCGCGAATTTCGCGACGCTGGGCCTGACCAATGCTTTGCTGATCGGCGGCGCCGAGCTTGACAAGAACTTCAAGCTGGCGGCGACGAACATCCCCAACATCGACGTGCTGCCCATCCAGGGCATCAACGTCTACGACATTCTGCGCCGCGGCACGCTGGTCCTTTCGAAGGCCGCCGTCGAGGCTCTCGAGGAGCGTTTTAAATGACCGACCTTCGTCATTACGACGTGATCGTCTCGCCGGCGATCACCGAAAAGTCGACCATGGCCTCCGAGCAGAACAAGGTCGTCTTCAACGTCGCCAAGAAGGCGTCGAAGCCGGAAATCAAGGCCGCCGTCGAAGCGCTGTTCGGCGTCAAGGTGATGGCCGTGAACACGCTTGTCCGCAAGGGCAAGATCAAGCGCTTCCGTGGCACGGTTGGCCGCCAGAGCGACGTCAAGAAGGCGGTTGTGACGCTGGCCGATGGCCAGTCGATCGACGTCGCGACGGGTCTCTGAGCAAGGCCGCGAGGACAGAACAATGGCACTGAAAAAATTCAACCCGGTAACGCCCAGCACCCGTCAGCTGGTCATCGTCGACCGCTCGGGCCTCTACAAGGGCAAGCCCGTCAAGGGTCTGACCGAAGGCCTGACCAAGTCGGGCGGCCGCAACAATCACGGTCGCATCACCGCCCGCTTCATCGGCGGTGGTCACAAGCGTTCGTACCGCATCATCGACTTCAAGCGCCGCAAGTTCGACGTCGTCGGCACGGTCGAGCGCATTGAGTACGATCCGAACCGCACCGCCTTCATCGCGCTGATCAAGTATGACGATGGCGAGCTGTCCTACATCATCGCTCCGCAGCGTCTGGCTCCCGGCGACAAGATCGTGTCCGGTGAATCGGTCGACGTGAAGCCGGGCAATGCGATGCCGCTGGCTTCGATGCCGGTCGGCACCATCGTCCACAACATCGAGCTGAAGCCGGGCAAGGGCGCTCAGGTCGCCCGTTCGGCAGGTGGTTACGGTCAGCTGGTCGGTCGTGACCAGGGCATGGCGATCCTGCGCCTCAATTCGGGCGAGCAGCGTGTCGTTCACGGCTCCTGCATGGCCACTGTTGGCGCCGTGTCCAATCCGGACCACGGCAACATCAATGACGGCAAGGCCGGTCGCACGGTCTGGCGTGGCAAGCGCCCGCACAATCGCGGCGTGACCATGAACCCGGTCGACCATCCGCACGGCGGCGGCGAAGGCCGCACATCGGGTGGCCGCCATCCGGTTTCGCCCTGGGGCAAGCCGACCAAGGGCAAGAAGACGCGGTCCAACAAGGCGACCGACAAGTTCATCCTGCGCTCGCGCCATCAGCGCAAGAGCTAAGAAGAGGTAACGCCAAGTGACTCGTTCGATTTGGAAAGGCCCCTTCATTGACGGCTACCTTCTCAAGAAGGTGGACAAGGTTCGTGAAGGTGGTCGCAATGAGGTGATCAAGATGTGGAGCCGTCGCTCCACCATCCTGCCGCAGTTCGTCGGCTTCACCTTCGGTGTCTACAACGGCCAGAAGCATGTTCCCGTCTCGGTGAACGAGGACATGGTCGGTCACAAGTTCGGTGAATTCGCTCCGACCCGGACCTATTACGGTCACGGCGCGGATAAGAAGGCGAAGAGGAAATAATCATGGGCAAGGCCAAAGCTCCGCGCAGGCTTGCTGATAACGAAGCGCGCGCCGTATTGCGCACGATCCGTATCAGCCCGCAGAAGCTGAACCTGGTTGCCGCGCTGATCCGCGGTAAGAAGGTCGCGACAGCGCTTTCCGATCTCGAATTCTCGGCCAAGCGGATTTCCGGCACGGTCAAGAAGACGCTGGAATCGGCAATCGCCAACGCGGAAAACAACCACGACCTGGATGTCGATGCACTGATCGTGGCGGAAGCCTATGTCGGCAAGTCGATCGTCATGAAGCGGTTCCATGCCCGTGGCCGCGGTCGCGCCAGCCGTATCGAGAAGCCGTTCTCGCACCTCACGATCGTCGTTCGTGAAGTCGAAGAAAAAGGGGAGGCCGCATAATGGGCCAGAAAGTCAATCCGATCGGTCTTCGCCTCGGCATCAACCGCACCTGGGATTCGCGCTGGTTCGCGAACACCGGCGAGTACGGCAAGCTGCTGCATGAGGACATCAAGATCCGCAAGTATCTCGAGAAGGAGCTCAAGCAGGCTGCCATCTCGAAGGTCGTGATCGAGCGTCCGCACAAGAAGTGCCGCGTCACCATCCATGCCGCGCGCCCGGGTCTGATCATCGGCAAGAAGGGCGCCGACATCGAGAAGCTTCGCAAGAAGCTGATGGAGATGACGAAGTCCGAGACGCACCTCAACATCGTTGAAGTGCGCAAGCCGGAGATCGACGCGACCCTGGTCGCCCAGTCGATCGCCCAGCAGCTCGAGCGTCGTATCGCGTTCCGCCGCGCCATGAAGCGTGCCGTTCAGTCGGCGATGCGCCTCGGTGCCGAAGGCATCCGCATCAACTGCGCCGGCCGCCTCGGCGGCGCCGAGATCGCGCGCATGGAATGGTATCGCGAAGGCCGCGTGCCGCTGCATACGCTGCGTGCGGACGTCGACTACGGTACGGCCGAAGCGCACACGGCTTATGGCATCTGCGGCGTCAAGGTCTGGGTGTTCAAGGGCGAGATCCTTGAGCATGACCCGATGGCTTCGGAGCGTCGGGCCAGCGAAAGCGATGCAGCGCATGGCGGTGGTGGTGATCGCGAACGCGGTCGTCGTCGCGAAAACGCCTGAGACATTTAGGAATTTGGAGTTAGAACGATGCTGCAGCCAAAGCGCACAAAGTTCCGCAAGCAGTTCAAGGGCCGTATCCATGGTACCGCAAAGGGCGGCACCAACCTGGATTTCGGTGGTTTCGGGCTGAAGGCGCTTGAGCCGAACCGCGTCACCGCACGTGAGATCGAGGCGGCCCGCCGCGCGATCACCCGTGAAATGAAGCGCGCTGGTCGCGTCTGGATCCGTATTTTCCCGGACGTGCCGGTCACTTCGAAGCCGACCGAAGTCCGCATGGGTAAGGGCAAGGGCGCGGTCGATTACTGGGCGGCGCGCGTCAAGCCAGGCCGCATCATGTTCGAGATCGACGGCGTCAATGAAGAAACCGCCCGTGAGGCACTGCGTCTCGGCGCGGCCAAGCTCTCGGTCAAGACGCGCTTCGTGCAGCGCATCGCAGAATAAGGACGGGCTGATCATGAAAGCCGAAGACATCCGGACCAAGACCCAGGACCAGCTGACCGACGACCTGGCCAGCCTGAAGAAGGAGCAGTTCAACCTGCGCTTCCAGAAGGCCACCGGCCAGCTCGAGAAGACCGCGCGCGTGAGACAGGTTCGTAAGGACATTGCGCGTATCAAGACCATCGCTGCGGAAAAGTCCGCGGCTAAGAAGGCTTAAGGACGAAAACCATGCCAAAGCGCATTCTGCAGGGCACCGTCGTCAGCGACAAGAACGAGAAGACGGTTGTCGTCAAGGTCGAACGGCGCTTCACGCATCCCGTGATGAAGAAGACCGTGCGCATGACCAAGAAGTACAAGGCGCACGACGAGAACAACGCCCACAAGGTTGGCGATCAGGTGTTCATCCAGGAATCGAAGCCGATTTCCAAGGACAAGCGCTGGATCGTCGTGTCTTCGGACCAAGCCTGACCTCGGGCGTAAACAACGAATTTTGGACAGACCGGGGAGGGGCTTTGAGCCCATCCCGTTAGAAGAGAAGAAGGCGGCCAGTCATGATTCAGATGCAAACAAACCTCGACGTCGCGGATAATTCCGGCGCCCGTCGTGTCATGTGCATCAAGGTGCTGGGCGGCTCGAAGCGGAAATACGCTTCCGTGGGCGACATCATCGTGGTGTCGATCAAGGAAGCCATTCCGCGCGGCCGCGTGAAGAAGGGCGATGTGATGAAGGCGGTCGTGGTTCGCACGGCCAAGGACATTCGCCGCCCGGACGGCAGCGTGATCCGTTTCGACAAGAACGCGGCCGTTCTCGTCGACAACAAGAAAGAGCCGATCGGCACGCGTATCTTCGGACCGGTTCCGCGCGAACTCCGCGCCAAGAACCACATGAAGATCATCTCGCTCGCGCCTGAAGTGCTGTAAGGAGCCGGACCAATGCAAAAGATTAGAAAAGGCGACAAGGTCGTCGTGCTGGCCGGCAAGGACAAGGGCCGTTCGGGCGAAGTCCTCTCGGTACAGCCGAAGGAAGACACCGCGCTGGTGCGCGGCGTCAACATGATCCGCCGTCACCAGAAGCAGTCCCAGTCCCAAGAGGGCGGGATCATCACCAAGGAAGCGCCGATCCAGCTGTCGAACATCGCGCTGGCCGACCCCAAGGATGGCAAGCCGACCCGCGTTGGCTTCATCTTCCAGAAGGACGGCAAGAAGGTGCGCGTCGCCAAGCGCTCGGGAGAAGTCATCAATGGCTAAGGCTCAAACCACGAAGCCCAAGGCTGAAAGCAAACAGTCCAAGGCTCAGAACACGCCGCGCCTCAAGCAGGTCTACAACGAGACCATCCGCAAGGCGCTGCAGGAACAGTTCGGCTACGACAACGAGATGCAGGTTCCGCGCATCGACAAGATCGTGCTGAACATGGGCGTTGGCGAAGCGACCGCCGATTCGAAGAAGCCTTCGATCGCGGCCGAAGACCTGGCGATGATTGCCGGCCAGAAGGCCGTCGTCACCCGCGCCCGCAACTCGATCGCCGGCTTCAAGGTCCGCGAGAAGATGCCGATCGGCGCCAAGGTCACGTTGCGCAAGGAACGCATGTATGAGTTCCTCGACCGCCTCGTGAACATCGCACTGCCGCGCGTCCGCGACTTTCGCGGACTGAATCCGAAGAGCTTCGATGGCCGTGGCAACTACGCCATGGGCATCAAGGAACACATCGTGTTCCCGGAGATCAACTACGACAAGGTTGATCAGATCTGGGGCATGGACGTCATCGTTTGTACGACTGCGAAGACGGACGACGAAGCCAGGGCATTGCTCAAGGCCTTCAACTTCCCCTTCCGCCAGTAACGGCAGCGAGAAAAGGAAAAATCTGAAATGGCAAAGACCAGCTCAGTCGAGAAGAACAACAGGCGCCGCAAGCTTGCCGACCAGTATGGTCCCAAGCGGGCTGCGCTCAAGGCGATCATCATGGATCAGTCCAAGCCGATGGAAGAGCGTTTCCGCGCTCAGCTCAAGCTTGCCGCCATGCCGCGCAACTCGGCCAAGATCCGCATCCGCAACCGCTGCGAAGTCACCGGCCGTCCGCGCGCCTACTATCGCAAGCTCAAAGTATCGCGCATCGCGCTTCGTGATCTCGGCAATAACGGCCAGATCCCGGGCCTGGTCAAGTCGAGCTGGTAAGGAGGACATAACATGTCATTGAGCGATCCTCTCGGCGATATGCTGACCCGCATCCGCAACGCGTATGGCCGCAAGAAGTCGAGCGTTTCGACGCCGGCTTCGCGTCTGCGCACCCGCGTCCTCGACGTGCTGAAGGCTGAAGGCTATATCCGCGATTACAGCCAGACCGACTTCGACAACGGCAAGTCCGAAATCGAGATCGAGCTGAAGTATTTCGACGGCGCGCCGGTCGTGCGCGAAATCGCCCGCGTTTCGAAGCCAGGCCGCCGCGTCTATGTTTCGGCCAAGTCGATCCCGCAGGTCGCAAACGGCCTCGGCATCGCCATCCTTTCGACACCGAAGGGCGTGATGGCCGACCATGAAGCACGTGAACAGAACGTCGGCGGTGAGATCCTCTGCCAGATCTTCTGATCTGGCAGTTGACCGCAAAGTGGAATCCGGTCTTCGGATCGTTCCCGAAGACAGAGACCTGAAACAAGAGAAGTGACGAGGACAACAAAATGTCTCGTATTGGAAAGAAACCCGTTTCGCTGCCGCAGGGCGTGACCGCGACCGTCAACGGCCAGACCGTGACGGCGAAGGGCCCCAAGGGTGAGCTGAAGTTCGTGGTGAACGACGAAGTGCTGGTCAAGATGGAAGGCAGCGAGATCGCTGTCCAGCCGCGCGACCAGACCAAGACCGCCCGCTCCAAGTGGGGCATGTCGCGCACGCAGATCGTCAACATCCTGCAGGGTGTCAAGGACGGTTTCGAGAAGAAGCTCGAGATCACCGGCGTCGGCTATCGCGCGGCACTTCAGGGCAAGAACCTGCAGCTGGCGCTTGGCTTCAGCCATGACGTCGTCTATGAGACGCCGCAGGGCATCACCATCACCGTGCCGAAGCCGACTGAAATCACTGTGGCCGGCATCGACAAGCAGCAGGTCGGCCAGGTTGCGGCCGAGATCCGCGAGTATCGTGGTCCCGAGCCTTACAAGGGCAAGGGCGTCCGCTACGCCGGCGAGAAGATCGTCCGCAAGGAAGGCAAGAAGAAGTAGTAGGCCTGGCCTCGAGAAGTTGAAGACTTTTCGGAAAGGGCCAAGCCAAGAGTGTAACGCCGCGGGGAGCGGTCGCGGGAGGCGCTTTCGCCTACCGCATATGGCGGCCCCCGTTTTTTGAAGGCAAGGAAGACCATCATGGGTACCAAGGAATCCACGCAGCGCCGCGCGCAGCGCGTCCGTCGTCAGATCAAGAAGGTCGCCGGCGAGCGTCCGCGTCTGTCGGTTCACCGCACGTCGAAGAACATCTATGTGCAGGTCATCGACGACGCCAAGGGCCACACCATCGCCGCCGCTTCGACGCTCGAGAAGGACTTCAAGGGTTCGCTCAAGACCGGCGCCGACACCGCTGCCGCCACCGCGATCGGCAAGCTGATCGCCGAGCGCGCCACCAAGGCCGGCGTCAAGGAAGTCGTCTTCGACCGCGGCGCCTACATCTATCACGGCCGCGTCAAGGCGCTCGCCGAGGCTGCCCGCGAAGGTGGCTTGAGCTTCTAAGCATGATCCCGAAAAGTTGCAGACTTTTCGGATAAAGATTATGCGAAGAAAATGATTTCGCCCCCGGTGACCGTTTCCCGATTTATTCGGGGCGAGGCATCGGATCTTATCAGCAACCGTGCTTCCGGAAAAAAACAAGGAACAGGATATGGCACAGGAACGTAGGGATGGCGGCCGCGGCCGCGATCGTGAAGAACGCGATGACGGCATGGTGGACAAGCTCGTCCACATCAACCGCGTCGCCAAGGTCGTCAAGGGCGGCCGTCGCTTCGGTTTTGCAGCACTCGTCGTCGTCGGCGACCAGAAGGGCCGCGTCGGCTTTGGTCACGGCAAGGCGCGCGAAGTGCCGGAAGCTATCCGCAAGGCAACTGAATCGGCCAAGCGCGACATGATTTTCGTGCCGCTGCGCTCGGGCCGTACGCTGCATCACGACGTCGAAGGACGCTGGGGTGCTGGACGCGTGCTGCTGCGCGCCGCCAAGCAAGGTACCGGCATCATCGCCGGTGGCCCGATGCGCGCTGTCTTCGAGACGCTCGGCATGCATGACGTGGTCGCCAAGTCGATGGGTTCGTCGAACCCCTACAACATGGTTCGCGCCACCTTCGACGCGCTGAAGAGCCAGATGCATCCCAAGGATGTGGCTGCTGCTCGCGGCATCAAGTATTCGACCCTTCAGGCCCGCCGCGGCACCGCCGTTGCGGCTGAAGAATAGTCGATCTGACCAGGGATTTTGACCATGGCCAAGAAAGCAACCAAGACCATCACCGTTGAGCAGATCGGTTCGCCGATCCGCCGTCCGAAGGAACAGCGCGCGACGCTGGTCGGCCTCGGCCTCAACAAGATGCACAAGCAGCGCACGCTGGAAGATACGCCCTCCGTGCGCGGCATGATCGCTGCCGTCCAGCATCTCGTCCGCGTCGTGGACGAGGGCTGAGCCAGAGCGCAGGAGAAGTCAGATGAAACTCAACGATCTGCGTGACAAGGACGGCGCGACGCACTCCAAGAAGCGTCTCGGCCGTGGTATCGGCTCCGGCTCCGGCAAGACCGGCGGTCGCGGCGTCAAGGGCCAGAAGGCGCGCTCCGGCGTCGCCATCAACGGCTTCGAGGGTGGCCAGATGCCGCTCTACCGGCGCCTGCCGAAGCGTGGCTTCAACAACATCTTCGCCAAGAGCTTCACCGTCGTGTCGCTGGCCCGCATCCAGGTGGCCATCGACGCCAAGAAGCTCGACGCCAAGGCAACCGTGACGGCTGAATCGCTGGTTGCCGCCGGCGTCATCCGCCGCGTCAAGGACGGCGTGCGTATCCTCTCGGATGGCGAGATCAAGGCGAAGCTCGCGTTTGACGTCGCCGGCGCCTCCAAGGCCGCGATCGAGAAGATCGAAAAGGCCGGCGGTTCGGTCAAGCTGCCGCAGGAAAAGGCAGCTGCCGAGTAACGGCAATTTGAAGCGCGATCGGCAGGAGTGGGATCCGTTTTTGCTCACGATTTCGCTTTGATCTGCTCAACGAGGCGGCCGCGTCAACGCGGCCGCTTGCATGTTTAGAGCCCGGAGCTTATCTCGTGAGCTTCGGTGAAACGCGCCGCCTGACCTCAGGGCCATCAAGCGTTACCAAGCGGAGAATCAGGCATGGCTTCGGCTGCTGAACAATTAGCCTCGAATCTGAATTTCTCGGCCTTCGCCAAGGCGGAGGATTTGAAGAAGCGCATCTGGTTCACGATCGGCGCGCTGCTGGTTTATCGCCTCGGCACCTACATCCCGCTTCCCGGTATCAATCCCGACGCCTTCGCCCAGGCCTTCTCTTCGCAGAGCAAGGGCGTGCTCGGCATGTTCAACATGTTCGCCGGCGGCGCCGTGCAGCGCATGGCGATCTTTGCGCTCGGCATCATGCCTTACATCTCCGCCTCCATCATCATGCAGCTGATGACCTCGGTCATCCCGTCACTGGAAGCGCTGAAGAAGGAAGGCGAACAGGGCCGCAAGGTGATCAACCAGTACACGCGCTACGGCACCGTGCTGCTTGCGCTGGTCCAGGCCTATGGCATTTCTGTCGGGCTGGAAGGCGGCAACGGCATCGTCAGTGACCCCGGCATGTTCTTCCGCATCTCGACCGTCGTCACGCTGGTCGGCGGCACCATGTTCCTGATGTGGCTGGGCGAGCAGATCACCGCCCGCGGCATCGGCAACGGTATTTCGCTGATCATCTTCTCCGGCATCGTCGCCGGACTGCCGCACGCCATCTCCGGCACGCTGGAGCTTGGCCGCACCGGCGCGCTGTCGACCGGCCTGATCCTGGCGATCATCGTGCTGGCTATCGTCGTCATTGCGCTCATCGTGTTCTTCGAGCGCGCCCAGCGCCGTTTGCTGATCCAGTATCCGAAGCGCCAGGTCGGCAACCGGATGTTCCAGGGCGATACCTCGCACCTGCCGCTGAAGCTCAACACGTCGGGCGTCATTCCGCCGATCTTTGCCTCGTCGCTGCTTTTGCTGCCGGCCACCGTCGCCGGCTTCTCGCAGACGACGAACCTGCCGGCGTGGGCAAGCACCGTGCTCGCCTCGCTCGGCCACGGCCAGCCGCTCTACATGCTGTTTTATGCGGCGATGATCGTGTTCTTCGCCTTCTTCTACACCGCGATTGTCTTCAACCCGAAGGACACCGCCGACCAGCTCAAGAAGCATTCGGGCTTCATCCCGGGCTATCGTCCGGGCGAGCGCACCGCCGATTATATCGATTACGTTCTCACCCGCATCACCGTCGTCGGCGCCATCTATCTGGTGCTGGTGTGCCTGCTGCCGGAGTTCCTGATCTCGGCGACTGGCGTACCATTCTACCTTGGTGGCACATCGCTTCTGATCGTGGTCAGTGTCACGCTCGATACGGTTGCGCAGATTCAGGGTCACCTGATCGCGCACCAGTATGAAGGCCTGATCAAGAAGTCGAAGCTGCGCGGGGGGAAGAAAGCCAGATGAGGTTGATATTGCTTGGGCCGCCAGGAGCGGGCAAGGGGACGCAAGCACAAAGACTGGTAGAAAAACACGGCATACCCCAGCTCTCGACGGGCGACATGCTGCGTGCTGCCGTCCAGGCAGGCACCGAGGTTGGCAAGCGCGCCAAGGCGGTGATGGATGCCGGTGAACTGGTGTCCGACGCGATCGTCAACGCGATCGTCGCTGAGCGTATCGATCAGCCCGACTGCGCCAAGGGGTTCATCCTCGACGGCTATCCGCGGACCCTGGTGCAGGCGGATGCGGTCGAGCAGATGCTGTCGGATCGCTCCCAGGGGCTCGACGCCGTCATTGAACTCGTGGTCGACGACAAGGCCCTGGTTGGCCGGATCGTCAAACGCGCCGACGAGGCGCAGGCCGCCGGCCTTCCCGTTCGCAAGGACGACAATCCGACCGTGTTCGAAGAGCGCTTGAGGGAATACTACAAGAAGACGTCGCCGCTGATTGGCTACTACTATGCCAAGGGCAAGCTCCGCAGTGTCGACGGCATGGCCGATATCGACGCCGTGACGGAACAGATCGAAGCGGTGCTCAAGGACGCGGTGCGGGGAAATTAACGATTGCACTTGACGGAGGCGGTTCGCTGCGGTATGGCGGCCCGTCTTCCTATCAGGCATGAGCTTTGCTTGTCCGCAAGGGCAAGGCAGCCGCATTGAACTGGAAACTCCCGCATGGGCCGGCCTCCACCGGACGCGGGGCAACTTAAGACAGCGCCGAGCCTACCTTGTTTTTGAGGATTGGCCGGCCCACATGGAGAAGGGAAGAACATGGCTCGTATAGCCGGCGTCAACATTCCGACCAACAAGCGCGTTGTCATTGCGCTTCAGTACATTCACGGCATTGGCAAGCGGTTCGCCCAGGAGATCGTCGACAAGGTCGGCATCCCGGCCGAGCGCCGCGTCAGCCAGCTGACCGACGCGGAAGTGCTGCAGATCCGCGAGACCATCGACCGCGATTACCAGGTTGAAGGCGACCTGCGCCGCGAAGTCTCGATGAACATCAAGCGGCTCATGGACCTCGGCTGCTACCGCGGCCTGCGTCACCGCCGCTCGCTGCCGGTCCGCGGCCAGCGCACGCATACCAATGCGCGCACCCGCAAGGGCCCGGCCAAGTCGATCGCCGGCAAGAAGAAGTAATTTTTTTAGGGGAATAAGGGAGTAGGGGAGTAAGGCAGTAGGGAATGCCCGCCAGTCGGGTCGCATTTTTCCCTACTCCCTTGCTGCCCTATTCCCCTACTCCCTTACGAAGGTGGAGCCGCTGGCATTACGGCGGTGTAGAGATCAACTGAAAGGACTATCATGGCCAAGGAAGCCGCTCGTGTTCGCCGTCGCGAACGCAAGAATATCTCGTCGGGCGTTGCCCACGTCAATTCGACCTTCAACAACACGATGATCACCATCACCGATGCACAGGGCAATTCGATTGCCTGGTCGTCGGCCGGTGCCCAGGGCTTCAAGGGTTCGCGCAAGTCGACCCCGTTCGCTGCCCAGATGGCTGCCGAGGATGTTGCCAAGAAGGCCCAGGAACACGGCATGCGCATGCTCGAAGTCGAGGTCTGCGGACCCGGCTCCGGTCGTGAATCGGCACTGCGCGCCCTGCAGGCGGCCGGCTTCACCATCACCTCGATCCGTGATGTGACGCCGATCCCGCACAATGGCTGCCGCCCGCGCAAGAAGCGTCGCGTCTAAGCATTTACCGAACGCCGCGCGAGCGCCCTTGGGCGCTCCTCCGCGGCATTCCAGGTCGCCCGCCACGATTGGATGGTGGCGGGTCAACGGAAGGAAAGCATCATGATCCAGAAAAATTGGCAGGAACTGATCAAGCCGAACAAGATCGAGTTCTCGTCGAAGAAGAAGACGCTGACCACGCTGGTCGCCGAGCCTCTCGAGCGTGGCTTTGGCCTGACGCTGGGCAACGCGCTGCGCCGCGTGCTTCTGTCTTCGCTGCGCGGTGCGGCTGTTACCGCCGTGCAGATCGACGGCGTTCTACATGAATTCTCGTCCATCGCCGGTGTGCGCGAGGACGTGACCGACATCGTCTTGAATATCAAGGAAATCGCCATCCGCATGGAAGGCGATGGTCCCAAGCGCATGGTCGTTCGCAAGCAGGGACCGGGTGCGGTTCTTGCCGGCGACATCCAGACGGTTGGCGACGTCGAGATCCTCAACCCCGACCACGTCATCTGCACGCTGGACGAAGGCGCTGAAATCCGCATGGAATTCACCGTCGACACCGGCAAGGGTTACGTGCCGGCCGACCGCAACCGCGCCGAAGACGCGCCGATCGGCCTCATCCCGGTCGACAGCCTTTATTCGCCGGTCAAGAAGGTCTCCTACAAGGTCGAGAACACCCGCGAGGGCCAGGTTCTCGACTATGACAAGCTGACCATGACGATCGAGACCGACGGTTCGATCACCGGCGAGGACGCAGTGGCTTTCGCCGCCCGCATCCTGCAGGACCAGCTCGGCCTGTTCGTCAACTTCGACGAGCCGCAGAAGGAAGTCGCCGCCGAGGCCGTCACCGAGCTCGCCTTCAACCCGGCGCTGCTCAAGAAGGTCGACGAACTCGAGCTTTCGGTGCGTTCGGCCAACTGCCTGAAGAACGACAACATCGTCTATATCGGCGACCTGATCCAGAAGACCGAAGCCGAGATGCTGCGCACCCCGAACTTCGGCCGCAAGTCGCTGAACGAGATCAAGGAAGTCCTGGCGGCGATGGGCCTGCACCTCGGCATGGAAGTGCCGGACTGGCCGCCGGAAAACATCGAAGACCTCGCTAAGCGTTACGAAGACCAATATTGAGCATGAATTCCAAGGATCGGCGGCGTGGGCCGCTCGATCCGACGGTCATGCGGAAAACCATCAGAGGCCGCGGCCTCTTGAACAACTGAAGAAGGAAAAGAGCCATGCGCCACGGTTTCAAAGGCCGCCGCTTCGCCCGAAGCATTAGCCATCGCAAGTCGATGTTCGCCAACCTCGCCGTGTCGCTGCTCGAGCACGAGCAGATCGTCACTACCTTGCCGAAGGCGAAGGACCTGCGTCCGATCGTCGAGAAGCTGGTGACGCTCGGCAAGCGTGGCGACCTGCACGCCCGCCGCCAGGTCATTGCCCAGATCGGCAATGAAGGCGTCGTCAAGCGTCTGTTCGACACCATCGCGCCGCGCTACGCCAACCGCAATGGCGGCTATCTGCGCATCATGAAGGCGGGCTTCCGTCACGGTGACAACGCCGCCATGGCTGTCATCGAATTCGTCGATCGCGACGTCTCGGCCAAGGGCGCCGGCGACCGCGCTCGCATCGAGGCCGAAAGCGCTGACGCGGACGCCGCAGCCGCATAAGGCTCGGTTTTCCCAAATGAGTTCAAAGGGGCCTGCGGGCCCCTTTTTGTTTTCTGAAAGCAGCAAACCGCGCCGGAATCCGATTTCCGGGCATGCCCCTGGGGTTTTGGCCCAAAATAGTCGGATTTCAGCGGCTTAGCCTTTCATTTTGCACAATCGTCGGGACAATGCCCCCGAACTTGCCTTGGAGGATTCGCGAATGCGCGCCAGAAGACTGCCCTTTGTTCTGCTTTTCGCCATCATGGCGTTTGCGGCCGCACCGGTGGTCAGGCAGGCATTGGCCGAGGAGACCAAGACCGATCCCGGCCTGTCAGATGTGCTGACCGACCTGCTGCATGGCGTCGAGGGCGAGAACGCGACGTCCGGTCCCGACAAGCGCGTGCCGTTCGGTCGCGAGGAGGTGCAGCTGTCGTTTGCGCCGCTGGTCAAGCAGACGGCGCCGGCGGTGGTCAATGTCTATGCCTCGCAGACCGCCAAGGTGACATCGCCTTTCGACGGTGATCCGTTCTTCGAAGAATTCTTCGGCCGCTCGCAGCCGCGCGCGCAGTCTTCGCTGGGCTCCGGCGTGCTGGTCGATCCGACCGGCGTCGTGGTCACCAATTACCACGTCATCAAGGATGCCGACCGGGTCAAGGTGGCGACCGCTGATGGGCGTGAGTTCGACAGCAAGGTGCTGCTCAAGGACGAGACACTCGATCTTGCCGTGCTCAAGATCACCTCGGACAAGCCGTTTCCGGTCATTGCCATCGGCGATTCCGACGCGCTCGAGGTCGGCGATCTGCTGCTGGCCATCGGCAACCCCTTCGGCGTCGGCCAGACCACCACCAGCGGCATCGTCTCGGCACTGGCCCGCAGCCATATCGGCGTCTCCGATTCCAGCTTCTTCATCCAGACCGACGCCGCCATCAATCCCGGCAATTCCGGCGGCGCGCTGATCAACATGGGCGGCCAGCTGGTCGGCATCAACACGGCCATCTACAGCCGCAGCGGTGGTTCGATCGGCATCGGCTTCGCCATTCCCTCGAACATGGTTCGCGCCTTTGCCGACGCGGCCAAGGCCGGGCTCGACTTCTTCGAACGGCCCTATATCGGCGCCGAGTTCGAAGCGGTGACGCCGCAGATCGCAGAATCGCTCGGCATGGAGAAGCCGACCGGTGCGCTGGTCTCGTCGGTCGAGGCGACCGGACCGGCCGCCAAGGCAGGGCTCAAGCCCGGCGACGTGGTGCTGCAGCTCAACGGCAAGCCGGTCGAGAGCATCGAAGCGCTGGACTACCGGATGGCGACGCTGTCGATCGGCACCACCGCCAATTTCGCGGTTCTGACCAAGGGCCAGCAGGCGGCGATGGATATCGCGCTGGAGCGTGCTCCGGAAGGCATGAAGGCTGCCGAGGTGACGCTGCATGGCCGCAGCCCGTTCTCGGGCGCCAAGGTCGCGGAGCTGTCGCCCCGGCTCGCGCAGCGGCTTGGCCTGCGCACGGACATCAAGGGCGTCACCGTGGTCGACATCAACCGCGATTCACCGGCCGCCGATTTCGGCTTCCAGCCGGGCGACATCGTGCGCGAGGTGAACGGCACCACCATCGATACCGCAGCGACCCTGGAGCTGGCGGCCAAGACGGATACGCGCTGGTGGCGCTTTACGGTCGAGCGCGGCGGGCAGATACTGCGTCAGGTGTTGCGTTATTAGGGCTGGGTTCCGTGCATTCGGGCTCATGCTCCAACGAAAAAGAAGTGCATGGCCGATCTGTTCAGCGTCGATGAACCGGAAAAGACGCCGCCTGGGCGGCCGCTGGCCGACAGGCTGCGGCCGAGAAACCTTGGCGAGGTCGTCG
Organism: Mesorhizobium sp. BR1-1-3; assembly: GCF_020165455.1. Lineage (NCBI taxonomy): Bacteria > Pseudomonadati > Pseudomonadota > Alphaproteobacteria > Hyphomicrobiales > Phyllobacteriaceae > Mesorhizobium > Mesorhizobium sp. BR1-1-3. The sequence continues at coordinate 21,430 of NZ_JAIUIC010000005.1, forward strand.
GCCAGGAGCATCTGACGGGGCCTGACGGCGCGCTAACCCGGTTGATCGGTTCCGGCTCGCTCGGCTCGATGATTTTCTGGGGGCCGCCCGGCACCGGCAAGACCACCGTGGCGCGGTTGCTCGCCGGTGAAACGAGTCTCGCCTTCGAGCAGATATCGGCTGTCTTTTCCGGCGTCGCCGACCTGAAAAAGGTGTTCGAATCAGCCAAATTGCGCCGTGCCAATGGCCGCCAGACCTTGCTGTTCGTCGACGAGATCCATCGCTTCAACCGCGCGCAGCAGGACAGTTTCCTCCCGGTCATGGAGGACGGGACAGTCGTGCTGGTTGGCGCCACGACCGAAAACCCGTCCTTTGAACTGAATGCCGCTTTGTTGTCACGCGCGCGCGTTCTGGTTTTCCATTCGCTTGGCGAGGAGAGCATCTCCAAGCTGATGGCGCGGGCGGAGGAGACCGAGGGCAGGGCGCTGCCGCTCGACGACGAGGCGCGGGCCATGCTCATCCGCATGAGCGATGGCGACGGCCGCGCCTCTCTTACCCTGGCGGAGGAAGTCTGGCGAGCAGCCAAGCCCGGCGAGGTCTTCGATCCCGAGGGTCTGCAGCGCATCGTCCAGCGCCGCGCGCCAATCTACGACAAGGGCCAGGACGGCCATTACAATCTGATCTCGGCGCTGCACAAATCGGTACGCGGTTCAGATCCTGACGCGGCTCTCTACTATCTCGCACGCATGTTCGATGCCGGCGAGGATCCGCTCTATCTAGGCCGCCGGCTGGTGCGCATGGCCATGGAAGACATCGGCCTTGCCGACCCGCAGGCGCTTGTCGTCGCCAATGCCGCCAAGGATGCCTACGACTATCTCGGCTCGCCCGAGGGCGAACTCGCCTTTGCCGAGGCCACCGTCTATCTCGCCACCGCGCCCAAATCCAACGCCGTCTACAACGCTTTCAAGGCCGCCACGCGGGCCGCCAAGGAACACGGCTCGCTGCTGCCGCCCAAGCACATCCTCAACGCGCCGACCAAGCTGATGAAAGAGGAGGATTACGGCGCGGGCTACCGCTACGACCATGACGAGCCGGATGCCTTTTCGGGGCAGGATTATTTTCCGGAGAAGATGGGTCGCCAGACCTTCTATGATCCGCCCGAGCGCGGCTTCGAGCGCGATATCAGGAAGCGGCTCGATTATTGGGCAAAGCTGCGCAAAGAGCGGGAATAGCCGGGTTGCGTGAGGCTATTGACCAGATCCAGCAGGCAGCCAGCCGGCCGCGGTAGCAGGGCCGTTGTGTGGTAACCCAAAAAACCTTATCAAGACGCACGACCGGGCGGTGGCCATTGCCTTGATTTGGGCACCTCATTCGCAACAGGATCGCGCTTGGCGCGTGGAAAAATGACAAAAAATCTTCGCAAATCCCTTCGCAAATTCGCCATTGCCATCCCGCTTCTCGCCCTTGGCTTCTATTTCATCCCCATCCTGACGACGATCTTCATCGTCTGCGGCCTGATCGACGTGCTGCGCAACGACCGCAAGGATCTGTCGCTGTTCTCAGGCTATTTTCTCGGCAACGGCCTGTTCACCTGGCTGCTTTCGCCGTTCAACCTGCTGGTCGACCTCCTGTGCTACAGAAATCCTGGCGTGTGGAAGCTGGATCAGTTTCCCGCCGACTATCAACGCGAGGTCAACGAGGTCCTGGACATCTTCAAGGCGCGCAAGGATGAGATCATCGCCGATATCGATGCCAATTTCGGCGCCGGCCGGCGCGGCATGTATGTCTACCAGTGGTACGGCAAGCACAGGATCGACAACGTCGCCGAGTTCAACAAGGATTTCAAATACATCAAGACCATCGCCGTTTCCGTCTTCAGCAAGCGCGAATCGACGTCCTGGCATTTCGGCCCGCTGCGGCTCAGCTTGCGCATTCTCTACAATCTGATCCCGGTGAAGTCGGAGATTTTCGTCGAGTGCGGCAACGTCAAGAATTACTGGTACGACAATCCGCTGTTCATCTTCGACGACACGCTGCTGCATCGCTCGGTCAACGAGTATGACGGCCGCCGCTACTGCGTGTTCATGGACATTATCAGGCCATCCCCGGTTCCCCGCCTCATTGCGGGTATGCTGGCCATCGTCTCGGTGAGCGTCGAGCGCATCAATTCCATGTTCTACAAGAACTGGAAGATGATCGGTTCGACCAAGCCGAAGAATGCCGGGACGACCTGAGCTTTGGAAAATCGGTGCTGCCGGCCCTGCCGGCAGCGTCTGGGTGCTCTGCATGTGAGACTTGGCCAATCCTTGTCGGCCGCTCATGCGCCGGAACGGATCCTGGCTGCATAAACGGTAGTCCGGGCTGGCTTTGATAGTTCTGCCTCTTCTCCTTCTGGCGGCCGCAAGTGACGAAGAACAAATCTCTCGGATTTTGGGCAACGACATATGTGTGTACCGCTCTGCTGGGAGTTGCTCTTGCTCTCATCTATGTAGGGCTTGAACAGCCTGTCTATTACTGGGACTTCGCTGCCTATTTCGACACGTTTAGCCGGCAGGGCACGCTCTTGGTTCAGAGCCCTCTCGAGTGGCTCAGCCATTTGAGGACCTCGATCGCCACCGACGACTACAGTGCGGCGATCCTGGTGCCGCTGATGCCGTTTCACATCATTTTTGGCGATTCGAGGTTTTCCTACATCGCCGGAATAGTCGCTGTTTACCTGGTTCCGACCGCTCTTCTCATCGGCAGAACAAGCTATCTGGAGGCGGCGACCGGGACGCTTTCATGCCGAAGCTGGCTCACCGTATGGATTGCGGCCTTTCTCTACACGCCCTTCTGGGCGGCGACGCTTCGTGGGTTGCCGGACATTGCCGGCTGTCTCGCGCTTTGCGCGGCAACCTATTTTCTCTGGAAATCGAGGTTCCTGACCCATGAACCGGTGATCAGCGGCATGCGTGTCGGCGTATGCCTGTGGTTGGCATTCGTGCTGCGCCGCTGGTATGCTTATCCCGTCATCGGGGTCGGAACTTCCGCGGCCTTCTTCTGTTTTCTGCAGGTCGCGAAAGACCGCGACGTCCCGGCACTCCGCAATGCCGCCGTCGGGGGCCTGTGTGTGATCCTCGTGGTTGTCGGAGCCGCGCTGACCTTCCAGCAACCCCTGGTCCTCAAGATACTGGGAACCAGCTATGGCGACCTTTACAGCGGATACAAGACAAGCTTCGTTTCACAGGTTGACCAGGCAGGATCGCGGCTCAGCTATGTGAACTGGCTGTTGATCGTATTCGGCCTTTGCATCTCCATCATACGCCAAAACAGATTTTCCCTGTTCTGTGCCGTTGCTTCGGTACTTACCTTCTTCCTCTTCACCCGCATGCAGGACCCGGATCGCCATCATTCGGTGCCAATGTTTCTTTGGCTTTTTCCTGCCTACGCCCAGGCAATCGTTGCGATCGTTTCGATGCCGGCGCTGAGATCGCGATGGTCGACCGCCGCGATAGCCGTTGCCGCCGTGCTGGCGTTTTTCGGTACTTTTTTCCCGATTGGCCGCCAGGTGCTGTCACCGATCAGCTACGTCTTTGCCAGGGAAGCCACGCTCCCGCTGCAACTCGACAATCTTCCAGAATACAGGCGCCTTATCGATGACCTTCTTGGAAAGATGGGACCTGGGGACCGGTTGTCGGTATTTGCATCCAGCGGGATCATGAGCGACTCACTGCTTTATGAAATGGACAAGGACCTTTACCCTCGCATCGAGTGGGCTTGTCAGGTCGATAGTCGCGATCGATTCAGACCGGCGGCGTTGAAGTCCAAATACGTTGTCGTGACCGATCCGCCCGTTACCCATCTGCAGCCGGGTGCGCAGCTCTGTGTCTCGATACCGGACCAATACATTGTCGAGGGCAAAGGCATCGGCGCAGCATACAGGCGCATCGCGGCGTACCAGCTGTCCGGCGACGTCAAGGGCTACCTCTACGAACAGGCGCGCCCTATCGGCAAAACGGAGATCGATGACCTCTATAACGAGTTCAGGAAAAAATATCCGGGATGGGCAACGCCTGAGTGGTGACGAGCTCGGCTGGTCCGTGCGGTTGCGCCCACAACGAGGGATTGACCGGGCAGCCCTGCGGGGGCAGTAAACGGTCATGTTCAATCTGTTTCTCGTCGTCGTCGGTGGCGGCATCGGTGCCGGCATTCGTCACCTTACCAACATCGGCGCGCTGCGTTTTGTCGGCCCTAACTATCCCTGGGGCACGATGGCCATCAACGTCATCGGCTCCTTCGCCATGGGGCTGTTCATCGCCTCCATGATGCGCCGTGGCGGATCGAACGAGGTCAGGCTGTTCGTTGCCACCGGCATTCTTGGCGGCTTCACCACCTTCTCAGCCTTTTCGCTTGATTTTGCGACGCTGTGGGAGCGAGGAGCCACGCTGCCTGCGCTGGTTTATGCCCTTGCCAGCGTCATTGGCGCCATTATCGCCCTGTTTCTGGGACTTTGGCTCGCAAGAAGCCTGCCTTAGTGCTATTGCCGCGCCAAGAACAGGCCGAGCTTCGCTCGGGAAACGGATAAGCGACAAAAAACATGGCAGGCGTTGAACAGATCACGGTGGAAGCCGGCGAGGCGGGCATGCGGCTCGACCGCTGGTTCAAGACCCATTTCCCGGGCCTTGGTTTCGGCCATTTGCAGAAGCTTCTGCGCTCCGGCCAGATCCGTGTCGACGGCGGCCGGGTCAAGGCCGACACCCGTGTCGAGCCCGGCCAGATGGTTCGCGTCCCACCGCTCGAGGTTGACAAGAAGGGCGAGAGTGCGCTGACCGGCCACTCGATCCGCAACCAGGGCGATGCCGATGTCCTGTCGAAAATGCTGATCCATGAAGACCCTAAGGTTTTCGTCTTCAACAAGCCGGCGGGCCTTGCGGTGCAGGGCGGCTCGGGCGTCACCCGCAATGTCGACGACATGCTGGAGGCCTGGCGCAACCAGAAGGGCGAGAAGCCCAGACTGGTTCACAGGCTTGACCGCGACACTTCGGGCGTGCTGGTCGTCGCCCGCACTCGACTGGCCGCCATGAAGCTCTCGGAAGCATTTCGCGCCCGCGAGACCAAGAAGACCTATTGGGCGCTGGTCAAGGGCGTGCCGCCCAAACGCGAGGACAAGATCTCGACCTGGCTGATCAAGGAGCCGACGCCGGACGGTGACCGCGTGCGGGTCGCCGCGCATGGCGAAAAGGGCGCCGACCACGCTGTGTCCTACTACCGCATCATCGAGCAGGCGGCGCAGACGATGACCTGGCTTGAAATGGAGCCCTATACGGGCCGCACCCACCAGCTTCGCGTCCATGCCGCCTACATCGGCTGCCCGATCCTGGGCGATCCGAAATATTTCGAGGCCGACACCAACTGGGACTTTCCCGGGGGCATTCAAAACCGCCTGCATCTGCACGCCCGCCGCATCATCATTCCGCATCCCGACAAGGGCGTCATCGATGTCACGGCGCCAATGCCACCGCATATGCGCCAGAGCTGGAACCTGATCGGCTTCGACGACGCCAGCGCGGAGGACTGATCGTGAGCGGCGCCACCGACGCGCTCGACCGGCGCGACACGGTCGACCTGGCCGCCGCCGCGATCATGGTCGGGCTGACCTTTTCCTGGGGGCTGAATTACGTCGCCGCCAAGATCTCCTACGCTGGATATGATCCGGTTTTCCTGTCGATCGCGCGCTCGATCATCGGCGGCATGTGTGTCTTTGCCTGGTGCCGGTGGCGCGGCATCGCGCTTTTCACGCGCGACGGGACCTTGCTCGCCGGCATCGTGGTTGGCGCGCTTTTCGGCATCGAGTTCCTTTGCCTTTATGTCGGCCTGGAGCATACGACCGTTGCCCGCAACACGCTGCTGGTCAACACCATGCCGTTCTGGATGCTGCTCGGCGGCCATTTCCTGCTCGGCGAGCAGATCACGTTGAGAAAATTCCTTGGCCTGCTGCTGGCCTTTGCCGGCCTTGCCGCGGTGTTTTCCGACAAGCTTGGCGGCGGCGGAGACATGCTGTTCGGCGATCTGCTGAGCCTTGGCTCCGGATTCTTCTGGGCTTTGACCAACATCCTCATCAAGCGCTCGAAGCTGGTCGAGGCGAGCGCCGAGAAGCTTCTGCTTTACCAGCTCGCCGGGGCAGCGATCGTGGGCGTATTGGTGCTGCCTCTCGCCGGCCCGCCCGTTCGCGACCCGACCGTGCTGCCGACCTTGGCGCTGCTTTTCCAGGCGGTCTACATCGTCGCCTTCACCTATGTGCTGTGGTTCTGGCTGCTGCGGCGCTATCCGGCGTCAGGCCTGTCCAGTTTCACCTTCCTGTCGCCGGTTTTCGGCGTGCTGTGCGGAGCCATGTTCTTGAATGAGCCGCTGACCATGCGCATTTTCCTGGCACTTGGCCTGATTGCCGCCGGCCTGATCATCGTCAACCGGCCGGCGCGCAAGCTGACGCCGGTGTAAGAGAGACCTTCATGCGTGACATCCTCAACGACCTCGAAGCGGGCAAGTATCTCTCCGACCCGGATCCTGTGCGCCGCGCCCAGATCCAGATGAAGACGCCTCTGCCCAAGCGCTTCTACAAGGCCGCCTCTGTGGCACCTATCGACAATGGCTTTGCCGTGCATCTCGACGGCAAGCCGGTGCGGACGCCGGGCAAGGCGCTGCTGGTGCTGCCGACCGAGGCAGCAGCCGCGCTCGTCGCCGACGAGTTCGCCGCCCAAAGCGAGACCATCGATCCGGTGAAGATGCCGGTGATGCGCCTCGTCAACACGGCCATCGATGGCGTCGCCAGCGACCCGCAGGCGGTGCTGGAGGATATCCTGCGCTTTGCCTCATCCGATCTCACCTGCTATCGCGCCGACGCGCCGCAAGGGCTGGTGGAGCGGCAGAACCAGCATTGGGATCCGGTGATCGACTGGGCGAGGACGCTCGGAGCCCGCTTCAATCTGGCCGAGGGCATCATCCATGTCGAGCAGCCGCGCGAGACCATCGCCGTGCTGGGCAGCCATCTTGCCCAGCGCGCCGAGCCGCTGCGGCTCGCCGCCATCCATGTGATGACGTCGCTGACCGGTTCGGCGCTGCTGGCGCTGGCTGTCGATTTCGGCGAGATCGATGCTGAGGCTGCCTGGGCCGCTGCTCATGTCGACGAGGACTGGCAGATCGAGCATTGGGGGCAGGATGCGGAGGCCGTTGCCCGCCGCGCGGCTCGCAAGCGCGACATGATGGCTGCCGCCGGCCTGCTGCAAGCGCTCAAGGGCTAGGGGTTTCCCAACTCGCCCGGTTTCATCCCGCAGCGCACCTAATACCAAAGTCATAATCCCAAAGACGCGCTGCCTTTGGCGGGCGCTTTCTGTCATTTTTCCCGAATGGCTGTCGTTGAGTCCGTGCTCGGAGGAGAACGCGGACAGTGTCGCGCAGCATTGAGAACGGGTCTCACGGGAGGATAACGCAATGGCAATAGCATCGACCGCCGGCGGAACAAGCCGCGGCATGACGCGGGAAGAGAAGAAAGTCATCTTCGCTTCCTCGCTCGGCACCGTTTTCGAATGGTATGATTTCTATCTTTATGGCTCGCTGGCGGTGTTCATCGGTTCGACCTTTTTCAGCCCAGCCATTCCGGAAGCGACCCGCAACATTTTCGCGCTGTTGGCTTTCGCCGCAGGCTTCCTTGTGCGCCCGTTCGGCGCACTGCTGTTCGGCCGCATCGGTGACCTTGTCGGCCGTAAATATACTTTTCTTGTCACCATGACGATCATGGGCCTGTCGACCTTCCTGGTCGGCTTGCTGCCCGGCTATGCCACTTTGGGCATCGCCGCTCCCGTGATCCTGATCATCCTGCGCATGCTGCAGGGCCTGGCTCTGGGTGGCGAATATGGCGGCGCGGCCACTTACGTCGCCGAACATGCGCCGGACAACCGGCGCGGCTACTACACCTCGTGGATCCAGACCACCGCGACGCTCGGCCTGTTCCTATCGCTGGTTGTGATCCTGATCGTACAGGCTTCATTGAGCAAGGAAAACTATGCTGCCTGGGGCTGGCGTATTCCGTTCATCGTGTCTTTCCTGCTGCTCGGCATCTCGATCTGGATCCGGCTTTCGCTTTCCGAATCCCCGACCTTCCAGCGCATGAAGGATGAGGGCAAGGGCTCCAAGGCGCCGCTGACGGAAGCCTTCGGCCAATGGAAGAACGCCAAGATTGCACTGCTGGCGCTGCTCGGCCTCACCGCCGGTCAGGCCGTGGTCTGGTACAATGGCCAGTTCTACGCGCTGTTCTTCTTGACCAACGTGCTCAAGGTCGACGCGCAGTCGGTCAACATCATGATCGCGGTCGCCCTGGCGGTCGGTTCGATCTTCTTCGTCGTCTTCGGCTGGCTCTCCGACAAGATCGGCCGCAAGCCGATCATCATGGCGGGCCTTGCGCTGGCGATTGTCTGCACCTTCCCGCTGTTCAAGGCACTGACATGGGCTGCCAATCCGGCACTCGCCACGGCGCAGCAGAACACCAGGGCGACGGTGACCGCGGCGCCGGGCGACTGCAAGTTCCAGTTCAATCCGGTTGGCACGGCGAAGTTCACGACATCCTGCGATATCGCGACTTCGTTCTTGACCAAGAACTCGGTTCCCTACGACGTGGTGTCGACGGCTGCCGCCGGCACACCCGCATCTGTCAAAATCGGCAACGAGACGGTCGAGTCCTATGACGCCATCGCCGCCGGTGATCAGGCCAAGACCAAGGAAGCGGCCTTCATCAAGGCCGTCAATATGTCGCTGCAGGACGGCGGCTATCCGCTGAAGCGCGCGGCAGCCAAGGTTGCGGACCAGAAGCTCGATGCGTTTGTTGCCGCCAACCCGGAACTGAAGCTGGACGCCGCTGCCATCCGTGCCGGTGAAAAGGCGACGGTGCCGATCGACCAGGCGGTCAAGGACAAGCTGCTGACCACCGATGAGGCAGCGGGCGCACCCGAAGTCACCGTCTACAACATTCCAGGCGGCGGCGCGTTCGCCATGTTCGCCGATCCTGCAGCAGTGAACTGGCCAATGACGATCGGCATCCTGTTCATCCTGGTGCTGTTCGTGACCATGGTCTACGGGCCGATCGCGGCGATCCTGGTCGAAATGTTCCCGACCCGCATTCGCTACACCGGCATGTCGCTGCCCTATCACATCGGCAATGGCTGGTTCGGCGGCCTGCTGCCGGCAACCGTGTTCGCGCTCAGCGCCTACAAAGGCGACATCTACTATGGCCTTTGGTACCCGGTGGTGATCGCGGCTATAACGCTGGTCATCGGCATGATCTTCGTCAAGGATACGCTCGGCACCGACCTGCACGCAAAGGAGTAGGCAGCCCCCGCGTTCAAAAGAAAGCCCGGCGCGAACGATCGCGCCGGGCTTTTTCTTTTCAGGCCAATTCGTTGGCGAGGGCTGCTGCCCTTTGTGTCAGCTCTTGCGGCCCCGGGCCTCTTCCTCGATGGCTGCCTCATGGTACCAGCCGTCGCCGAAATCCGCGCGGGCATCACGCAGCGAGGCAAGCTCTGCCGCAAACTTAGCCTTTCCGCTCAAATTTGAGGCAGAGAGGCGCGCTGCCGCCGGGAACATCAAAATTTTGGCCGACGGTCGTGTGGAAATGACTTCCATTGCCGGGTTCCTTTCTTCCGCCGAACCTTTTCGATTCAACTTGGCCCGAAGATAAGGTCTGCAATCAAGTTAGGCAATATGCCTATGAAAAGATCAGCATTTGCACACTATTTGTGCAAATAAGGACCGTGATGGATCCGGGCGCATTGCTTAGGCGGCTCACCGACTTCCGGTGGATGCCGCGTCAATTTTGTCGCACCCTCCGGACCAAGAATGGCACACGAATTGCATTTTAAGTGTGCGGCAGGCCAGCTGCTGACGGCAGACGCATGTCGACGCCGTTCAGTGTTCGGTGATCAAGCAACGAGAGGCTAGAATGACGAAATACAAGCTCGAGTATATCTGGCTCGATGGATATACCCCGGTCCCCAACCTTCGCGGCAAGACGCAGATCAAGGAATTCGCCGAATTCCCTGAACTCGAGCAGCTGCCGCTGTGGGGCTTCGATGGTTCCTCGACCCAGCAGGCCGAAGGGCACAGCTCCGATTGCGTGCTGAAGCCGGTTGCGGTCTATCCGGATCCCGCCCGCACCAACGGCGTGCTGGTCATGTGCGAAGTCATGATGCCCGATGGTGTCACGCCGCATGCCTCAAACAAGCGCGCCACCATCCTCGATGACGAGGGCGCCTGGTTCGGCTTCGAGCAGGAATATTTCTTCTACAAGGACGGTCGCCCGCTCGGCTTCCCCGAGAGCGGCTATCCCGCACCCCAGGGCCCGTACTACACCGGCGTCGGCTATTCCAATGTCGGCTCCGTCGCGCGTCAGATCGTCGAGGAGCATCTCGACCTCTGCCTCGCCGCCGGCATCAACCACGAAGGCATCAACGCCGAAGTGGCCAAAGGCCAATGGGAATTCCAGATTTTCGGCAAGGGCTCCAAGAAGGCCGCCGACCAGATGTGGATGGCCCGCTACCTCCTGCAGCGCCTGACCGAGAAATACGGCATCGACATCGAATACCACTGCAAGCCGCTCGGAGACACCGACTGGAACGGCTCTGGCATGCACGCCAACTTCTCGACCGCCTACATGCGCGAAGTCGGCGGCAAAGCCTATTTCGAAGCGCTGATGGCGGCCTTCGACAAGAACCTGATGGATCACATCGCCGTCTACGGCCCGGACAACGACAAGCGTTTGACCGGCAAGCACGAGACCGCGCCGTGGAACCGGTTCAGCTATGGCATTGCCGACCGTGGCGCCTCGATCCGCGTGCCGCATTCCTTCATCAAGAGCGACTATAAGGGTTATCTGGAAGACCGCCGTCCGAACTCGCAGGGCGACCCCTACCAGATCGCCTCGCAAATCCTGAAGACGATCGCCTCGGTTCCGGCAAGCGCTCAGGTTTCAGCCGCCGCGTAAGTGTTTCGGACTGTATGACAAGAGGACCCCGGCGTTTCGCGCCGGGGTTCTTTTTTGGCCGTTACCCGGCGGACTGCATTCCCGGTAAAACATACCCAGAAAAAGTCAGGCAGTTCCGGCGGTCGCTAATCGCCCGTGAGTTCCGGCCGCAGCCGTGCGAGTCTGCGGCGATCACTCGCCAGAAAGCCCGGAAAACCGCCTTTTCCAGCCCTTGTCCGGGGCGATGGATCTTCCATAAGCATCTGTTCATGCAACGGAATCGGTCATTCGCCACCCGGCTGGCGGCGTTGACAGATCACGCTACGGCATGCGTATTCGCGGGCCTTGGGGTTACGTCACGCAATGCTGTTCGGACGGGCGGGGTTTTCTTGAACGGCGGCATTGGCGTGGGCGCCGGACGAGCGGTCACTGTAGCCTGAGGCAGTGCTCCGCTCGCTCCTGGCTCCGACGTTGGCGGCCGAACCGCCTCCCTTGATCATTTACTGAACACCGCCGAGTTGTGATTGAGCGACGCGCTCGAAAGCCGGCCGCTCCGATGGACCGTAGGTCCAAGAATCCGGGCATCCTATGATCGTCGAAGACGAAAGGCGGATACGGCTGTCCATGCGCGGCTGCCGTGCAGGCGAGGCATGCCGGTCGGCTGGCAATCCTATTGGAGCGCAGCAAAAAGCCCTTGAAAGAGGGACGTCTTTCAAGGGCTTGAGCATTATAGCTAATCTTGGACCGAGATTGAATCTCAGACGGAGTAGTACATGTCGTACTCGACCGGATGCGGGGTCATTTCGAAGCGCATCACTTCGGCCATCTTCAGCTCGATGTAGCTGTCGATCTGGTCGTCGTCGAAGACGCCGCCGGCTTTCAGGAAGCCGCGGTCCTTGTCGAGGCTCTGCAGGGCTTCACGCAGCGAGCCGCAGACGGTCGGGATCTTCTTCAGCTCCTTCGGCGGCAGGTCGTAGAGATCCTTGTCCATCGGCTGGCCGGGATGGATCTTGTTCTTGATGCCGTCGAGGCCGGCCATCAGCAGCGCTGAGAAGGCGAGGTAGGGGTTCGCGCCCGGATCTGGGAAGCGGACCTCGACGCGCTTGGCCTTCGGCGACGAGCCGAACGGGATACGGCAGGACGCCGAGCGGTTGCGCGCCGAATAGGCGAGCAGAACCGGCGCTTCGTAACCCGGCACCAGGCGCTTGTAGGAATTGGTCAGCGGGTTGGTGAAGGCGTTGATCGCCTTGGCATGCTTGATGACGCCGCCGATGAAGAACAGGCAGCTTTCCGACAGACCGGCGTATTCATTGCCGGCGAAGGTTGGCTTGCCGTTCTTCCAGATCGACATGTGGACGTGCATGCCCGAGCCGTTGTCGCCGAAGATCGGCTTCGGCATGAAGGTTGCCGTCTTGCCATAGGCGTTGGCGACCTGGTGGACGACATACTTGTAGATCAGCATCTTGTCGGCGTTGCGCACCAGCGCGTCGAACTTGATGCCGAGTTCGTGCTGAGCCGCCGCCACCTCATGGTGATGCTTTTCGACGCGCACGCCCATCTCGGCGAGCACGGTCAGCATTTCCGAGCGCATGTCCTGCGCGCTGTCGATCGGCGGCACCGGGAAGTAGCCGCCCTTGATGCGCGGACGGTGGCCGAGATTGCCGGTCTCATAATCGGTGTCGTCGTTCGACGGCAATTCCGTGGAGTCGAGCTTGAATCCGGTGTTGTAGGGATCCGCCTTGTACTTCACATCGTCGAACACGAAGAATTCGGCTTCCGGGCCGACAAAGATGGTGTCGCCGATGCCTTCGGCCTTCATGTAGGCCTCGGCCTTCTTGGCCGTACCGCGCGGATCGCGGTTGTAGGATTCACCCGAAACCGGATCGAGGATGTCGCACAGGATGACCATGGTCGACTGCGCGAAAAACGGGTCCATGTGGACCGTTTCCGGATCGGGCATCAGCACCATGTCGGACTCGTTGATGGCCTTCCAGCCGGCAATCGACGAGCCGTCGAACATCACGCCATCGGCGAACATGTCTTCCTCGACCTCGATGACATCCATCGTCACGTGCTGCAGCTTGCCCTTCGGGTCCGTGAAGCGCAGGTCGACGAATTTCACGTCGTTGTCCTTGATCTGCTTCATGATGTCTTTGGCTGTCGTCATGTCATGTATCCCTGTGTGATGACTTTTTTTGATGATGACGTTTTTCGGGAGGATGGCGCGGTCGGTCAGACCGCGTCCATGCCCGTTTCGCCGGTGCGTATACGCACGACTTCCTCGATATTGGAAACGAAGATCTTGCCGTCGCCGATACGACCGGTCTGGGCCGCCTTGCGGATGGCCTCGATCGCACCTTCGACCGCGTCGTCGCCAAGCACGACCTCGATCTTCACCTTGGGCAGGAAATCGACGACATATTCGGCGCCGCGGTAGAGTTCGGTGTGACCCTTCTGACGACCGAAGCCTTTTGCTTCGGTGACGGTGATGCCTTGCAGTCCGGCCTCCTGAAGCGCTTCCTTCACTTCGTCGAGCTTGAATGGCTTGATGATCGCTTCGATCTTTTTCATGTAAAAAGTGGCCTCCACTGCCAAAAAAACGGGTTGTGACCCCCCGCTTGCGCCTCCATCAAGCACGAACTGTGCCAATTCAGCGGATTCTAAGCGGTCTCATAAGATTTCAAAGCCGCGCCGCACCGGGATGCAAATTCGCGTCATTCGCTGCACCGGAAGCGGCATGGACTGCCAGAGCCTACACAGCGCCAGCACCCACGTCCGCACAAAAATCGGGCATATTGCCTATCCCCCAGGCAATTTTCTGCCCGCGATGCTTTCGTGCCAACGTTATGGCTGCAGATCTCGGCAACTCCCCCTTGTTTGCTTAGGATCGAAATCGGACAATGCTTGATCGCATGCGGATCGGCAATCCATGAGCAACGAACTTCTTTCCCCGGCCGAAATGAGCGAGGCCGATCGGCTGACGATTGCCGCCGGCCCAGCCGACGGCATCGGCCTGATGCGGCGCGCTGGTGGAGCGGTCGCGGCCGAGGTTCTCAAGCGCTACCCCTCGGCAAAGCACATCCATGTGCTGTGCGGGCCCGGCAACAATGGCGGCGATGGCTATGTCGTTGCCCGCATCCTGGCCGGCAGCGGCGTCGGCACATCGGTCTGGGCATCCGGCGCGCCGAGGCCGAAAAGCGATGCGGCGCTCGCCGCCGCGGAATGCCCGATCAAGCCCCGGCCGCTGTCTGACTTTGACGCCAAGCCTGGCTCGATCGTGATCGACGCGCTCTATGGGGCGGGGCTGTCGAAGCCGCTGTCCGGCGACGCCGCGAAAGCCATCGATACAGTGACAGCCCTGAGCCTGCCCGTGGTCGCGGTCGACCTGCCGTCCGGCGTCTCTGGAAGGAGCGGTGACATATTGGGCAGGGCGTTTCGTGCCGAGGTCACCATCACCTTCGCGCGGAAAAAGCCTGGCCACCTGCTGCTGCCGGGGCGCGGGCAATGCGGTGAGATCGTGCTCGCCGATATCGGCATCGGCGACGGCATCATCGCCCAGCTCGCCGTCTCGACCTTCGAGAATGTGCCGGACCTGTGGTTGCAGGAATTTCCCGTGCCGGCGGTGGATGCGCACAAATACAAGCGCGGCCATGTCGGCGTCTTTTCCGGCGGCCCAAGTGCTACGGGCGCGGCGCGGCTGTCGGCGCTGGCCGCCGCCAGAAGCGGGGCAGGGGCGGTCACCGTGCTGTCGCCTGGCAATGCCATGCAGGTGAACGCGATGCACCTGACCTCGATCATGCTGCGCGAGGCGGGCTCGCTCGAGGAGGTGCAGGAATTTCTAATGGCGCGCCATCCCGGAGCGCTGGTGTTCGGACCGGGGCTTGGGCCAAAGCCCAAGGTCGGCGATTTCGCCCTGCAGCTGATCAAGGCTTTGGAGGAGGAAGCACGCGACGAGGCGACCGCGAACCACGCCAGTGCGATGGTTCTTGATGCCGACGCCATCACCTCTCTGGCTCACCAGCCCTCGGCACTGTTCGAAGCCGCCCGTCAGCCGAATGCTCCAGCCCTGGTGATAACGCCGCATGAGGGAGAATTCGGCCGCCTGTTCCCTGATATCGCCGGGGACAAAACCGTGTCGAAATTGGACAAGACGCGAACGGCCGCCGCGCGGGCCAACGCCGTCATCGTCTACAAGGGCGCCGACACGGTCATAGCAGCGCCCGATGGCAAAGCGGCGATCAACTCCAACGGTGCACCGTGGCTGGCCACAGCCGGGTCAGGCGACGTGCTGTCGGGCATCATTGCCGGTTTGCTGGCGCAAGGCATGCCGCCCTTCGAGGGCACCTGCGCGGCGGTGTGGTTGCATGCTGAGGCCGGCAGCCGGTTCGGACCCGGTCTGATCGCCGAGGACCTGCCGTTGGCACTGGTGCCGGTGTTGCGCGAACTCTTCGACGCGCGCACGGCTGCCCAATGAGCCGCGCGCTCGTTCTGTTGCTTGCCACCCTCATCGCTGTCTTCATGGCGCCGACGGCGCGCGCCGAAGGTCCTGTGACGATCGTCGACGATCCGGCGGTGCTCGCCGCACTCGATGCCACGGGTTTCGATTTCGCCGATGTTTTGGGGGTCGACGGCGAGGGCGGTCTGAAGACGCTTTACGACGAGGCGCCGGCCTTTCACGCCATCGTCGAAACGGTTGCCTCCGATGTTGCGGCACTTCGTGCCGATATGAAAGCCGGCGGCCGGACGCTCTACGAAGTCACCGACGGCAATGTCGGCCGCATCATGGACATGCGCTGGCTGAAGACCGACGCCGCGCGCTTCCGGCTGGTCGGCGTCATCAACCGGCTCGATCGTCGCGACTTCGCGGTGCTGCAAGGCGACAGGAGCTGCGGCGAGGTGCGCTTCATCTACCGCCTGGCCTACAGCTTTCGCAAAAACGGCAAGCTGCTGGCGTCGCGCCTGCCATTCAATTTCAATGCCGTCTACAGCGCCGCCCCCGACGCCGATGGCGGCTGCGTCGGTGTTGCCGGGCGCTGGACGCCCCAGCTTGACGAGAGCGTCGATGCCGGCTGGCTGACCGGCGGGCCGCTGGAGAGAGCTGGGCTCACCTTCAAGCAGCTGGAGCTCAACGCACAGGTGGTGCGCTTCCCCTCCGGCCAGGAAACCGAGTTCGGTGGCCAAGCGGCCTATCTCATGCGGATATTCGGCATCGATGGCGCCGATATCAGCGAAAAACCGCTGGAGAACACGCCCGACACCGCACGGCTTTCGCAGGATGCGGCGCTGAAGGCACGGCTCGCCGTCTATGTCGGCGCCAATTTGCCGGCGGTTGACGAAGGCGTCTATGAAATTCCCGACGAGTTCCTGGCCAGAAAGATCATCTCATGGTCGACCTTCGGCAGTGCGCGGCAGGCCAATCATCCGTTTACGCAATTGTTCCAGCCCAATGAATTCGCATCGCTCGATTATTCCACGCTGAAACTGGTGCGCACGCCGGAAGCGCTGGTCGAGCGGCTGGACAATGGCGCCTGCCAGGGTTGCCATCAGGCCGGCTCCACTGCCGGCTTTCATTTCATCGGCCTTGACGACAAGACGACATCGCCGCTCAACCGCATCGAGGTCGGCATCTCGCCGCATCTTCATGCCGAGATCCCGCGCCGCCAGGCCTGGCTGCGCGCTACAGCTGAGGGCAGGGAGCCGAACCGCTTCCGTCCGCTCTCCTTTGCGCCGCCGGCAGCCTGGACGGACGCCGCGGTCGACTACGCGCCGGCCGAGATGGCCATGCCGTGCCTGATGCCGGAAGATGCGGACCGCTTCGGTGCGACCTGGAAATGCGGCGGCGGCACCGTCTGCACGCCGCTGGCCGCCGCTTCGGGCGTGCACACGAAACTGGCGCAATGCCTGCTGCCCAAGGACAGCGAAAAAGTGTTTTCCGGTCATCCCTGCCTGACCGGCTCGATCGCCAGCAATGCGGCGCAGCCTTTCAACGACCGCTACAGCAAATCGGGCCAGTTCGCGGCCTTCGCGCCTGCCGCGTCGCGCACCGCCTACACCTGCCGACCGCCGAAGATCGGCGTGCCTGGCGGCATCGCCTATCGCGGCTGCGACGACAAGGACCGCTCCTTCGCGGCCTTCAAAGCCGGCAAGCCGATGCCGAACGAGATTTGCGGGCTGGTCGGCGGCAAGAAATTCGACATCTGCGTGGCCACCAACAATTTCGACCAATGCCTTGGCGGCGCCGTCAATCGCGGCAACCGGCCGGCCTGTTCGGCCGATCATTTCTGCCGCGAGGACTATATGTGCCAGTCGCTGCCGCCTGACACGCCCGGCATCGGCAAAGTGAAAGGCATCGGCTTCTGCTCGCCGACCTATTTCATCTTCCAGATGCGCATCGACAATCACGCGACACCTTGGGTCAGTCCCGTCCGCGCCACCATGGGGGCGGGGTTCGGCGCGGCGGAAGAGGAGTGAGCTACAGCTTTGGCAGCAATTCCGGGCGGCACCTACCGATCGAGATAGGCGGCGATTTTCGACGTCCACTCGCTATCGAAATGATGGACCCGCTCCGCAACAATTTCACTGCTCAGCAGGCTCGACAGGGCAGAAATCGAAACCGGTTCTATTGTGGGAGCCGAGTTGTATCCAAGCGCAGCCAGACGTTCCGACCATGGTGGATGGTCTGCCTTTTCGTCATCGGGGGCATCCCAAGCCTTTTGCGCATATTCTTGCAGGATGGGGTGGCTCAATAGCTCATTGGCGGCCATCAGAACCCGTTGAAGCGGCGGATGAGGCGGGACCATCATGCCAAGCAGTTCACGCTTGAGCGGCGTGTAAACTCTATCATTGAAAAATGCATCGGCAGCGGCGATCAAGAGCAGCGCGCGCGCTGCTTCGTGAGAATCGCCTGACTTTGCCGCATGGAGATCGGCATCGATTTCTGCTCGTCGCGACAATCGTATCTCTTCGCGTTCCAGTGACTGAGAGAGCGGACCCAGCAGCATGTAGAACAGGCTTCCGGAAACGGTCTTTCCTGGGGGAGCGTAGTCGAAGATCAAGTCGAAGCTTTTGTCGAGTTCGGCAAGATTGAGCCCGCCGTTCGTATCCTTGTTCTTCAAATGTGCATCTTCGTGAGCCAGAATCGCGGCGAAGGCCTTGTCGTCGGTCACCGCGAGCAATGGAATGCCTACGGTCAAGACCGCCCGACGGCCGAGCAGACCGAGAAATGGACGCTCTTCCCCTATGCTGGCGTTAAGGCTGTCGCTCAGCACGATCGTGGTTCGGCTGGCGCGGTGCTTGCCCGCAATGCTTTCCCACACGGCCCATAACTGGGGAGCCGAATTGCGAGACATGCCTTCCACCTTGCTGCGTCGAAAGCCGGCAAAGAGCATCCCGATCAACAAAACGAAAGCCAACATTGCAGCCGGTATGGCGACAATACCGCCCGCGATGACCGCGAGCGGGTGCCGATCAAGCAACACCAGCCACAGCAGCACCGGGCAGAACAGCGGGAGAGCAAAAAGCAGGATGGCAAATCTGCCAAAGCGCGTTCCCGAATAGAGGATCAAGCGCGACATCAGCGCCTCACAGCGGGATGTTGTCGTGCTTCTTCCAGGGGTTCTGCATATCCTTGTTGCGCAGCATGCGGAGCGCCCGCGCAATACGGCGGCGGGTCGAGTGCGGCATGATCACCTCGTCGACATAACCGCGTTCGGCGGCGACGAAGGGCGACAGGAAGCGATCCTCGTAAGCCTTTGTATGGGCTGCGATCTTTTCGGCATCACCGATGTCCTTGCGGTAAATGATCTCGACCGCGCCTCTGGCGCCCATCACCGCGATCTGCGCCGTTGGCCAGGCATAATTCATGTCGCCGCGCAGATGTTTTGAGGCCATCACGTCATAGGCGCCGCCATAGGCTTTGCGGGTGATGACGGTGATCTTCGGCACGGTCGCCTCGGCATAGGCGAACAGCAGTTTCGCGCCATGCTTGATCAGCCCGCCATACTCCTGCGCCGTGCCGGGCAGGAAGCCGGGGACATCGACGAAGGTGACGATCGGGATCGAAAAACAGTCGCAGAAGCGCACGAAGCGCGCCGCCTTGCGGCTGGCATCGGAATCGAGCACGCCGGCCAGCACCATCGGCTGGTTGGCGACGAAGCCCACCGTGCGGCCCTCGACGCGTCCAAAGCCGGTGACGATGTTCTTGGCAAAACTCTGCTGGATCTCGAAGAAATCGCCTTCGTCGGCGACCTTCAGGATCAGCTCCTTGATGTCGTAGGGCTTGTTGGCGTTGTCGGGGATCAGCCGGTCGAGCGACAAATCATGGTCGGTGACCGACTGGTAGCATTCGATCTCGGGAAGCTCCGATGTGTTGGAAGCCGGCAGCAGGTCGACCAGCCGGCGCATCTGCAGCAGCGCCTCGACGTCATTGTCATAGGCGCCGTCGGCGATCGACGATTTCGTCGTGTGGACGGAGGCGCCGCCGAGACTCTCGGCGGTCACCGTCTCGTTGGTCACGGTCTTCACCACATCCGGCCCGGTGACGAACATGTAGGAGGTGTCGCGCACCATGAAGATGAAGTCGGTCATGGCAGGCGAATAGACGTCGCCGCCGGCGCAAGGCCCCATGATCACGGAAATCTGCGGAATGACGCCTGAGGCCAGCACGTTGCGCTGAAAGATCTCGGCATAGCCGCCGAGTGCTGCCACGCCTTCCTGGATGCGCGCGCCGCCGGCATCGTAGAGGCCGATGATCGGCGCCCGGTTGCGCAGCGCCATCTCCTGTACCTTGATGACCTTCTCGGCATGCGCTTCCGACAGCGAGCCGCCGAACACGGTGAAGTCCTTGGCGAAGAGGTAGACCGGGCGGCCGTTGACGGTGCCCCAGCCGGTGACGACGCCGTCCCCCGCGATCTTGGTCTTTTCCATGCCGAAATCGGTCGAGCGGTGCTCGACATACATGTCGAACTCCTCGAACGAGCCCTCGTCGAGAAACACCTCGATGCGTTCGCGCGCGGTGAGCTTGCCCTTCTTGTGCTGGGCGTCGATGCGCGCTTGGCCGCCGCCCATGCGGGCGATCTCGCGGCGGCGCTCGAGTTCCTTCAGCACGTCCTTCATCGATTACCTCCCAAGCCAGCGGCATTTCGTGGTAATCGTGCCGGCAAGCGAGCGCAAGCGCCGCTTGCTCCGTCGATTTTGCTGCGCTGCAACATGAGCCCCCTTGCATTTGGTGGCGAACTGGGCCATATGCGGCGGCATAGGCGCTTGGGCCGGGACTTATCCGGCCTTCTCGACGAATGAGACTGGTTGCGTCTGTTTTCCCTCTTTCCGGTATATCGGCCCTTTTTCCGGTAAATCACAAAGCGGCGAAAAAGCCCCGTGGCATGATGCCTGCGGGCACGACAGCGCAGCCGAGTGGACGAACCCGTCCGCCCGCCTTGTCGTTTCATGAAAATTTGTTCGACGGCAGGTTGCGCCCTGCCGCCATCGATGTTTGCGGCCAGAAGCCGCGTGAAAGAAGATTATTTTGACCAACGAAAACACTTTGCCCGGTAGCAACACTGCGGAACTCACCGGTTTCGCGGCACTGGGTATTACGGGCGCGCTGCTCAAGGCCACCCACAACGCCGGCTTCACCGAGCCGAAGCCTATCCAGGCGCAGGCGATCCCGCCGCAGATGGAAGGCCGTGACATTTTCGGCATCGCCCAGACCGGCTCCGGCAAGACCGCGGCCTTCGCTCTGCCGATCCTGTCGAAGATCATCGCACTCGGCACCAAGCGCCGGCCGAAGACGGCGCGTGCGCTTATCCTGGCGCCGACACGCGAACTCGCCGTGCAGATCGAGGACACGATCAAGATCCTCGCCAAGGGCGCGCATGTCTCGACCGCGCTCGTGCTTGGCGGCGTCTCGCGCTTCAGCCAGGTGAAGAAGGTTGCGCCCGGCGTCGATATCCTGATCGCAACGCCCGGCCGGTTGACCGACCTGGTGCGTGAGGGCGACCTCATGCTTGCCGACACCAAATGGCTGGTGCTCGACGAGGGCGACCGCATGCTCGACATGGGCTTCATCAACGACGTCAAGCGCATCGCCAAGGCGACCGCGCCCGATCGTCAGACGGTGCTGTTCTCGGCGACCATGCCCAATGAAATCGCCGAACTGGCCAAGGGCCTGCTGAAGAACCCGATCCGCGTCGAAGTCGCGCCGCAAAGCACGGCAGCGGCCGAGATCGTGCAAGGCGTCGTCTTTGCCCGCACCAAGCAGAAGCGCCAGGTGCTGTCGACGATGCTCGCCGATGAGGCGATGAAGTCCGTCATCATCTTCTCGCGCACCAAGCATGGTGCCGACAGGGTGACCAAGGACCTCGAGCGCGATGGCTTCAAGGCCGCCGTCATTCACGGCAACAAGTCGCAGAACGCCCGCCAGAAAGCGCTGAACGATTTCCGCGACGGCTCGGTGCGCATTCTGGTGGCGACCGACATCGCGGCGCGTGGCATCGACGTGCCCGGCATCAGCCATGTCGTGAATTTCGACCTGCCTGATGAAGCCGAGAGCTACGTCCACCGCATCGGCCGTACCGGCCGCAACGGCATGGACGGCATCGCGATCACGCTTTGCGATCCTTCCGAGAACAGCAAGCTGCGCCAGGTCGAGCGCATCATCCGCACCAAGCTGCCGATCGTTGCCGACCATCTCGGCAGCCCCGATCCGCTGCGCAATCCGGCTGAAAAGAACGAGCGTTTCGAGCCGGCCAATGACCGCAACGACCGCAATGGCCGTCGCGACGGCAGGCGGCCCGGTGGCGAGAGCAAGGGCAACGGCTTTGGCAAGAAGCGCTTCGGCGACAAGCCGGCCTTCGCCGGCGAGCGCAAGCCGGACGGCGCCAAGCCGGCCTTCAAGGGCAACAACAAGCGCCGCTTCGGCGGTAAGCGTCCGGCTGCGCGGGCCGCGTAAGCCAGACCGCGCTGCAGTCAGTCAAGCTTCGGCTGGCTGATTGCCGAGACGAAACAAGAAAAGGGCGGCCGAAGCGATGCTTCGGTCGCCCTTTTTCGTCGCCTACTTCACCACCGCTTCGATCCAGACGGCGATCCTTTGCGCCAGAAACGCCGTGGTCGATGGCGACAGCGCGTCGCCGGCAATGACGTGATTGTCCGGGTCGCCAGTGTCGTCGACCGGAACCAGTTCATGCGGCGCGCCCCAGCGCCCGGCAATCTCGCGGCTGCGGTCGGCCCGCACCACTTTGTCCGAATCAGAAAAGATGAACAAAGCAGGGACGGTCGCCTTCTCCACCGGCGCGCCATAGGCAAGCTCGGTCAGCGCCTGCATCGGCAAGGTTGCTTCGATCGGATAGCGGGTGGTCCAGAATTTTTCATTCAGCGCGTTGCGCGGCACGAAGCTATGTTCCTTGCCGGCGACCAGCCTGGCGATTTGTTTGCCCCACGGCATGGTCAGGATCTCGGCGCCCGAAGTCTTGACGCCGAAGTTCGGGGAGATGAACGCAATCGCCGCCACCCCGTCCGACGCACCGGGCTGCGTTGCCGCCCAGACCGCCAGCGAGCCGCCGGTCGAAGTCGAGATGACGATCACCTTGTCGCCGATGGCCCGGCCGATGGCGAGCGCCTCCTCATAGTCGTTGATCCAGGCATTGATGCTGCCTTGCGTCATCGCCGCGCCATCCTGCCCATGACCGGTAAGCCGTGTGTAGAAGAGATTGGCGTCAAGCTGTTCCGCCACTTCGTCAGGCAGCGGGCGGACCTCGCCCTTCGATGCGGAAAAGCCGTGGATGTAGACGATCGATAGCGGGGTCCTGGCATGCACCAACGGATCGGCCCAGACGATCTCCTTCTCCAGCCCGTCTCGGATTCCGGGGATGGCGGCTTCCGCCTTTGCCACATAGGCCTGCGGATCGTCGCCGATGAGCGAGGGATCGAAACGGATCGTGGTGTCGACGCGAACGCGCGGGCCGAACACGAAGGCCAGTGCGAGAACGGCAATAAGGCCCAGCACAGCAAGCACGATCCGTCGCCCCATCGCAGACTCCACGCAGCACTTGTCTCAACCATGGCGACGGCGGCCCGAAAACGGGGAGCCCGCCAATTTCTCAGGCGTCCTATTCGATCGGCGGCTTGCGGTCGTAATGCAGAGGCCGCGCCTTCCAACTGGTCATCAGGCTGATAAACCCTCTGCACAGCGGCCTCGGCAGCAGGGCGAGCAGTTTCAGTGGCCAGCTTGTCCGGCGCGGGAAATGGACTTCGAAACCGCCCGACTTGATGCCTCGCGCCATGCGGCGCGATGCCCGGCTGACCGGCATCAGTCCCGGCATCGGCAGCATGTTCTTCTCGGTCAGCGGGGTGTCGATGAAGCCTGGGTTGAACACCTGGATACGCACGTTCATCTTGTCGAAATCATACTTCAGCGACTCGGCCAGGATGTTGATGGCCGCCTTGGTGCCGCCATAGGCGGCCGTTGTCGGCCAGCCGAAATAGGACGTCACGGAGCCGACCAGCACGACATGGCCGCGCGCCCGCACACGCATGCGTTCGACCGCAGGCACGAGGCCGTTGATGATGCCGAAATAATTGACCTCGAAGGACCGGCGAAAGTCGTTGACGACAAGATTCTCCCCCGGCGTCGAAATGTAATTCCCAGCATTGAAGATGGCGAGCACGATGGGACCGAGCTCCTTCTCGATGGCAGCGACGGTCCTTGCCATGCGCGGCTCGTCGGTGACGTCGCAGGGAAAGGCCATGACGCTGCCCGGCATCTGCGCGGTCTCGACGACAAGCGTGTCGATCGGATCGTCGTCGAGCGCCGTCACCGCGACGGCATAGCCCTGGGAAGCAAGATCCCTGGCCAGCGCACGGCCGATGCCGCTCGATCCGCCCGTGATCCAGGCGACGCCGTGCTTCGGGTTGGCCCGGTAGAGTGTCATGCTGCGCCCTGTCGACTTGTTGGTGCTTTGCTCTAGCGATGAAGAAATCGAATGAAAAGCTGCTTTTCAACGTCAGCCGGAAAATGAGCTGTGGCGCAAGAGGTCGGTTTCGGGAAGCGCTGACGCAACTACAGTACCGCAAATGCGACTGGACCAGACAAATTCTTGCCTTGAAACTGCAGCTTCGGGTTTCTAGGGTTTCGGCGCACCTACACAAGGAATCCTGAATGCCCCGTTCTGTGATCGACGCAATCGGCAACACGCCTTTGATCCGCCTCAACAAAGCTTCGGAACAAACCGGTTGCGAGATCCTGGGCAAGGCCGAATTCATGAATCCGGGCCAGTCGGTCAAGGATCGCGCCGGCCTGTTCATCATCCGCGACGCCGAGCAGCGTGGGCTGCTGAGGCCCGGCGGCGTCGTCGTCGAGGGAACGGCGGGCAACACTGGCATCGGGCTGACGCTGGTCGCCAAGGCGCTCGGCTATCGCACCGTCATCGTCATTCCCGACACACAGAGCCAGGAGAAGAAGGACACGATCAAGCTGCTCGGTGCCGAACTGATCGAAGTGCCTGCCGTGCCCTATAAGAACCCCAACAATTATGTGAAACTGTCGGGGCGGCTGGCCGAGCAACTGGCGCGGACCGAGCCGAACGGCGCCATCTGGGCCAACCAGTTCGACAATGTTGCTAACCGTGACGGCCATATCCGCACCACAGCGGAGGAAATCTGGAGCCAGACCGGCGGCAAGGTCGATGGCTTTGTCTCGGCGGTCGGTTCCGGCGGCACGCTGGCCGGCGTCGCCTTTGGGCTGAAGGCGAAAAGCAAGGATGTGAAGATCGCGCTGGCCGACCCTCTGGGGGCCGCGCTCTACTCCTTCTACACCAGCGGCGAGCTGAAGTCCGAAGGCAGCTCGATCACCGAAGGCATCGGGCAGGGGCGCATCACCGCCAATCTCGAAGGGTTCACGCCGGACTTTTCCTTCCAGATCCCCGATGAGGATGCGCTGCCGATCGTCTTCGACCTGATCCAGGAAGAGGGGCTTTGCGTCGGTGGCTCGACCGGCATCAACATTGCCGGCGCGATCCGCCTGGCCAGGGAATTGGGTCCCGGCCACACCATCGTGACCATTCTTTGTGACTACGGCACGCGCTATCAGTCAAAACTGTTCAACCCGGAATTCCTGCGCGAGAAGCAACTGCCGGTGCCAGGCTGGATGGAGCTGAAGAGCACAATTTCGGTGCCGTTCGAAAAGGTCGCGTGATGGCAAACAGGACGGATGCCCTGTTTCGCGACGATGCCTATCTGCGGACGGCAGATGCGACGATCGTTGCCGTCAACGACCGCGGCGGCATCATCCTCGACCGGACGATCTTCTACGCCACTTCGGGCGGCCAACCGGGCGATACCGGTTATCTCGAACGCGCGGACGGCAGCCGCATCGCCATTGCCGCTACCCTCACCGGCGAGACCAAGGACGAGATCATCCATGTGCCGGCGCCGGAGCAAGCAGTGCCACAGGTCGGCGAGACGGTGAGGCTGGCCATCGACTGGGAACGCCGGCATCTCCTGATGCGCATGCATGCGGCTTGCCATTTGCTCACCGTCGTCTGCCCGTTTCCAATCACCGGTGCCGCCGTTTCCGAGGACGACAGCCGTGTCGACTTCGACGCTCCGGATGCCGGCTTCACCAAGGAGGACATCACCGCCGGGCTGATGGAGCTGGTGCGGGCCGATCATCCGATCTTTGTCAGGCTGATCAGTGACGAGGAACTGGCCGCCAATCCCGGCCTGGTGAAATCCAAGAACGTTCGGCCGCCGGCCGGCACCGGCAAGATCCGCCTGGTCTGTATCGGCGACAACGCCTCGGTGGACAGCCAGCCCTGCGGCGGCACCCATGTGAAGAGCACTGGCGAAGTCGGCGAAATCCACATCGGCAAGATCGAGAAGAAGGGCCGTGAAAACCGGCGCTTCCGCATCCGCTTTGGGCCGATGCCGGCAAACTGAACAGACAGTGATCGCCAAAAGGCGAGCAGGAGCACAAAATGGCCGAGGACAGCCCCTTCACCGTCGACGCAGACTGGCTGCAGCAACGTCTCGGCCAGCCGGGCCTGACGATCATCGACGCATCCTGGTATCTCCCGGCGCAGAAGCGCGATGCGCGCGGCGAGTACGATTCGGCCCACATCCCGGGCGCACGATTTCTGGATCAGGATGCCGTTTCGGA
The DNA here is from genome assembly GCF_020165455.1 of Mesorhizobium sp. BR1-1-3. Classification (NCBI taxonomy): domain Bacteria; kingdom Pseudomonadati; phylum Pseudomonadota; class Alphaproteobacteria; order Hyphomicrobiales; family Phyllobacteriaceae; genus Mesorhizobium; species Mesorhizobium sp. BR1-1-3. The sequence goes on from NZ_JAIUIC010000005.1 coordinate 47,547, forward strand.
TCCGGATTCGCCCTTGCCGCATACGCTGCCGTCACCGCAGCATTTTGCCCAGTATGTCGGCGCCATGGGCGTTTCGGCCGATGACACCATCGTCGTCTACGATGGTCCGGGCTTCTTCTCGGCGCCCCGGGCGTGGTGGATGTTCAGGGTCATGGGCGTCTTCCAGACCTATATTCTGGATGGCGGCTTCGATGGCTGGAAAGCCGCCGGCAGACCGGTGACGGCTGAGCCGACGAAGATCGCGCCAAGCGTGTTTCATGCCGATTTCGACTCCGGGCGCGTCGCCAGCCTCGCCGACATGCGCCGGATCGTCGACACCAGGGCAAGCCAGATCGCCGACGCCCGGGGACCGGGCCGCTTCACCGGCACTGAACCTGAGCCGCGCGCGGGTATCCGCTCCGGCCATATGCCTGGCGCGCGCAATCTGCCCTATTCGGTGCTGTCGGAAAATGGCGAGCTGCTGTCGAAGGACCGCCTGCGCAAGGCGATCGAGGAGGCCGGCATCGATCTGTCGAAACCTGTCGTCACCTCATGCGGCTCCGGCATTACCGCAGCGGTGGTGACGCTGGCGCTGGAAACGCTTGGCCATGCCAACAACAGGCTTTACGACGGCTCATGGACGGAGTGGGGCGGGATTTCCGACACGCCTGTCGTGACCGGCCCCGTTGTGATCGGCAAGGAATGAAGACGATGGAAAACGGCGCGCTGGAAGATATTGACGTCACGGTGACGTTTCTCGAGATGCATGTGCCGCCGGCCTATTCGCCGCCGGTGCCCTACAACCGTCAGATCGCGCTGCTGAAGACCAAGGACATTCCGCTGCATTTCTACCGCTATCTGATGGACCGGGTGGGGCGCAAATGGCACTGGGTCAATGTGCTGAGGCTGGATGACGACGAGCTTGCCGCCGGCATTCATCGCGAGGATCGCGACATCAGGGTCCTTTATCTGGACGGCGCACCCGCCGGCTTCTTCGATCTCAAGCCGCATCTGCCGGAAGAAGTCGAGCTCGCCTATTTCGGCATGATGGAACATGCGACGGGACAAGGCATCGGCCGCTGGTTCCTGGGTTCCGCGATCGCAGCCGCCTGGTCGCATGGTCCGAAGCGCGTGACGGTGCAGACCTGCACGCTCGATCATCCGGCGGCTCTGCCGCTTTACCAGAAGCTCGGCTTTGCACCGGTGGCGCAAAAGAAGGAAATCGTGCATCCGCTGCCTTTCGCCGAGCGCGCGGCCAGCGTCATGCGGCCCTAGCCGGAAGCTGACACCAGCCCGAATCTGAACCTGTCGTTCATCGGCCCTTCAGGCTGCTTTTGGCATGTTGCCCGCACCATCAATGCGGCCAAGGCCGAAGGAGACGAAGACATGCTGACCCGCCGTACACTTGCCGCCGCGCTGATCGCGGCGATTGCCATGCCAAGCCTGGCCGCAGCCCAGGCGACAACGCCTTCGGCCGCGACGATCGAGCGGAAGCTCGAGGCGGCACCGCGTGTCAAATTGCGGCCGAACGAGCGCGTCACCATCCGGGAATTCAAGCGGCGCCCGGATTTGCGCCGCATGGCCCGCTCGATCGATATCCAGTCGATCAACTTCGCCTTCGGTTCGGCGGCTATTGCCAACTCGCAATACGACAAGATCGAGACTATTGCCGACGCGCTGCGGCGAATCCTGCGCCGCGATCCCGGCGCCCGCGTGCTGATCGAGGGCCATACCGACGCCGTCGGCTCCTTCCAGTCGAACCAGGCCCTGTCCGAACAGCGCGCCGCTTCGCTCAAGCGCACATTGGTGCGCGAATTTAGGGTGCCCGGCCATGCACTGGAAACGGTTGGTTACGGTGAGGAGTTTTTGCTGGTGCAGACGCAGAACGAAAACTGGCAGAATCGCCGGGTGACGCTGCGCCGCTTCGACGATTTCATCCGTTGAGTCGCAGCTCCGAATTTTAATTAGCCGGCGCCTTTGACAGGAACCTGATGAGAGCCGATCGCCGAGGGCGATCGGCTTTTCGACATTTGGCAGGAATCGGGTGGGCGGCGAGGGGTTCTAGGACATAATTTCCAATCACGACACCGGAGATTTTTCCATGACCATCCAGTTCAAAGCTTTGCCGACCGAAGATGTCAGGACGTTGCAGCGCGGTGGCGCCGATGCCTATGGCCAAACGCCCGAGCGAAAGATCTCCGACGGTGACGGCATGCCTTGCCGGCATTGTTTGAAGAACATAGGAGCCGGCGATGCCTATCTTGTTCTGGCATACAGGCCATTCCCGGAGCTTCAGCCTTATGCCGAAACCGGGCCGATCTTCCTGCATGCTGAGGCATGCGACCGCGCTGCCGAGAGCGAGGCGCTGCCCGAGATTCTCGAAAGCCCCGACTACATCGTGCGCGGCTATGGCAGGGATGATCGTATCGTCTATGGCAGCGGCGGCGTGATCTCGACCGGAGACATCACCGGGCGGGCCAAGACCTTGTTGGAAAGCGACGAGATCGCCTACGTCCATGTGCGCTCGGCGCGCAACAATTGCTACCAGTGCCGCATCGAGCGCGCTTGAGGCTGAGATTAGCCGCTGGAAACAGCTGTCGTACTCCCGTCGCATAGTCGCGATAGAAAGCCATTGTCGATCGATTTGCCGACCGCGGATGAACCGGCGGCAAATCTCGACATCGAGGAAGCGGGGCTTTGGCTCCGCTTTTTTGTTGCCTGCGTTTGGAGCAGACGTATTCCACGCAAGAAAAAAGCCCGCCGGCATGGCCGACGGGCTGCAACTGTTTGGCTGGAGGGCCTTTTAGTTGAACTTGTACTTCGCGCCGAGGCGCACGGTGTGGAAAGAGGAAGTCGAGGTAAGGGTGTCGTCAGGTGCGCCGAATTCCGAAGAAAAGTCCTTCTTGGCGAACTGCGAATAGCGATATTCGAGGCCAACGGTGACGTTGCTGGACAGAGCCGTTTCCAGTCCGCCACCGACCGAGAAGCCGCTGGAGCCCCAGTCGAGGATGTCGCCGATCGGGTCGGAAGCGTTCAGGTCGAAATGCTGCCAGCTATAGCCGGCAAGCGCATAGGCAAGGGTCGATTCGTTCATCTTCATGCCAACGCGGCCCAACACATCGAACCCATAGTCGGTATCGACGTTGATCGATCCGCCGCCGAGATCCAGCTTGGAAGTCATGCCGGAGTAGCGTGCATCGACCATGACGCCTGCGACCCAGCTGCCGAAGTCATGATCGTAGCCGACGTTCAGTTCACCAAAGGCACCTTCGCCACCGAGACCATTGAATTCCAGGTCGCCGAGCGGCGGAACGTTGATCTGGTGCACGGACGCACCGGCACCACCAGCGCCGCCGATATAAAAGCCGGTCCAGTTGTAGGCTGGCGTCTCGAAAGCAGCACCGCCGCCGTTCTGGGCACCGAAACGGTAATTGGCTGCGATCTGGAAAGTATGGCGCGAGGTGTCAAGATTGAGGAGACCGTCCGGAACCCCGACGATGCCAGCCTCGGAAAGAAGATCGTCCTTGGTCCCGAAGCCCGTATAGCGATACTCAGTCTTGATCGTCCAATTGCTGTTGATGGCCGTTTCGATGCCACCTCCGACAAAATACCCGCTCTGATCCCAATCAAAGTCGAAGCCAGCGTTCGTATCGAGCTTGTACTTCTGCCAGGAATAGCCACCCAGCACGTATCCCAGAGTGTTTGGCGTCAAGAGGTAGCCGAGACGCAGGCCAGCGTCGAAACCGTAGGTTTCCTTGATCGAAGCGTCGAATCCCGTAATGTCCAGCGTGGTCCCGATGTTGCCGACGTGAGCGTCCAGCAGACCTCCGATGAGGAACCGCGGCGCGACCATATAGTCATAGCCAACCGTCAGCTCACCGTAGACGCCTTCGCCACCAATGCCGTTCAGCGAGACTGGAATAAAATCGCTGCTGAGCTTGTGTACGTTGGCACCGGCGCCGACGCCAAAACCAACGTATAGACCGCTCCAGTTAAAGCCGGCAGCTTCTTCTACCGGCTGCACGACGTCTGCTGCGTGAGCAGCAGATATCAAAGCCACAGCAGAAACAGCACCAAGAAGAAAAGATTTCGCGGATGTGCGAATGAACATATGCCCGTACCCCATGAGTAAACCCAGAATGTCTCTAGCAGGGAACCGGCCGGCACGGGAATGACAAATATGCAACAATGATGAGCAAAGTGCCGTTGCGTCACATCTTTCCACGCCATGCTTTGCCTGAAAAACAGGCTCGCAAGAAAAAACCCGCCGGCATGGAACCGGCGGGCTGGATTGAAAGGAGCTGTTTTCGCGAAAATCAGGCGGCGAGTACCGCTTTCGGCTCGACCAGTTCGTAGCCGAGCGCCTCGGCAACTGCGCGGTTGGTGATCTTGCCCTTGTGGACATTGAGGCCGTTGCGCAGGTGATGATCGTCGACCAGCGCCTTCAGGCCCTTGTCGGCGAGCTGCAGGCCGTAGTGAAGCGTCGCGTTGTTGAGCGCGTGGGCCGACGTGACGGGCACGGCACCCGGCATGTTGGCGACGCAGTAGTGGATGACGCCGTCGACCTCATAGGTCGGGTCGGCATGGGTGGTGGCGTGCGAGGTCTCGAAGCAGCCGCCCTGGTCGATGGCGACATCGACCAGCACCGAGCCTTTCTTCATGCCCGACAGCATTTCGCGCGAAACCAGTTTTGGCGCCGCGGCACCCGGGATCAGCACCGCGCCGACGACGATGTCGGCTGAAAAACACTCTTCTTCCAGCGCCTCGACAGTCGAGTAACGGGTGTGGACGCGGCCGGCGAAGAGATCGTCGAGCTGGCGCAATCTCGGGATCGAGCGGTCGATGATGGTGACGTCGGCGCCAAGGCCGGCCGCCATCCTGGCCGCGTGCAGGCCGACGACGCCACCGCCGAGCACGGTGACCTTGCCGGGCAGCACGCCGGGCACGCCGCCCAGCAGCACGCCGCGGCCGCCATTGGCCTTCTGCAGCGCCGTGGCGCCGGCCTGGATCGACAGGCGTCCGGCAACTTCCGACATCGGCGCCAGCAGCGGCAGGCCGCCACGGTCGTCGGTCACGGTCTCGTAGGCGATTGCCGTCACGCCGGACGCAAGCAGGCCCTTGGTCTGCTCCGGATCCGGAGCAAGGTGGAGGTAGGTATACAGGATCTGGCCTTCGCGAAGCTGCGCCCATTCGCTGGGCTGCGGCTCCTTGACCTTGACGATCATGTCCGACCTGGCGAACACCTCGGCGGCCGTCTTGGCAATCGTGGCGCCGGCGGCGCGATAGGCGTTGTCATCGGCGCCGATGCCGGCACCGGCCCCGGTCTCGACCAGCACTTCGTGGCCATGGGCGACATATTCGCGGACCGAGCCGGGGGTGAGGCCGACGCGGTATTCGTGGTTCTTGATTTCCTTGGGGCAGCCGACGCGCATTTTCTTCTCCTGATCCGGCCCTTTTGGGCTCGTTCCCTGTATGACTGGAGTGAACCACGAATCGTTGCGCAGGTGTTTGCGAATGCGCTTGCGCCCACCGGCCGGTTTCGATAATCGTTGCGCGAAACAGCAAGATATTCGCAGGATTCACGAATAATGCCGCTCGACAGGATCGATATCGCCATTCTCGAGGCTTTGCAAAAGGATGGCAGGATACCCAATGCGGCGCTGGCCGAGAAGGTCGGCCTGTCGCAGTCGGCCTGTTCGCGCCGGCTCGACAATCTGGAGAAATCCGGAACCATTCGCGGCTACCACGCCCGGCTTTCCAATGCGGCACTTGGCCACCAGATGACGGCGATCGTGCACATATCGCTGTCGGGGCAGTTCGAGAAGACGCTGTCGGATTTCGAGGCGGCGATCAAGCGCTGCCCCAACGTGCTGTCCTGTCACCTGATGTCGGGCGAATACGACTACATCCTGCGGATCGCGGCGAAGGATCTCGTCGACTATGAGCGCATCCACAAGGAATGGCTGTCGGCGATGCCGCATGTGACCAAGATCAATTCGTCCTTTGCGCTACGCGAAATCGTCGACAGGACCGCCATGGGCATGAAGCCGGAAATGGCCTAGGCCTCCGTTACCACCCGATCCATCGGAATGTCGTGCGGCTGCGGGTAGATGGTCGCGATGCGCTGCAGCTCGTAGCCGACGCCGATGACCAGTGGCTTGAACGGCATCGCTGCCAGCGTACGGTCGAAGAAACCGCCGCCATAACCCAGGCGGTAGTTCAGGGGATCGATGCCGACGATCGGCGAGATAACGATGTCCGGCAGCACCGGATCGCCCTCGGCCGGGATCGGGATGTTCCAGACACCTTTCTCCAGCCGGTCGCCTGCTTTGTAGGCGCGGAAGATCAGCGGCTGCCCCTTCTCGATGACGATGGGCAGGGCGGTGCGGCCGCCGCGTTCGTTTATGGACGCCATCCAAGGCCGCAAATCCGGCTCGCCGCGAAACGGCCAGTAGAGACTGACCATGCGGCCGGCGATCTCGCCGATTACCGCGTCGAGGCCATCGGCGATGCGTTGCGACATTACCGTTCGCGCGTCGGCCGAAACAGCAAGACGCGCGGCGATCAGGCGTTCGCGCTCAGCCTTGCGCCAGCGTCTCACATCGGTCCAGTCGCTCGAAGGCGCACGGAATTCCGGATCGAGTTCGTGCATGAAACAGGGCGGCGAAGAATACTGCGCCGGAGCATCGTCGTCACGATCGTTGGCCATGCCTCACCTCATCGCGTGTTCGATGACGCTATACCTCGCGATACGATACAACATGTGCATTCACGACATGCAACGACGAGTCTCGGGCACTGGCCATCTGTTGTTGCATTGCACAAAAATACCTACATGCAGGACAGGCAATCTTGCTATCAAGGTGAACGAAATGAACGAAGCCAGGCATCATGTCGTCGTTGTCGGCGCGGGTTTCGGCGGCCTCGAGTTCACCCGTGCGCTTGCCGGCGCTCCCGTGCGCATCACCATGATCGACAAGCGCAACCATCACCTCTTCCAGCCGCTGCTCTACCAGGTGGCGACGACGGCGCTGGCCACCTCCGAGGTTGCCTGGCCGATCCGCCACCTCCTGCGCAAGCGCAAGGATGTGACGACGCTGCTCGCCAATGTCACCGGTGTCGACCGCGCCGGCAAGCGCGTGCTGCTCGACGACGGCAGCGCGGTCGCCTACGACACGCTGCTGCTCGCCACCGGTGCCCGCCACGCCTATTTCGGCCATGACGAATGGGAGCCGTTCGCGCCTGGCCTGAAGACGCTGGAGGACGCCACCACCATTCGGCGGCGAATTCTCCTGGCCTTCGAACAGGCCGAGCGGGAGGCTGATCCCGCCAAGCGCCAGGCGCTGCTGACAATTGCGATCGTCGGTGGCGGGCCGACCGGCGTCGAGCTTGCCGGCACCATCGTCGAGTTGGCGCATGACACGCTGCGCGGCGAGTTCCGCAACATCGACACGCGGCAGACGCGCGTGGTGCTGATCGAGGCCGGCGACCGCATTCTGGCCAATTTCGCGCCGAAACTTTCCGACTATGCCAGCAAAGCGCTCGAGCGGCTCGGCGTGACGGTCGAGCTCGGCCGGGCCGTCACGCGCTGCGACGCAGAAGGTGTCGTGTTTGGCGATAAGCAACTGGCCGCCCGAACGATCCTGTGGGCAGCCGGCGTTGCCGCTTCGCCAGCCGCTGAATGGCTGGGAGCGAAGGCGGACCGCGCGGGCAGGGTGCTGGTCGAGCCCGATCTAAGTGTGCGTGGCAGCCCGGAGATCTTCGTCATCGGCGACGCCGCTCATGTGCTGCGGCCAGACGGGCGGCCGGTTCCCGGCGTGGCGCCTTCCGCCAAGCAGGAGGGCCGACACGTTGCGGCTACCATCAAGGCCAGGCTCGGCGGCGACACGACCGCGCGTCCTTTCCACTACAGGCATGCCGGCGATCTGGCGACGATCGGCAAACGCGCCGCCGCCATCGATTTCGGCTGGATCAAGCTCACCGGCTGGCTCGCCTGGTGGCTGTGGGGAGTGGCCCACATCTATTTCCTGATCGGCTTTCGCAACCGGCTTGCTGTTTCGCTGAGCTGGCTATGGATCTACGCGACGGGGCAACGCAGCGCGCGGCTGATCACCCAGGGCGACGACGACAAGGGCTGATTTCCTCACCGGCACCGTTCATCCGCACGTCATCTGTTGCTGGTCGACTGACCTTCCGATGCACGCAACTTCTTGAATGGACTTGAGCCGATTTCGGCGCGAAGTTCGCTTCGGGGCAGGGCGTGTCACGTTGTCGATGAGGAGAAAACATGTCGCAACTGCTCCATCCCGTCTCCCGCCGCGATTTCCTCGCTGGCACCGCAGCTACAGGGGCGCTGATCGTGCTTCATCCCTTCTCCGCTCGCGCACAGGCCAACCAGGCGCATCTCCGGATCATGGAGACCACCGACATCCATGTGAACGTGCTGCCTTACGATTATTACGCCGACAAAGCGAACGACACGCTGGGCTTGTCGCGCACGGCCTCCCTGATCGACGCCGTGCGCAAGGAAGCGGTGAATTCGATGCTGATCGACAATGGCGACCTGCTGCAGGGCAATCCGATGGGCGACTACATCGCCTATGAGAAGGGCCTGAAGGACGGCGACCTGCATCCGATCATGAAGGGTATGAACCTGCTCGGCTACGAGTGCTCGACGCTGGGCAACCACGAGTTCAACTATGGCCTGTCGTTCCTGGACAAGGTGCTGGCCGGCGCCAATTTTCCCTTCGTCTGCGCCAATCTGATCCGCGGCACGGAGCTTGCCGCGAACCCGCGCGACGACAAGCTCTATTTCAAGCCCTATGTCATCCTCGACAAGAAGATCAAGGACGGTTCGGGCGCCGAGCAGCCGATCAGGATCGGCATCATCGGCTTCGTGCCGCCGCAGATCATGGTCTGGGATCTCAAGAACCTCGAAGGCAACGTCAAGACGCGCGACATCGTCGAGGCGGCCAAGGCCTGGGTGCCGCAGATGAAGGAGGCGGGCGCCGACATCGTCATTGCGCTGTCGCATTCCGGCATCGACGTGAAGCACGGCGACATGATGGAGAACGCCTCGTTCTTCGTCGCCGGCGTCGCCGGCATCGACGCGGTGTTCACCGGGCACCAGCATCTGGTGTTCCCCGGCAAGAAGGATTTCCAGTCGCTCGATGGTGTCGACACGCAAAAGGGCACGCTGCAGGGCAAACCCGCCGTCATGGGCGGTTTCTGGGGCTCGCATATGGGGCTGATCGACCTGATGCTGGAGCGTGACGGGTCGAAATGGAAGGTCGTTTCCGCCACTTCCGAGGCGCGGCCGATCTTCGAACGCGTCGACAACAAGAATAAACCGACTGTCCCGGACGACAAGCGCATCATCGCGGCCCTTGAGCAGGACCACCAGGCAACACTGGCCTATGTGCGCCGCCCCGTCGGCAAGACCTCCGCGCCGCTCTATTCCTATTTCGCGCTGGTCGCCGACGATCCGTCGGTGCAGGTCGTCAGCCAGGCGCAGACCTGGTACCTCAGGGATATTCTGAAGAATACGCAATGGAAGGATGTGCCGCTGCTGTCGGCGGCCGCTCCGTTCAAGGCCGGCGGACGCAACGGCGCCGACTACTATACCGACGTGCCCGCCGGCGATATCGCCATCAAGAACGTCGCCGACCTCTATCTCTATCCCAACACCGTGCGTGCGGTCGAAATCACCGGTGGGCAGGTCAAGGAATGGCTGGAAATGTCGGCCGGGATCTTCAACCGGATCGAGCCAGGGAAGGCCGACCAGGCCCTCATCAACACCGATTTTCCGTCCTACAATTTCGACGTCATCGACGGCGTCACCTATAAAATAGACCTGTCGCAGCCGCCGAAATACGATGCCAAGGGCGGGCTGGCTAACGCTGGCGCCAATCGCATCGTCGACCTGAGTTTCGATGGAAAACCGATTGACCCCAAACAGAAATTCGTCGTCGCGACCAACAACTACCGGGCCGGTGGCGGCGGCAATTTCCCCGACATCAATGCCTCGAAGATCATCTATGAAGCGCCGGACACCAATCGCGACGTCATCGTCCGCTACATCGTCAGCGAGGGTACAATCAACCCGTCCGCGGACGACAACTGGTCGTTCGCGCCGCTGCCTGGAACCAGCGCCGTGTTCGAAACCGGCGCCAAGGCGAAGGATTTCATTGCGCAGCTGAAATCGCTGAAGATCGAGCCGGCAGGCGAGGGCGAGGCAGGTTTCGCGAAATACCGCATCCTGCTTTGAAGGTGGTTCGGGTCGGCTCGAGTCCCGGCCTTATGGCGTGGATTGAGCCGGCTGGGTGAAACGTTCCTTGATGTCAGGCATGACGAGATCCAGCGCATCGGTGGAAATGCCGCCGGAATAACCGTTCGGCAGCTGCTTGATCAGTTCGGGATCGTCCAGCCCTTGCGAAAAGTCGCCGCCGGTGTACGGGCCGAGCAGATAGACGCGGCTGTCGACGCCTTGCATGCGATCGAGAAACCGGTTCGGCCAACCCCACATCCATTTCGCGATGTTGACGGGAATGAGCAAGGTACCTTTTCGGCAGGCATCTGGAACATAGCCGCTCCAGCCAAGCGCGGCATAGCGCAGAATGCATTGCGTCAGCGACGCGCGGCTCAGCGTATGCATGTCCGGCAGTGCTGCCTTGACTGCGGCAATCGGCTTGTCGCCGCCATAGACCGAGAGATAGAAGCGCTCGTTCGGCGATAGCATGGCAAGCCGTGCGGCCAGCTTTTCGCCTTCGCCCGGATCGTTGCTCTTGACGTTGATGTTGAAGCGGCGGGCCGGGAAGTGCGCCAGAACCTCATCCAGCGACGGCATCATGCCGAGACCCTTGCCGCGAAACGGAAAGGTCTTGCCGCCATCCGCCGTATAGCCATAGCCGACATCGAGGGTCTTCAACTCGGCCATGGAATGGTTGCGTGTTTCTCCCTTGCCTTCCGTGCGGCAATCCAGCGTCCAGTCGTGGAAGACGGCGAAATTGCCGTCTGTCGTCGGGTGAACATCCAGTTCGAGCGCGTCAGCGCCCCGCGCGAAGGCGGCTTCCATCGAGGGGATCGTGTTTTCGAGGTAGGCATGGCGCGGCGGCAACATGCGACTGGCCGTGCACGTCTCACCCGTCATGCCTTCCCGTGCGTAGTCCTGGGCAAGGCCGCGATGGGCAAGCACTTCCGGCTTGCCGGCGGGGCGGCTCGACAACAGCGAGGTGTTGTTGAGCCAGATGCCCGCCGCGGCGACAACAATGATGCCGAAGAAGATCGTCCGTTTGCGCATCAAGTGATTTCCGATTCGTCCGTCCTGCGCGGCATCCTGCTTTGCGATCGGACTTTTTGACGGCGACCGGGCGGCGATATCGAGATCATCCTCGATATCGCCTGGTCGGCGGCAATGAAATCGAAGAACGTGTCGACTACGCCTTGTAGACCACCTGGCGCACGTCGATGTAGCTGGCGCGGAATCCGGCCTCGCAATAGTGCAGGTAGAACTCCCAGAGCTTCTTGAAGCGGTCGTCGAAGCCGAGCGGGACGATCTTCTCCCATGACGCCCAGAACCGGTGGCGCCATTCGGCAAGCGTGCGCGCATAGTCATCCGGAAACACGCGCTCGCGCAGATGGGCAAGGCCATGATCCTTGCCCAGTGTCTTCAGGATCGACGGTGTCGGCAGCATGCCACCCGGGAAAACATAGCGCTGGATGAAATCCGGCCTTGCGCGATACGTGTCGTAGGCGGCTTCGTTGATGGTGATGATCTGCAGGCCGGCGGTGCCGCCGGGTCTCAGGCAAGCCTTCATCTTGCCGAAAAACACCGGCCAGTATTTCTCGCCGACCGCCTCGAACATCTCGATCGAGGCGATGCGGTCATAGGTGCCGGTTTCGTCGCGATAGTCCTGCAGCTTGATGTCGACCTTGTCGGCAAGGCCAGCCTTGGCGATGCGAGCCGTTGCAAAATCGTGCTGCTCGCGGCTGATCGTCAACCCGGTGACGCGGCAGCCGATCTCGCGCGCGGCGAATTCGGCGAAGCCACCCCAGCCACAGCCGATTTCCAGCACATGGTCCTTCGGGCCGATCCCTGTGTCTTTCGCCAGCGCGCGATATTTGGCGGCCTGGGCGCTTTCCAGGTCGTTGGCGCCGGTCGTGTAGAGCGCCGAGGAATAGGTCATGCTCGGATCGAGCCATTGCTTGTAAAAGGCGTTGCCGAGGTCGTAATGCGCCGAGATATTGCGCTTCGAACCGGTGCGGGTGTTCTGGTTGAACCAGTGGCGGATGCGCTGGACGGTGTTGATCAGCCAACTGGTGCCGCCCGCGATACGCTCGCCAATGACCGAATTGACCACGAACAGCTCCAGGAAGCTGGTCACATCAGGGCTTTCCCAATCGCCGTCCATGTAGGATTCGGCTACGCCGATCGTGCCGCCGGAAAAGGCGCGGCCGGGCAAGCGCCAATTCTTCAGCACCAGTTCGGCATCTGGGCCAGGTCCCTTGCCGCCGACGAGGACGGCGCGGCCGTCCGGCAGCCTCACCTTGAGTGAACCGCGCGGCAGGTTCATCGCCGCCGACAGCACCATGCGCGCTTTCGCCGGCAGACCTTTGACGATCTCGGCGAAATTGAACTCATCGAGCCTGACCGCGTCGCTCAATGCTGCGCCAAATAGTTCCTTTTGTGCCATCTCGTGCCCCCTGGATTTCCGCGGTGTCGGGGCAGATTGCCGAGCCACGGTTCTCTTGGATCATTCGCCAGCTTCGAACGCCGTTGCCGGTCCCGGGCGCTGACCGGCTCAGTGACGGGCGGGCTCGAATGAAACACGCGCTCTTTTACCAGAGCTTTAGCGCTTCCCAGTGAATCCCTGCGGCGATCTTCCACGTCATGCGGCGAAACTTCAAGAGGCAGGCCGCAAGCGGGGCTGTGCCACGCGGAATGCTTGCGCCAGCGAGAATCCGCTTTTTTGCACAGCAAAGGCCTAGCGCGCAAAAAACGCCTATGGTCGCAGAATTGCTCGTGCGATAGATCTAGCCATGCGTTATGTAATCGTCATTGCCGCCATCGCGTTTTTCCTGATCTGGGATGGCATGTACAATCAGGGCCGCTATCTCGACACAACAGTGAGAGAGCTTAGCCATGTTGTGCGATATGTTACCGGCAGAGCTTAACTCCAGTGGCGGCAGCCGCGACATCCTAGTCGATTGACGCCAACGTCCTGCCGTCACAAAAGACCCCAGCATTTTGATCGAGGAGGCGGGGTTGATCCGGCATATCGTTTTCTTCAGCGCGCGGCGAAAAGAGGATGTCGAGGCTGTGCGCACCGGCTTGCTGGCGCTCGGCAACATTCCTCATTCCAGCCTGTTCGAGGTCACGCTCAACACCAAGGTGGATCCGCTGTCGGACGAGGTCGACGTGGTCGTCTATGCGGAGTTCGCCGATGACGCCGCGCTGGCCGCCTACAAGGCGCACCCGCTCTATGCGCAAACCACCAGCAAGGTCAAACCGATGCGCGAACTGCGCTATTCCGCCGATGTCGTTGCCGGAAGCTGATCGAGGCTGTGTCCCAACTGGTGCCTTTTTCGACGTCCGGTGAACTGGCGGGGGCGAAATGGCCGGGATTGCGATCAAGTCTTGAACCGATTTGCGGAATGATGCACATCGCGGCTGCATGACCCGAACCATCACTGGCGCTCATCCGCTCGATCACCTGGTGCTGCCAACGCAGAGCCTTGAGGTGGCGCGAGCCCGGCTCGCCGCGCTTGGCTTCGTCGTGGCCCCGACCGGCACCCATCCCTTCGGAACCGAAAATTGCTGTGTTTTCCTGGCCGACGGCACGTATCTCGAACCGCTGGCGGTCGGCGACGAGCAGGTGGCGGCAAAGGCTATCGCGGACGGCAATGTCTTCGTCACGCGTGATCGCGCCTATCGCGACAGCAACGGCGACGAGGGGTTTTCCGCCATTGTTCTAGGTACGGGCAATGCCGATGCCGACCATGCACGCTATGTCGATGCCGGCATCTCGGCTGGAGACATGCTGGGTTTTTCGCGCGCTTTCACCGACCCAGCCGGCAAGAGCGACATCGCATCGTTCAAGCTCGCTTTCGCGGCCGGAGCCGAAGCCACGGACGCCTTCCTGTTTGCCTGCGAGCGGGTCAACGCGCCTGATGTCGACCGCGCGGCTTTGCAGGCCCACGCCAACGGCGCGACCGGAATTGTCGAGATCTTGGCGGTCAGCGATGCGCCTGGAAAGCAGCATGAGTTGATTTCTGTCACGGTGGATAATCCGGCCGCCGAAAGGCAGGGCGGCATGTTTTCCCTGCCGAATGCAGATTTGAGCGTGCTTGACCGCGCGGCTTTCACCGCGCGCTTTGGCCTGCCGGCCGGCGCGCCGACAGATCTACGCTTCGCAGCGGTGGTCTTTTCGGTTCGGAACGCCGATGTGACATCGAGGCTGCTTGCGGCCAATTCCATCCAACACGATATGGCGGGCAATGATATTGTCGTGCAGCCTGCACCCGGACAGGGCGCGGCTTTCATCTTCCGGGAGACCAAATGAACAAGCCCGTCGCGCCCAATTCAGCGGTAATTGTCGGCAATGTCGTCTTCGACAACAAGGCGGCTCTGTCGCTGATCGCCGGCCCGTGCCAGTTCGAGTCGCGTCAGCACGCTTTCGACATGGCCGGCGCGCTGAAGGAACTGACCGGCAGGCTCGGAATAGGCCTCGTCTACAAGACCAGCTACGACAAGGCCAACCGCACCTCGCTGTCGGCGACGCGCGGCGCCGGCATGGACGCGGCACTTCCCGTCTTCGACGAACTGCGCAAGGAATTTTCGCTCCCGGTGCTGACCGATGTCCACACCGAGGAGCAGTGCGCCATCGTGGCGCCGCATGTCGATGTCCTGCAGATTCCGGCTTTCCTGTCGCGCCAGACCGACATGCTGGTCGCCGCGGCGAAAACCGGCAAGGTCATCAACGTGAAGAAGGGACAGTTCCTTGCCCCCTGGGACATGACGAACGTCGTCGCCAAGATCACCGGATCCGGCAATGCCAATGTGCTGACCACCGAGCGCGGTGCTTCTTTCGGCTACAACACGCTGGTCTCCGACATGCGCGCTTTGCCTGTCATGGCAGAGATCGGCGCGCCGGTGATCTTCGATGCGACCCATTCGGTGCAGCAGCCGGGCGGGCAGGGCGGTTCCTCGGGCGGTGAACGTCGTTTTGTCGAGACGCTGGCGCGCGCGGCCGTCGCTGTCGGCGTTGCCGGCGTCTTCATCGAGACCCATCAGGATCCTGACAACTCGACCTCTTCCGACGGCCCCAACATGCTGCCGTTGAAGGACATGCCCGCTTTACTCGAGCGGCTGATGGCATTCGACCGCATCGCCAAGGGTCTCTAGGCCGGAGATATCCTCTGTCGACCGCCGATGCTTGTGGACGGCGCAAGCCGCCTGTACGCTCGACCGGCAAATGAGCGTTTTGGCAGGAGGAAGCCATGTCTGTCGCCCGCGTCACCGAAATCACATCGTCGTCGAAGAAGAGCTTTCAGGACGCCATCGAACAGGGAATTGCGCGCGCATCCAAAACGCTGAAGAACGTCGAGGGCGCCTGGATCCAGGACCAGAAGATCGTCGTCCAGGACGGCAAGATCGTTGCTTATCGCGTCAACATGAAGGTTACCTTCATCCTCGCGGAGTGATCGGTCGACGCCGAAAAAGTCGGGAACCTTCGCCCGCGCCCCTCATTGTCCAATTATGGTTCGAAACCACAATGAGGAGCACAATCATGGCAACCCAGACTGGCCACACCCAAGCCATCGCCGCTTCGCGGGTCATCGGCACATCGGTCTACAACACCGAAGGCACGAGCATCGGCAGCATCGAGGATGTGATGCTCGACAAGATGGCGAACGGCATCATGTTCGCGGTCATCGGCTTTGGCGGCTTCCTTGGTATCGGCGAGAAATATCACGCCATTCCGTGGGCAAGCCTCGACTATGATGAGGACAAGGGCGGTTATGTCGTACCGTTTTCCAAGGAACAACTCAGGGCGGCACCGGCCTATTCGATCAACGAACTGACCGGTGCCGATGGCGAGGCGGCGCGCGACGATTCCTACAATTATTACAAGGTCACGCCTTACTGGCATTAACAACAACGACAAAGCGGCCCCGTCGAGAGAGACGGGGCCGCTTTGGATTCCGGCTTATTCGCTGACGTGTAAGGGGGCCATCGCCTTCGGCGGCGACTGCTGATTGTCGCATGACGTCAGGAATGCCGCCGCGATCAGAAACAGACTCACGATACCGCTCAACTGAGACATGGCGAAACTCCTCCTGTTTCCGCGCGCTGCACCTTAACCGGAAGTCAGCCGACCGTACATGACTTATGATGGCCGCGATTTGCGTTTCGTGAATCGTTCGGAGGCCGATGCCGCAGCAATAATTGCCAGCGGGCCGATTGCCTTTTGCAGCACTTTGGCTAAGACGTGCGGCATTCTTCAGATCAATCGAGGACATCGCAAATGACCGCCATCGTCGACATTGTCGGGCGTGAAATCCTGGACAGCCGTGGAAATCCGACCGTCGAGGTCGATGTCATTCTCGAAGACGGCTCGATGGGCCGCGCGGCGGTGCCGTCGGGTGCTTCGACCGGTGCCCACGAGGCCGTCGAACTGCGCGACGGCGGCGCCCGCTATCTCGGCAAAGGCGTGCTCAAAGCCGTCGAGGCGGTGAACGGCGAGCTGTTCGAGGCCATCGGCGGCATGGAAGCCGAAAACCAGATTCATATCGACCAGACCATGATCGAGCTCGACGGCACGCCCAACAAGAGCCGGCTTGGCGCCAACGCCATTCTCGGCGTTTCGCTGGCGGTGGCCAAGGCGGCCGCTGATGCCGCCGGCCTACCGCTTTACCGTTATGTCGGAGGCACCAAGGCGCATCTCCTGCCGGTGCCGATGATGAACATCATCAATGGCGGCGCGCATGCCGACAACCCGATCGATTTCCAGGAATTCATGATCCTGCCGATCGGCGCGCCGACGCTGCGCGAAGGTGTCCGCTGGGGTTCGGAAATCTTCCATACGCTGCGCAAGAAACTGAAGGATGCCGGCCACAACACCAATGTCGGCGACGAGGGCGGCTTTGCCCCGAACCTGAAAAGCGCTCCGGTGGCGCTCGATTTCATCATGGAATCGATCGAGCAGGCCGGCTTCAAGCCGGGCGACGAGATCGCGCTCGGCCTCGATTGCGCCGCGACCGAGTTCTTCAAGGACGGCAACTACGTCTATGAAGGCGAGAAAAAGACGCGCGATCCCAAGGCCCAGGCCAAATACCTGGCCAAGCTTGCCACCGACTATCCGATCATCTCGATCGAGGACGGTCTTGCCGAGGACGATTGGGAAGGCTGGAAGTACCTGACCGACCTGATCGGCAAGAAGACGCAGCTGGTTGGCGACGATTTGTTCGTCACCAACACGGCGCGGCTGCGCGACGGCATCCGCATGGGGGTTGCCAACTCGATCCTGGTTAAGGTCAACCAGATCGGCTCGCTTACGGAAACGCTCGACGCCGTCGAGACCGCGCACAAGGCCGGCTACACCGCCGTGATGTCGCACCGCTCGGGCGAAACCGAGGATTCGACCATTGCCGATCTCGCCGTCGCCACCAATTGCGGACAGATCAAGACCGGCTCGCTGTCGCGCTCGGACCGCATGGCCAAGTATAATCAGCTGATCCGCATCGAGGAAGAGCTCGGCAAGCAGGCAAGCTACGCCGGCAAGTCGGTGGTCAAGGGCTGATCCGGAAACACCGGCTCATCGATACCGGACAAAAGGGCGGGAGCATTCCCGCCCTTTTTCGTTTCGGCGCCGCCAAACAGGTCACCCGTAACCGTCCGTTAAGCACAATCGGGCGAGAAAGATCGTGAGCCGCCTGAGTTCGCGGGCTAGAGCCGGATGATCTCAGGTCTGTTCGACCTGAAATCTGAATCCGACTCTAAATCAAAGAGATAGAGCATGATGTCGTCCGAAAACCGCTTCACACTTTTCGGCATCATGCTCTAGAGGAATCGGGCGATGTGGACGCGTCAGCACAAGCAGAGAAACACCGGCCGGCTGATCATTCCCTCGCTTTGCGTGGCGTTCCTGGCCTATTTCGGCTTTCATGCCTATCACGGCGAATTCGGTATCTACTCGAAATATCAGCTGGAAGCCCAGACGGTTGCGCTGCAAGGCCAGCTCGATGCGATCAAGGCGCGCCGCATGGAGCTCGAGCGCCGCGTTCGGCTGATGCATGAAGGCACGCTCGAGAAGGACATGCTCGATGAGCAGGCGCGCAAGGCGCTCAATCTGTCCCAAGCTGACGAAATCACCATTATGTTGCCGACCACGGCGAAATAACTGATTTCAAGTTAATCACCAATATTTTCAATGATTTTAATCGCTTAGGCGCATGCCAGCTATGCAAATTCGGCATGGCGCAACGCTTTGACGCGTGTTAGCCTCCCTGAAATCGGTGGGGAGGAGCTGATCTCCCCGGAGCAGACTTCATCCTGCTCTAATGTCCACGAAGAGACGCCAACAGGGAGTGATGCATGGCCACCGCCGCCAGAAAAGCGCCTGCCAAATCCAAATCCGACGGCAAATCGGGGCTTTCGGCCCCCAAACCTGTCGAATTCACCAAGGACGAAGAGCTTGCCGCTTACCGGCACATGCTGCTCATCCGTCGTTTCGAGGAAAAGGCCGGCCAGCTCTACGGCATGGGTTTCATCGGCGGCTTCTGCCACCTCTATATCGGCCAGGAAGCGGTCGTTACCGGCATGAAGATGGCGCTGATCGACGGCGATCAGATGATCACCGCCTATCGCGACCACGGCCACATGCTGGCGATGGAGCTGTCGCCGCGCGGCGTCATGGCCGAGCTGACCGGGCGTCGCGGCGGCCTGTCACGGGGCAAAGGTGGCTCCATGCACATGTTCTCCAAGGAAAAGCACTTTTATGGCGGCCACGGCATCGTCGGCGCGCAGGTGTCGCTCGGCACGGGCTTGGCCTTCGCCAACCGCTACCGCGACAACAACAATGTCTCGCTGACCTATTTCGGCGACGGTGCGGCCAACCAGGGCCAGGTCTATGAAAGCTTCAACATGGCCTCGCTGTGGAAGCTGCCGGTGATCTACATCATCGAGAACAACCGGTATGCCATGGGCACCTCGGTGTCGCGCTCTTCGGCGGAAACCAATTTTTCGCACCGTGGCGCTTCGTTCAAGATTCCCGGCATCCAGGTCGACGGCATGGACGTGCGCGCCGTCAAGGCCGCCGGCGACCAGGCGACCGAATGGTGCCGCGCCGGCAACGGACCGATCATTCTCGAAATGCAGACCTACCGCTATCGCGGTCACTCGATGTCCGATCCGGCGAAATACCGCTCGAAGGAAGAAGTGCAGAAGATGCGCTCCGACCATGACCCGATCGAACAGGTCAAGGCGCGGCTGATCGAGAAGAAGTGGGCAACCGAGGACGAGCTTAAGACCATCGACAAGGAGGTCCGCGACATCGTCGCTGACGCCGCCGAATTTGCCCAGAACGATGCAGAGCCGGATCCGTCCGAGCTCTGGACCGATATCGTATTGTAACGGGAGGGCAAGGACATGCCGATCGAAATTCTCATGCCCGCTCTCTCGCCGACCATGGAAGAGGGCAATCTTTCCAAGTGGTTGAAGAATGAGGGCGACAAGGTCGTCGCCGGCGACGTCATCGCCGAGATCGAAACCGACAAGGCGACGATGGAAGTCGAGGCCGTCGACGAAGGCACGCTTGGCAAGATCCTGATCGCCGCCGGCACCGAAGGCGTCAAGGTCAACACACCGATTGCCGTTTTGCTGCAGGACGGCGAAAGTGCCGGCGATATCGGCAAGTCCTCGGCTCCCGCCAAGGCGGAAGCACCGGCAAAGGCAGAGGCTCCAGCCGCGGCGGAGGACAAGGCGGAGGCCGCAAAACCGGCTGCCGCGCCGGTGGCTGCTGCACCGAAGACGGAAATCGCCGCCGATCCGGACATTCCGGCCGGCACGGAGATGGTCTCGACCACGGTGCGCGAAGCGCTGCGCGATGCGATGGCCGAGGAAATGCGCCGCGACGGCGATGTCTTCGTCATGGGCGAGGAGGTCGCCGAATACCAGGGCGCCTACAAGATCACCCAAGGGCTGCTGCAGGAATTCGGGCCGCGGCGCGTCGTCGACACGCCGATCACCGAGCATGGCTTTGCCGGCGTCGGCGTCGGCGCGGCGATGGCCGGCCTGAAGCCGATCGTCGAGTTCATGACCTTCAACTTCGCCATGCAGGCGATCGACCAGATCATCAACTCCGCCGCCAAGACGCTCTACATGTCGGGCGGCCAGATGGGTGCGCCGATCGTTTTCCGTGGACCGAACGGCGCTGCCGCACGCGTCGCCGCGCAGCACTCGCAGTGCTACGCCGCCTGGTATAGCCACATTCCGGGCCTGAAAGTGGTGATGCCCTACACCGCCGCCGACGCCAAGGGCTTGTTGAAGGCGGCGATCCGCGATCCCAATCCGATCATCTTCCTCGAGAATGAGATCCTCTATGGCCAGTCCTTCGACGTGCCGAAGCTGGATGATTTCGTGCTGCCGATCGGCAAGGCGCGCATCCACAAGACCGGCAAGGACGTCACCATCGTCTCTTTCGGCATCGGCATGACCTATGCGGTCAAGGCGGAAGCCGAGCTGCGCGGCTTGGGCATCGATGCCGAGATCATCGACTTGCGCACGATCCGGCCGCTCGATCTCGACACCATCATCGCCTCGGTCAAGAAGACCAACCGGCTGATCGTTGTCGAAGAGGGATATCCGCAGAACTCGGTCGGCGACCATATCGCCAACCAGGTGTCGCAGCGCGCCTTCGATTTCCTCGACGCGCCGGTCATCACCATCGCCGGCAAGGATGTGCCGATGCCCTATGCCGCCAACCTCGAGAAACTGGCTTTGCCGAACGTCGGCGAAGTCATCGAGGCGGTCAAAGCCGTCACATATCGCTGAACCGGGCGGGAGGACAAAATGCCAATCAACATCACCATGCCGGCCCTGTCGCCCACGATGGAAGAGGGCAATCTGTCCAAGTGGCTCGTCAAGGAAGGCGACAAGGTTTCGCCGGGCGATGTCATTGCCGAGATCGAGACCGACAAGGCGACGATGGAAGTCGAGGCTGTCGATGAGGGCACGGTCGCAAAGCTCGTCGTTCCCGCCGGCACCGAAGGCGTCAAGGTCAACGCTCTGATCGCCGTGCTCGCTGCCGAAGGTGAGGATGCAGGCGCTGCCGCGAAAAGCGGGGGCGATGCTGCTCCAGCGAAAGCCGAGGCCAAGCAGGACAAGGCGCCAATCTCCCCACCCGTGGGGGAGATGTCGACGAAGTCGACAGAGGGGGGCGCTGTCCCGCCGTCCTCTCAGCGCGAGACGCCCCCCTCTGGCCTGCCGGCCATCTCTCCCACAAGGGGGGAGATCAGCCAGTCGCCGGAAGGACGCACCTTCGCGTCGCCGCTCGCACGTCGCATAGCCAAGGAAGCCGGTGTCGATGTGTCTGCCGTGACCGGCACCGGTCCGCATGGCCGGGTGGTGAAGGCGGATGTCGACGCGGCGATTGCCGGTGGCGGCGCCCAGGCGGCGCCTGCCGCCAAGGCTCCGGCTGGCGTGCCGGCTGCTGCTCCTGCCACGCCGGTAAAGGCGATGTCGGACGATCAGGTGCTGAAACTGTTCGAACAGGGCTCCTACGACCTTGTCCCGCATGACAATATGCGCAAGACCATTGCGCGCCGCCTGGTCGAGGCCAAGACCACCATTCCGCATTTCTACCTGACGCTCGACTGCGAGCTCGATGCGCTGCTGGCGCTGCGCACGCAGATCAATGCGGCAGCCCCGGTGAAGAAGACCGACAAGGGTGATGCTCCGGCCTATAAGCTGTCGGTTAACGATATGGTGATCAAGGCGATGGCGATGGCGCTGAAGGCGGTGCCCGATGCCAATGCCTCGTGGACCGAAAGCGCCATGGTCAAGCACAAGCACGCCGATGTCGGCGTCGCGGTGTCGATCCCCGGCGGCCTGATCACACCGATCATTCGGCATGCCGACGAAAAGACGCTGTCCACCATCTCCAACGAGATGAAGGACCTCGCCAGTCGCGCCCGCAGCCGCAAGCTGAAGCCGGAAGAGTATCAGGGTGGCACCACGGCGGTGTCCAATCTCGGCATGTTCGGCATCAAGGATTTTGCCGCGGTCATCAACCCGCCGCATGCGACCATCCTGGCTGTCGGCGCCGGCGAGGAGCGGGCAGTGGTCAAGAACGGCGAGATCAGAATAGCCACCGTGATGTCGGTGACGCTGTCGACCGACCACCGCGCCGTGGACGGTGCGCTGGGTGCCGAACTGCTGGTCGCCTTCAAGCGGCTGATCGAAAACCCGATGGGCATGCTGGTTTAGGGAAGCGAGAGGGCGGTGCGGATAGTCTTCACCAGCCTCTTCGCTTTCATCATTTCCGGATTCGCCACCGGACTGGCTGCTCGGAAACGGGCGGTCACAACCCATGGATGGCGGGTGAAGCGTGGGTTGATCGACGCACAGGTGGGCGCATGAAGACGGTTCTTTGTTACGGCGACTCGCTGACCTGGGGCTACAATGCCGAAGGTGGCCGCCATGCGCTGGAAGACCGCTGGCCAAGCGTGCTGCAGGCCGGGCTCGATGGTGGCGTCGAAGTTATCGCCGAAGGCCTCAATGGCCGTACCACCGCCTTCGACGACCACCTGGCCGGTGCTGATCGCAACGGCGCCAGGCTGCTGCCAACGGTGCTGACAACCCATGCGCCGATCGACCTGATTGTCATCATGCTCGGCGCCAACGACATGAAGCCGTGGATCCACGGCAATCCCGTCGCGGCCAAGCAGGGTATCCAGCGGCTGATCGACATCGTGCGCGGTCACGATTATCCGTTCGACTGGCCGGCGCCGCAGATCCTGATTGTTTCGCCGCCTGTCGTCAGTCGCACCGAAAATGCCGAATTCAAGGAAATGTTTGCCGGCGGCGACGACGCCTCGAAGTTTTTGGCCCCGCAATATGCCGCGCTCGCCGATGAGGCCGGCTGCGGCTTCTTCGACGCCGGCAGCGTGGCGCAAACCACACCTCTCGACGGTGTTCATCTTGACGCCGAAAATACGCGAAACATCGGCGAGGCGCTGACACCAGTCGTGCGCGTCATGCTGGAATTGTGAAGGAGAAAACCCGTGGCTGAGAACTATGACGTCATCATCATCGGCTCCGGTCCCGGCGGCTATGTCACCGCGGTGCGTTCCGCGCAGCTCGGCTTCAAGACGGCGATCGTCGAGCGCGAGCATCTCGGCGGCATTTGCCTTAACTGGGGCTGCATCCCGACCAAGGCGCTGCTGCGCTCGGCCGAGATCATGCACTATTCGGATCACCTGAAGGATTACGGGCTGAAGCTCGACGGCAAGGTCAGCGTGGACACATCGGCCGTCGTTGACCGCTCGCGCAAGGTGTCGCTGCGGCTCAATGGCGGCGTTGCCTTCCTGATGAAGAAGAACAAGGTCGACGTCATCTGGGGCGAGGCCAAGCTTTCGAAGGCGGGCGAGATCGTCGTGTCCAAGACGGCCAAGAAGCCGATGGAGCCACAGCCGCCGGTGCCGAAAGGCGTCAAGGGCGAGGGCACCTATACCGCCAAGCACATCATCCTGGCGACCGGCGCCCGGCCACGCGCGCTGCCCGGCATCGAGCCGGACGGAAAGCTGATCTGGACCTATTTCGAGGCCATGGTGCCGAAGGAGATGCCGAAGTCGTTGCTCGTCATGGGGTCGGGCGCCATCGGCATCGAATTCGCCTCCTTCTACCGCACAATGGGCGCCGAGGTGACGGTGGTCGAATTGTTGCCGGCGGTGATGCCGGTCGAGGACGCCGAAGTCTCGAAGTTCGCGCAAAAGCAGTTCGAGAAGCAAGGCATGAAGATTATCCTCGAAGCCAAGGTGACCAAGGTCGAGAAGGGCACGAACTCGGTCACGGCGCATGTCGAGATGAAGGACGGCAAGGTCGAGAAGATCACCGCCGACCGGATGATCTCGGCCGTCGGCGTGCAAGGCAACATCGAGGGCCTCGGGCTTGAGGCGCTCGGCGTGAAGACGGATCGCGGCTGCGTCGTCATCGATGGTTACGGCAAGACCAATGTGCCGGGCATCTATGCCATCGGCGATGTCGCCGGCCCGCCGATGCTCGCCCACAAGGCCGAACATGAGGGTGTCGTGTGCATCGAGAAGATCGCTGATTTTCCTGGCGTACATGCCACCGACAAGCTGAAGATTCCGGGCTGCACCTACTGCAATCCGCAGGTCGCCTCGGTTGGCCTGACCGAAGCCAAGGCCAAGGCCGAGGGCTGGGATATCCGGGTCGGGCGCTTCCAGTTCGCCGCCAATGGCAAGGCGATCGCGCTCGGTGAGGATCAGGGCTTCATCAAGACCATCTTCGACAAGAAGACCGGTCAATTGCTCGGCGCCCACATGGTCGGCGCCGAAGTGACCGAACTGATCCAGGGCTTCGTCGTGGCGATGAACCTGGAGACGACCGAGGAAGAGCTGATGCACACCATCTTCCCGCACCCGACGCTGTCGGAGATGATGAAGGAAAGCGTGCTCGACGCCTATGGCCGCGCGCTCAACGCGTGATAGATTGAAAGCGCTGCTACAGATGGAACCCGGCGGCAAGGTACATCGTTTGCGGATGCACTTTCATCCATCACACAAGGAGAAGGCATATGCACCTGAATGGCGTCGGCTGGATAGCAGCCATCATCATCGGCGGCCTGGCAGGCTGGTTCGCCGAAATGTTCATGAAGAGCAACACCGGCATCTTCATGAACATCGTTATGGGCATCGTCGGCGCGATCGTACTGAACGCCATTCTGCAGGCTCTCAATTTTGGCCCGTTCGGCGTCGGCTGGATTGCCTATCTGATCACCGGCTTTATCGGTGCCTGCCTGCTGATCTGGGCGGGACGCCTGGTGCGCCGCTGACATCCCTGAAGAGCTGCCATGCGAAAAGGCTGTTGCGGCATGCGCCGCAGCGGCCTTTTTCTTTGCGCCGAAAAGTCCTAGATGACGTTATGACAACGAACGCCTGACTGGCGCTCGCCAATGAACCAGGTTTCCCGATGGTCACTGTCCTCGATACGATCGCCAACGCACCGCGCCTGCGGCATCCGGAAAAGGCGCACAAGCCTGATCAGGATGTCCTGCGCAAGCCCGACTGGATACGCGTCAAGGCGCCGACGTCGAAGGGCTATGCCGAAACGCGCGAAATCGTGAAGTCGCACAAGCTGGTGACGGTCTGCGAAGAGGCCGGCTGCCCCAACATCGGCGAGTGCTGGGAAAAGAAGCACGCCACCTTCATGATCATGGGCGAGATCTGCACCCGCGCCTGCGCTTTCTGCAACGTCGCCACGGGCATTCCAACTGCTCTTGACCCGGATGAACCGGCCCGCGTCGCGCATGCGGTCAAGCAGATGGGCCTTACCCATGTCGTCATCACCTCGGTCGACCGCGACGACCTCGCCGATGGCGGTGCGCAGCATTTCGCCGAGGTCATCCGCGCCATCCGGGCGGCGACGCCGCTGACGACGATCGAAATCCTGACGCCCGACTTCCTGCGCAAGGACGGCGCGCTGAAGATCGTCGTGGCGGCCAAACCCGACGTCTTCAACCACAATCTCGAAACCGTTCCGTCGAACTATCTGACGGTTCGTCCGGGCGCCCGCTATTTCCATTCGATCCGGCTGTTGCAGCGGGTCAAGGAGCTTGATCCGTCGATCTTCACCAAGTCCGGCATCATGGTGGGGCTGGGCGAAGAACGGAATGAAATCCTGCAGTTGATGGACGATCTGCGTTCGGCCAATGTCGACTTCATGACCATAGGCCAGTATCTGCAGCCGTCGAAGAAGCACCACCCGGTGATCCGCTTTGTTACGCCGGAGGAGTTCAAATCCTTTGAGACGATCGGCCGGACCAAGGGTTTCCTGCTGGTGGCGTCCAGCCCGCTGACGCGTTCATCGCATCACGCCGGCGACGATTTCGCCAAGCTGCGTGCGGCACGGGAAGCGATTCTCAAGAAATCAGCTTAATCAGCCGGTTTCATGCCAAAATTCGAAGCCACCCGACGCGTATCCCATACACCCGAGCAGATGTTCGCTTTGGTCGCCGATGTTGAATCCTATCCGCAATTCCTGCCGCTTTGCGAAGCGCTGACGGTTCGCTCGCGCAAGGAGCGTGACGGGCGTACCGTTCTCCTTGCCGACATGAGCATCGGCTACAAGGCGATCCGCGAAACCTTCACGACGCAGGTACTGCTGAAGCCCGACGAGAACACCATCGACGTGAAGTACATCGACGGGCCGTTCAAATATTTGAGCAATGTCTGGCGTTTCGAACCCGACGGCGCCGGTTGCGCCGTCCGCTTCTTCATCGACTACGAGTTCAAGAGCCGCATTCTGGGCGCGGTCATGGGAACCATGTTCGATCGTGCCTTCCGCATGTTCGCCGAAGCCTTTGAGAAGCGCGCCGACGTCATCTACGGTACAAAACCGTCTTGAGGCTTGCGCATGCTTTTCTGGATAGCGAGCACCGTTGGACTGGCGATCGCCTATCTCTTCGGTTCCATGCCCACGGGTTATCTGGCGGGGAAGCTGCTCAAGGGCATCGATATCCGGGAGCATGGCTCCAAATCCACCGGGGCAACAAACGTCTTGCGGGTCTTGGGAAAATGGCCGGCGTTGGTGGTGTAGCTGGTGGATGTGCTGAAAGGTGCTGCGGCGATCGTCTTTGCCCGCTGGTTCTATCTCTGGTTCATCACGTTGCCGTTGGTTACGCCATCGACCCCGCTTGACCTGCAAGCCTGGGTGCCTTGGGCTGTTTGCCTGGCCGGAATTGCCGTGTTGTTGGGACATGGCCGTTCGATCTGGTTGAATTTCACAGGTGGCAAATCCGCTGCGACGGGGCTTGGCGTGTTGCTGGCTCTGTCTTGGCCGGTAGGTGTGGGGGCTGCGGCGGCTTTTGGTGCTGTGCTGGCTACGTCTCGGATAGTTTCCCTGAGTTCGATGGTAGCGGCGTTGACCGCGATCGCCCTCATCTGTGGCCTGGAGCAACCGTTGGCCTATCGGTTGTTGGTGATTGCGGGCAGCATCTACGTGGTTGTGCGCCATCGTGCCAACATTCAGCGGCTGCTGGCTGGGACGGAGCCACACTTGGGGCAAAGCAGCCCGGAATCGAAAACGTAGCCGCAAATCCGGCTTTCGGGTCCGCCCGCCCAACGTTTTATAATCCTATCCGAGTGCTTGCAGGCCCAGTTCCAGCGCTTGCCGGACCGTTTCGCGACGGATGAAATCGCGGCCTTTGTCTGCAAAGAGTTGGTGCTCGGCGACAATCGGTCGGCCGTCCAGCGCAACCCCGAACCAGACCAGGCCGACCGGTTTTTCCGCGGAACCGCCGCTAGGCCCGGCGATCCCGGTAACCGCCAGGGTGAGCCCGGCGCGCGAACGGGTAAGCGCGCCTGTCGCCATCTCGATCGCAGTCTCGCGCGAAACCGCGCCATGCGCATCGAGCGTGGCGGCGGAAACGCCGAGCATGTCCATCTTGGCTTCGTTGGAATAGGTGACGAAGCCGCGATCGACCACGGCGGACGAGCCGGCGATGTCGGTGAGTGCCGCGATGATCATGCCGCCGGTGCAGCTTTCCGCCGTTGCCAGCATGATGCCGCGTTTCTGGCAGGCTTGCAGCAAGGCATTTGCCAGGTCGCTGTTGGTCATTCCGGCACCTCGCCGGGAAACACCACGCTGGCAGTGGCGATCGCCGCAATGCCTTCCTCGCGCCCGACGAAGCCGAGCTTCTCGTTGGTTGTCGCCTTGATCGAGATGCGATCCGCGGAAATTGCCAGCATCTGCGACAGGGCTGCCGTCATCGCCTCGCGGTGCGGGCCGACGCGCGGCGCTTCGCAGATCAACGTGATATCGGCATTGGCGATGCGGCCGCCGCGCTCGCGCACCAGCCCTGCCGCATGCTCGACGAAGATCCGCGATGCAGCGCCTTTCCACTGCGGGTCGGACGGCGGAAAATGCGTACCGATGTCGCCGGCGCCGCAGGTCGCCAGCAACGCATCGGTCAGAGCATGCAGACCGACATCGGCGTCGGAATGGCCGGACAGTTTCTTGTCGTGTGCAATGGCGACTCCACACAGTGTAACATGGTCGCCGGGCTCGAAAGCATGGACGTCGTAGCCATTGCCGGTCCGGATGTCGGGAAAGCGCACACGTTCGCCGGAAAGCCGCTGGTCCGCCATGGCAATATCCCGTGCCCAGGTGAGTTTGACATTGTCCGGCGAGCCCGGAACGATCTTGACCGGAATATGCGCCCATTCGGCGATCGCGGCATCGTCGGTAAAATCCATTTTTCCCAGATGATGGGCTTTCTCGTGCGCGGCAAGGATGGGCCAGAACGGAAAGCCCTGCGGCGTTTGCGCCGCGTGAAGACCGCTGCGCGAAACGGTTTCGCCAACCACGCCGGAGGCCGACTCGCGCTTCAGCGTGTCGGCGACGGGCAAAGCGGGCAATGCGCCCTCGCGCTCGCCGATGGCGGCGATGGTGCGATCTATCAGGTCCGCATCGACAAACGGACGCACGGCATCGTGGATCAGAACCTGCCCCGGCGCGTGGTCTCTAAGGGCAAGCAGGCCGAGCCGGACGGATTCCTGCCTGGTCGCCCCGCCGATAACGGCGCTAACGCGCTCGGCGTTGGTGCCCGCCGCCTGCCGGAACAGTTCATGGTCGTCGGCATGAATGGCGACGACGATCTCGCTGGTCCGCGGGTGGGCCAGAAAAATGTCAAGCGTGTGTGCGATAACGGCAAAGCCGCCAATGTGTTGATATTGCTTCGGTCCGTTGGCCTGTCCGGCGCGCGCACCACGGCCGGCCGCGACGATTACCACCGCGACCTTGCCATCCGCACTCGAAACGTGATTTTCACTTGCGTCAGTCATTGCAGATTGGCTTAGCGCACGATCCCGAAAAGTGTAATCGGTTTTCGGCAAAGATCGTGCGTCAAATATGAATCCCAAAGCGTCCTTTGCGCGTCCCACGGGGCGCGCGGCGCTTTGGCCGCACCCAGTCCCGAAGGCCAGCATTTTTCCGATTGCGCCTTAATGTGGCGTCATTCCGCGTTGCACATTGCGGCCGATATGGCTAGAGAATGTGCAACGAATGAAGATGCTTGGTTTTTGTGCATGGTTAATTTGACCAAATTGGCCGCGCCGCTTAACGTCGGCGGCGTGAAACTCCGCAATCGCGTGTTCCTCGCGCCGATGTCGGGCATTACGGACGAGCCGTTCCGGCAGCGTGCCCACGCGCATGGTGCGGGCTTGGTCGTGTCCGAAATGGTTGCCAGCGGCGAGCTCGCCAAGGGCAGGGCCGGTTTCAACCTGCGCATACGCCACTCCGGCCTGCCCGTCCATATGGTTCAGCTTGCAGGCCGCGAGGCGATGCACATGGCCGAAGGTGCCAGAATCGCCGCCGGCGAGGGCGCCGACATTATCGACATCAACATGGGATGCCCGGCCAAGAAGGTCACCGGCGGTTATGCCGGCTCGGCATTGATGCTGGATCTCGACCACGCACTGTCGCTGATCGACGCCGTTGTCGGCGCGGTCGAGGTGCCAGTGACGGTCAAGATGCGGCTTGGCTGGGACGAAGGCGCGCTCAACGCGCCGATGCTGGCGCGCCGCGCCGAGCAGGCCGGTGTCAGCATGGTGACCGTGCACGGCCGAACGCGCTGCCAGTTCTATCAGGGCAAGGCCGACTGGCGCGCCATCGCCCGCGTCAAGGAAGCCGTGTCCATCCCGGTCGTCGCCAATGGTGACGTCTCTTCGCCGGCGGAAGCGGCCGACATTCTCGATCAATCGGGTGCCGACGCCGTGATGATTGGCCGTGCCCATTATGGCGCGCCTTGGATCGCAGGTGGCGTTGCGGCCGCAGCGACAGGCGAAGCGACGCCAAATATTCCACAGAACCCGACGGCGCTCGCCGACTACATCGTGGCCCACTATGAGGATATGCTGGCGCTCTACGGCGCCGAAAGCGGCCTGCGCCAGGCGCGCAAGCATCTTGGCTGGTATCTTGATCGGCATGCCGGCGGCGTAGCCGACGACAGCCGAAAGGCCATACTGACCGCATTCGAGCCCGCGCGCGTCATTGCCTTGCTGCGCGATGTGTTTTCGCGCGATCCGCAACCTTTGACCCTGCGGAGTGCCGCATGAACGCCGCCGCCGGCCAAGGCGCTGAAATGGCGGATGCCGCCCAGATCGTACTCAACACCATCCGCCGCCCGGTGATCATGATCAGCGAGGAAGGCTTCATCACCTTTGCCAACGCCGACGCGGAGGACTTCTTTCGTTCAAGCGCGACCATGCTCGCCCGCAACACGCTGTCAAAACTCATTCCCTTCGGCAGCCCGCTGCTGACGCTGGTCGACCAGGTGCGCGAGCGCCTGGCACCGGTCAACGAGTATCGCGTCGACGTGTCGTCGCCGCGTCTCGGCATCGAGAAGGTCGTCGATCTCTATGTCGCGCCGGTACCGGAATTTCCGGGCTCGGTGGTGGTTATGTTCCAGGAACGGTCGATGGCCGACAAGATCGACCGGCAGATGACGCATCGGGGCGCAGCGCGCTCGGTCACCGGCCTGGCCGCGATGCTTGCCCATGAGATCAAGAACCCGCTCTCCGGCATCCGCGGCGCTGCCCAGTTGCTGGAACTGTCGGCTTCCGACGAAGACCGTGCGCTGACGCGGCTGATCACCGACGAGACCGACCGCATCGTGTCGCTGGTCGATCGCATGGAGGTGTTTTCCGACGAGCGGCCGATCGACCGCTACCCCGTCAACATCCATGTCGTGCTCGACCATGTGAAGGCCATTGCCAAGAACGGTTTTGCCAAGAGAATCAAGATATTGGAGGACTATGATCCTTCGTTGCCTCCGGTGTTTGCCAACCGCGACCAGTTGATCCAGGTGTTCCTCAACCTGGTCAAGAACGCCGCCGAGGCGATCGGCAGTGACCCGCAGGGCGAGATCGTGCTGTCGACCGCCTTCCGGCCAGGCATCCGTGTTTCAGTGCCGGGCACGCAGGACCGCGTGTCGCTGCCGCTGGAGTTCTGTGTGCGCGACAATGGCTCCGGCGTCTCGGAAGACATCTTGCCGATCCTGTTCGACCCGTTCATCACCACCAAGCCGAACGGCTCGGGGCTGGGGCTGGCGCTGGTCGCCAAAATCGTCGGCGAACATGGCGGCATCATCGAATGCGAATCGACGCCGCGCGGGACCACATTCCGCATCCTGATGCCGGCCTGGAAAGAAGCGCCATACGGCGCCGATGAAGACGGTGAAGGAGACCGCAAATGACCGTTCGCGGCAATATTCTCGTCGCCGACGACGATGCGGCGATCCGCACTGTCCTCAACCAGGCGCTTTCGCGCGTCGGCCACGAGGTGCGCGTCACCTCCAATGCTTCGACTTTGTGGCGCTGGGTGGCGGCGGGCGAGGGCGATCTGGTCATCACCGATGTGGTGATGCCGGACGAGAACGCCTTCGACATGCTGCCGCGCATCAAGAAGGCGAGGCCGGAACTGCCGGTCATCGTCATGAGCGCCCAGAACACCTTCATGACGGCGATCCGCGCGTCTGAAACCGGCGCCTATGAGTATCTGCCCAAGCCGTTCGACCTGACCGAACTGCTCAACATCGTCAACCGGGCGCTTTCCGAGCCGCGACGGCCGAAGATCGATGCGCGGCCGGAAGAGCAGCCCGATGCAATGCCGCTGGTCGGCCGTTCGGCCGCCATGCAGGACATCTACCGCATGCTGGCGCGCATGATGCAGACCGACCTGACGGTGATGATCTCGGGCGAATCCGGCACCGGCAAGGAACTGGTGGCGCGCGCGCTGCATGAATATGGCCGCCGCCGTGGCGGCCCGTTCGTCGCCATCAACATGGCGGCGATCCCGCGCGACCTGATCGAATCGGAACTGTTCGGTCACGAGAAGGGCGCCTTCACCGGCGCGCAGAATCGCTCGACCGGACGCTTCGAGCAGGCTGAAGGCGGCACGCTGTTCCTCGATGAAATCGGCGACATGCCGATGGAGGCGCAGACCCGCCTGCTGCGCGTGCTCCAGCAGGGCGAATACACGACGGTTGGCGGACGCACGCCGATCAAGACCGACGTGCGCATCGTCGCCGCCACCAACAAGGATCTGCGCACCCTGATCAACCAGGGGCTTTTTCGCGAGGATCTGTTCTATCGCCTCAACGTGGTGCCGCTCCGGCTGCCCGCGCTGCGTGAGCGCTCCGAGGATGTGCCCGACCTTGTCCGCCACTTCTTCAAGCTCGGCGAAATGGAAGGCCTGCAGACCAAGCGCATTTCTTCCGGCGGCATCGAGTTGATGAAGCGCTATCCGTGGCCGGGCAATGTGCGCGAACTGGAAAACCTGGTTCGCAGGCTCGCCGCGCTCTATTCGCAGGACGAGATTTCCGCCGAGATCATCGAGGCCGAGCTCAAGACCGGCGAACGTCCCGTGGTGCCGGGTGGCGGCAATCTCATTCCCGACGATTTGTCGATCGGCCAGGCGGTCGAGCACTTCCTGCAACGCTATTTCGCCTCGTTTGCCGGCGATTTGCCACCTGCCGGGCTTTATCAACGCATCCTGTCCGAGGTCGAGTTTCCACTCGTCCTGGCCTCGATGACGGCAACCCGCGGCAACCAGATCAAGGCCGCGGAACTGCTTGGCTTGAACCGCAACACGCTGCGCAAGAAGATCCGCGAACTTGGCGTCAACGTCTACAAATCGTCGCGCCAGGGCTGAGCCTTTGATCTGAACCCGCGCTCTTTTCAGGGGATCGGCTCGCGAAAGATTTCCGTCTCGGTCACACTTGTTGCATAATCGCCACAATGCGTTGCATACATCCGACGCAATCATGGCACTAGACGGCGACATGGCCCCGCAGGCACCGACAACAAACCAACCGCTTTTCAGCGAACCCGGCGCTCGTGACGGGCGCCGGCTGCTTGCGCTGCCAGGCGTGATCGCGGTCGTCGGCGCGCTGATGACGGCGGCGATCTCGTTCACCATCCTCGTTGGCGCCACGCCGATCACACCGAACGAGTCGACGACGCTGGCGTTGATTGCCCTCAACGCGGCTTTCGTCCTGATTCTTATCGCGCTGGTCGGGCGTGAGGTGCACCGCATCCTGATGGCGCGCCGGCATGGCAAGGCCGCTTCGCGGCTGCATGTGCGCATTGTCGCCATGTTCGCCCTGGTTGCCGCCATTCCGGCCATCATGGTGGCCATCATCGCGTCGATCACGCTCGACATCGGCCTCGACCGCTGGTTCGAGATCCGCACCAAGACGATCGTCAATTCGTCGCTGTCGATCGCCGACGCCTATGTTCAGGAAAATGCCCGCAACCTGCAGGGTACGACACTGTCCATGGCCTATGATCTCGATGCGTCACGCACACTCTACGGCCTTGATCGTACCGGCTTTCTCGACCTGATGAACAAGGAAGCCGTGGGCCGTTCGCTGGCTCATGCGGCGCTGATCAAACCTGACGGCTCTTTCGTCATGAGCGCCAAGACCGACACGGATTTTGCCATGCCTGAGCCGCCGGAAGGCGCCGTGGCCAGCGCTGCCGACGGCAAGCCGGTGCTGATCGAGCCGAAAACGCGCAACATCATGGGCGCCATCGTCAAGCTGCGCGAGATCGAAGGGCTCTATCTCTATACCATTCGCCTCGTCGATCCGGAGGTCATCAAGGCGCGGCAGATCGTCAGGTCCAACACCGACGAATATCGGGGGCTGGAAGACAACCGCCGCACCTCGCAGGTGGCCTTCGCGCTGCCCTATCTTTCGCTCACCCTCATCATCATCCTGTCCGCGATCTGGACCGGCATTGCGGTCGCCGACCGTCTGGTGCGGCCCATTCGCCAGCTCATCGGCGCCGCCGACGAAGTGGCGACCGGCAATCTCGACGTCGCGGTTCCGGTCAGGCCCTCGGACGGCGATGTCGCCTCGCTCGGCGATACGTTCAACAAAATGCTTCTCGAACTGAAATCGCAGCGCAACGAGATCCTGTCGGCCAAGGACCTGATCGACGAGAGGCGACGCTTCTCCGAAGCCGTGCTTGCCGGCGTTACCGCCGGCGTCATCGGCGTCGATCCCTACGGCATCGTCACCATCGTCAACCGCTCGGCCGAAGCGATGCTGGCCATATCCGCCAGCGCAGCCCTTGGGCAGAACCTTTCCGCCGTGCTGCCGCATGTCGGCCGCGTCTTCGAAATCGGCCGCAAGTCCGGCAAACCCGTCTATCGCGAGCAGGTGACCTTCTACCGCGCCGGCGCCGAGCGGACCTTCAACGTTCAGATCACCATCGAGGCCGGCGATGACGGCTCGGAGGAAAAGTCCTATGTCGTGACGGTTGACGACATCACCGACCTGGTCCAGGCGCAGCGCTCGTCGGCTTGGGCGGATGTGGCGCGGCGTATCGCCCACGAGATCAAGAACCCGCTGACGCCGATCCAGCTCTCGGCCGAACGCATCAAGCGCCGCTATGGCAAGGTGATTACCGAGGACCGCGAGGTTTTCGACCAGTGCACCGACACCATCATTCGTCAGGTCGAGGATATCGGCCGTATGGTCGACGAATTCTCGGCGTTCGCGCGCATGCCGAAGCCCGAGATGAAGGCCATAGATCTGCGCGAATCGCTGCGCGAGGCCTCGTTCCTGGTCGAGGTCAGCCGCGCCGACATCACCTTCGAGCGGATCTTCGGCAGCGAGCCGCTGAAGGGCACGTTCGACAGCCGGCTGATGGCGCAGGCTTTCGGCAATGTGATCAAGAACGCCGCCGAGGCAATCGACGGATTGGAACAGAAGGATGGTTCGCACGGCATAATCCGGATTCAGGCCGGGCGCCAGAATGGTGTGATTCGAATCGACGTCATCGACAATGGCAAAGGCCTGCCGCGCGAGAATCGCCAACGGCTGCTCGAGCCCTACATGACCACACGCGAGAAGGGCACCGGACTTGGCCTCGCTATCGTCAAGAAGATCGTGGAGGACCATGGTGGCAGGCTGGAACTACACGATGCTCCTGCGGACTTCCACGATGGGCGCGGCGCGATGATCAGCATCATCCTGCCGCCTGCGGCCGCAACGGCTCCGCGCGGCGAAAGCAGGGCGGAAAACGAAAGAGAAACTGAAAAGGTCGGTAATGGCGTCTGATATTCTCATCGTCGATGACGAGGAAGACATCCGTGAACTCGTCGCGGGCATACTGAGCGACGAAGGTCACGAAACCCGCACGGCATTCGATGCCGACAGCGCGCTCGCTGCTATAGCTGATCGCGCGCCGCGGCTGATTTTCCTCGACATCTGGCTGCAGGGCTCGCGTCTCGACGGGCTGGCGCTGCTCGACGAGATCAAGACGATGCATCCGACCTTGCCGGTGGTGATGATTTCCGGCCACGGCAACATCGAAACGGCGGTCTCCGCCATCCGTCGCGGCGCCTATGACTTCATCGAAAAACCGTTCAAGGCCGACAGGCTGATCCTTATTGCCGAACGTGCGCTCGAGACCTCGAAATTGCGGCGCGAGGTTTCCGACCTCAAGCTGCGCAGCGGTGAAACCTTCGATCTGATCGGCATGTCGTCGGCGATGAGCCAGTTGCGTCAGACCATCGAACGCGTCGCGCCGACCAACAGCCGCGTGATGATCATCGGCCCGTCTGGCTCGGGCAAGGAACTGGCCGCGCGCGCCATCCACACGCTGTCGGCGCGCAAGGGCGCGCCTTTCGTGACGCTGAGCGCCGCCAACATCACGCCCGAGCGTATGGAGATCGAACTGTTCGGCACCGAATCGAATGGCGTCGAGCGCAAGGTCGGCGCGCTCGAGGAGGCCCATCGCGGCATCCTCTACATCGACGAGGTGGCCGACATGCCGCGCGAGACGCAGAACAAGATCCTGCGCGTGCTGGTCGAGCAGCAGTTCGAGCGGGTAGGGGGAACCAAGCGGGTCAAGGTCGATGTCCGCATCATCTCTTCCACGTCGCAGAACCTCGAAGCGATGATCGCCGACGGGCGTTTCCGCGAGGATCTTTACCATCGCCTCGCGGTGGTTCCGGTCATCGTGCCGGGATTGGCCGAGCGGCGCGAGGATATTCCCTACCTCGTCGACAATTTCATGAAGCAGATCGCCCGCCAGGCCGGCATCAAGCCGCGCCGCATCGGCGACGACGCGCTGGCCGTGCTGCAGGCGCACAACTGGCCGGGCAACGTTCGCCAGCTGCGCAATAATGTCGAGCGCCTGATGATCCTGGCGCGCGGCGACGACGTCGATGCGCCGATCACCGCTGATCTGTTGCCGGCCGAGATCGGCGATGTCATGCCGCGCACCCCGAATCAATCCGACCAACACATCATGGCGCTGCCGCTCCGCGAAGCGCGTGAGCAGTTCGAGAAGGATTACCTGATCGCCCAGATCAACCGGTTCGGCGGCAACATCTCGAAAACCGCCGAGTTCATCGGCATGGAGCGCTCCGCTCTGCATCGCAAGCTGAAGTCCCTGGGCGTCTAAGCGCGACGTCCGACCAGCCGCGCGTGGTCCAACCATTTGCCGGTTACGCCCGCGGTGGAATCGCATAAGAAAGCCCGAGAATTTCTGAGGGGTCGCCAATGCCGCGCATTGCCTATGTCAACGGGCGCTATGTCACGCACGCCGACGCTGCCGTGCATATCGAGGATCGCGGCTATCAGTTTGCCGACGGTGTCTATGAGGTCTGCGAAGTGGCGCGTGGCTTCATCGTCGACATGCCGCGCCACCTGGCCCGGCTGAACCGTTCGCTGACCGAATTGTCGATCGCCTGGCCGGTCACCTCTCACGTGCTGCCGCTCATTCTGCGTGAGGTGGTCAATCGCAACCACGTCGCCAATGGCCTGGTCTACGTGCAGGTGACGCGCGGCGTGGCCAGCCGCGACTTCGTCTTCCCTTCCGCCGACACCAAGCCTTCGCTGGTGGTAACCGCCAGGAAGGCCGATCCTGCCGCTGGTGCAAAGCGAGCCGAGACAGGCATCGCCGTCATCACCGTGCCGGAGAACCGCTGGGACAGGGTCGACATCAAGACTGTCGGGCTGCTGCCCAATGTCTTGGCCAAGCAGAAGGCAAAGGAAGCCGGTGCGCAGGAAGCCTGGTTCGTCGACACCGAAGGTAACGTCAAGGAAGGCGGCTCGTCCAACGCCTGGATCGTCACCAGGGACGGCGTTCTGGTCACCAGGCCGGCCGAGCATGGCATCCTGCGCGGCATCACCCGCACGACCATGTTCGAAGTGGCGGCCAAGCTTGGCCTGAAGATCGAGGAGCGCGGCTTTTCCGTCGCCGAGGCCAAGACGGCACGCGAGGCGTTCATCAGTTCCGCAACGACGATCGCCATGCCGGTGGTGACCATCGATGGCGACACGGTCGCCAATGGGCACCCCGGCTCAATAACACTTTCGTTGCGGCAAGCCTTTTTTGACATTGCGGAAAAAAGTCCAGCCTGATAACCGCACAGGTGGAATGAACATCAATATATCTCGTTCTGCTTGTCGTTACTGACGACAAGACGGTGTTTGCGAGCTTGACATGCGCCCGTTAATTTGGCGCATTGGCTTGCAAACCGAAGGGGATCGGCGAAAGACAAGAACAATGGCGGAACGATCGCAAAACCTTCAGGACCTGTTCCTGAATTCAGTTCGCAAGAGCAAGAACCCGCTCACCATCTTCCTCATCAACGGCGTGAAGCTGACCGGCGTGGTCACTTCGTTCGACAATTTCTGTGTCCTGCTGCGCCGCGATGGTCACTCCCAGCTCGTCTACAAGCACGCCATTTCCACGATCATGCCGAGCCAGCCGGTTCAGATGTTCGATGGCGAGGAAAGCCAGGGCGCCTGATTGGCACGTGAGAAAGACGCGGACGCCACCGTTCGCGGGAAACCAGCGCATCACCCCAGGACTGAGGCCAAGGGCCCGACCCGGGCCGTGGTCATTGTGCCCGTCCTTACCCGCCACCAGCGCAACGACGACGAGACCAACCGCCCGCGGCTGATGCGTTCGGCTGATGCGCGTCACGACGAGGCCGTTGGCCTTGCCCGCGCCATCAACCTTGATCTGATTCACACCGCGGTGGTGACCGTCAACGATCCGCGCCCGGCGACGCTGCTCGGCAGCGGCAAGGTCGCCGAGTTCGCGGAAATCGTCAAAGAGGGACATGCGGAAGTGGTCGTCGTCGACCATCCGCTGACCCCTGTGCAGCAACGCAATCTCGAGAAAGAGCTGAACGCCAAGGTGCTGGACCGCACCGGGCTGATCCTCGAGATATTCGGCGAGCGTGCACGCACCAAGGAAGGCACGCTGCAGGTCGAGCTCGCCCATCTCAACTACCAGAAGGGCCGCCTCGTGCGTAGCTGGACCCATTTGGAGCGTCAGCGCGGCGGCGCCGGATTCCTTGGGGGCCCCGGCGAAACACAGATCGAATCCGACCGGCGGCAGTTGCAGGAAAAGATCATCAAGCTGAAGCAGGAGCTGGAAACGGTGCGGCGCACGCGCGACCTGCACCGCGCCAAGCGCAGGAAGGTGCCGTTCCCGGTGGTGGCGATCGTCGGCTACACCAATGCCGGCAAGTCGACGCTGTTCAACCGGCTGACCGGGGCGGATGTGCTGGCACAGGACATGCTGTTCGCCACGCTCGACCCGACGCTGCGCCGCGTGCGCCTGCCACATGGCACGCCGATCATCCTCTCCGACACGGTCGGCTTCATTTCGGACCTGCCGACACATCTGATCGCGGCTTTCCGCGCCACCCTGGAAGAGGTGGTCGAGGCCGACCTCGTGCTTCATCTGCGCGACATTTCCGATCCGGACACGGCCGCCCAGGCCGAGGATGTCGAGCGTATCCTTGCAGATCTTGGCGTTGACGCTGGTGATGCCAAGCGGGTGATCGAAGTGTGGAACAAGATCGACCGGCTCGACGAAGGCAACCGGACCCGGCTGCTTGCAGACGGCGCCGATGCCAACAAGGCGCCGCCGATTGCGGTGTCGGCGGTGACCGGCGAGGGCATCGATGCGCTGAAGGCGATCATCGAAACGCGGATGGCGGGCGAACTCGAAGACCTCACCGTGACGATCGAGCCGGCACAGTTCGGCCTTGTCGACTGGCTTTACCGCAATGGCGATGTGGTTTCGCGAAGCGACAATGACGACGGCAGCGCCACCATCTCGCTGAAGGCCACGCAAAGCGCGCGCGAAGAGATCGAAAACAGATTGCGTCGTAAAAACAACGGATAATCCGGAGCAGTTCCAGGAAAAGTGTATAGCGGTTTCCGTCGGGAGTTGCCCGAAAAGAGAGACTACTTCGCGGTCTTTGCTTCCTGCCAGAGCGCTTCCATCTCGGCCAGATCAGCCTTGTCCAGCGTGTTGCCGGCTTTCTCCAAAGCCTGCTCGACATAATGGAAACGTGAGCGGAATTTCTCGTTGGTGCCGCTCAGCGCTGCTTCCGAATCGAGCTTGAGGTGGCGACCGAGATTGACGACGGCAAACAGCATGTCGCCGAACTCGTCCTTGATCGAGGCGGTGTCGCCCTTGGCCAGCGCCTCGCGCAATTCGCCGATCTCTTCCTCGATCTTGTCGAGGATGGGTGCTGCCTCGCTCCAGTCGAAGCCGACGCGGGCGGCCTTCTCCTGAAGTTTCAGCGCCCGGGTCAGCGCGGGCAGGGCGACCGGCACGCTATCCAGAAACCCCTTGCCATTGTCTTCGGGATCGAGACCGCGCGCGAGGCGGGCGCTTCGTTTCTCTGCCTTCTCTTCTGCCTTGATCTTTTCCCACATGCCCTTGGCCATGCCGGCGCTGCGGGCCTTTTCGTCGCCGAAGACATGCGGATGGCGTCGGATCATTTTCGTCGTGATGGCTTGCACCACATCGGGGAAGGCAAACTCGCCGGCCTCCTCGGCCATTTGCGCGTGGTAGACGACCTGCAGCAGCAGATCGCCGAGTTCGTCGCGCAGATCGTCGAGGTCGCCGCGCGCGATGGCATCCGCGACCTCATAGGCCTCTTCGATCGTGTAGGGCGCGATGGTCGAGAAATCCTGTTCGATATCCCAGGGACAGCCGGTCTTCGGCGCCCGCAGCGCCGCCATGATCTCGATCAGGCGCGAAATGTCTTTCGATGGCGTCATAGGGCTGATGCTATCGCGCGGCCGGCCGCGCGGCCAACGCTGTCAGCCGGCGAGAGTGCCTTGTCCACAGGCGAGCCACGTCAGTCGAGCACCGAGACGATCGCTTTGGCGAGGTCGTCCATGCCGTCCTCGGGCAGGCCGGCGACATTGATGCGGCTGTCGCCGACCATGTAGACGCCGTGCTCGGCGCGCAGCCGTTCGACTTGCGCTTCGGTGAGGCCAAGGCGGGAGAACATGCCGCGATGGCTGGCGACGAAATCGAAGCGGTCGGAATTGGATTGCCGGCGCAGGGCTTCGGAGAACTGGACACGGAGTCTCAGCATGCGCAGCCGCATCTCTTCAAGTTCGGCTTCCCAGTCTGCACGCAAGGCGGCGTCCTCCAGCACGATGCGTACGGCTGCTGCCCCGTGGTCCGGCGGCATCGAATACATGGCGCGCGCCGCCGACAGCATCTGGCTCATCGCCACATCTGCCTGTGCGCCGTCCTTGGCCAGGATCATTGCTGCGCCGACGCGGTCGCGGTAGACGGCGAAATTCTTCGAGCAGCTCGACGCGACGACCATTTCCGGAACTTTCGCCGCCAGCAGGCGCAAGCCGAGGGCGTCGGCCTCAAGGCCATCGCCAAAGCCCTGATAAGCGATGTCGACGAACGGCAGCAGCGCGCGCTCGACGACCAGATCGGTAACGGCTGCCCACTGTGCGGCATCCAGATTGGCGCCGGTTGGGTTGTGGCAGCAGCCATGCAGCAGCACGACGTCGCCGCTCTTTGCGGTCCGCAGGGCCGCCAGCATGTCGTCGAAGCGAACAGCACCCGACGCGGCGTCGAAATACGGGTATTCACGGATCTGCAGGCCGGCGGCGCGCATCACCGGCATGTGGTTCGGCCAGGTCGGGTCCGACAGCCAGATGGTTGCGTCCGAACGCGTCCGCTTCAGCAATTCCGCCACCAGCCGCAGCGCGCCCGAGCCGCCGGGCGCCTGTGCGGCGCGGATGCGCGTCATGTCGGCGCCCGGACCGAAGGCGAGCTTGGCCATCACCGTGTTGAAGCCGGTATCGCCGGCAAGGCCGAGATAGGTCTTGGTGTCCTGGGCCTGCAGCAGGCGCTTTTCCGCCTCGCGCACGGCGCGCATAACCGGCGTCTTGCCGTCGCGATCCTTGTAGACGCCGACGCCGAGGTCGACTTTGTCGGGGCGCGGGTCGGCGCGATAAAGGCCGATCAGAGCGAGGATCTTGTCGGCGGGGGCGGACTGCAGGGTCTCAAACATCGATAGGGCTCCAATGGCGGCGGAGTGATACGCAAATCGGTCGCGTTTCGCCAGCGGTTTTAGCTAGGTGCTCCAGCCCGAGACGGCTGGGAAGCCTGCCCTGCGCGCTCATGGATGAGGGTTTGAAGGGAAACCTATTGATGCGCGTCGGAAATGACCAGCCGG
This sequence comes from Mesorhizobium sp. BR1-1-3, assembly GCF_020165455.1. Classification (NCBI taxonomy): domain Bacteria; kingdom Pseudomonadati; phylum Pseudomonadota; class Alphaproteobacteria; order Hyphomicrobiales; family Phyllobacteriaceae; genus Mesorhizobium; species Mesorhizobium sp. BR1-1-3. Next base: position 89,308 of record NZ_JAIUIC010000005.1, read on the forward strand.
CACGAGCAGAGCGATAACGCCATCCTCTGCGCCGGCATGAGCGCTTCCGTGCGTAATTTCGGCCTTGCCTCGGCCAGCGGTCAGCCCCCGCCGGGCCTGTCTTTCACAGCCTGCCGCAACAGACAGGCGACCGCGCCCAGCACCATCAAGGCCAGCCCGAACCATGTCAGGGCATAGACCAGATGGTTGTTGTGGAACGGAACGACCGTCAGGCCGCCGACCGGCCACCCTCCCGGATTGGGCGTGGCATCGGCATCGATGAAATAAGGAGCGACCTGCCCGACGCCTTGCTTGGCGGCGATCGCCTGTACATCGCGCGAATACCAGCGGTTGGCAGCCGGATCGTTGGTGCGCAGGAAGCCGCCTTTCGGTTCGCTGATGCGCAACAGACCGTGAATTCCGGTATGATCGTCCGAGGGCTTGCCTGCGAGGCGGGTTGCCGGATCGCGCTTGTCCGTCGGCACGAAGCCCCTGTTCACCAGAATCGTGAAGCCATCATCCGCTCGGAACGGCGCCATTACCCAGAAGCCACCGCCGAGATCGGTGACCGCCTGGACCAGGGTCTCGCGATCACCGAGAAACCGGCCCGTGACGACGAGGCGGCGATACTCGTCATCCCTGGCGTTGATCGCTGGCCAGGCCGAAGGCGCCGGGGCGGCCACGGGTACTGCCTTGAGACGCTGGTCGACACGCTCGATCAGGTCGAGCTTCCAGACGCGGCGCTCCAGCTGCCAGATACCGAGCGCCGAGAACCCTGCGATGCCGATGGCTCCGCAAAGGCAAAGCATCAAGAACGTCCATCTCGAACGCGTAACCCTTTGGCCGTCGCCTGTAGTCGGATGCGGTGTCGTCCGCGCCTGTTCGTCCAAAGCCAGGTCCCTCTCTCAGGGTATCTGACTCATGTCATGGCCGGGCATCATGTTGACGTTCAGATGGTACATGACCCAGAGCGAGCCCGTCAGCGCGATCATCACCAGGATGAGGGTGAAGATCAGCGCCATCATGGTCCAGCCGCTCTCCGACCTGGTGTTCATATGCAGGAAGAACACCATGTGGACGATGATTTGCACGACGGCGAAGGCCATGATGGCAATCGCCGACGCCATCTGATTGCCGAGCGCGTTGGTCATGACCAGCCAGAAGGGAACGGCGGTCAGCACGACGGACAGGCCGAAGCCTGTCAGATAGCCGGCCAGCGAGCCGTGATTGTCGCCGTGATGCGCGTGGCTGTGGTTGCTGGTGTCTGTTTGGTGCCCGGCGCTCATCGCAACATTCCCATCAGATAAACGAAGGTGAAGACGCCGATCCAGATGACGTCGAGGAAGTGCCAGAACATGCTCAGGCACATCAGGCGCCGCTGGTTCGCGGCGATCAGCCCATGCCTGGAGACCTGCACCATCAGCACCACCAGCCAGACCAGGCCGAAGGTGACGTGCAGGCCGTGCGTTCCGACCAGCGTGAAGAACGACGAAAGAAAGCCGCTGCGCTGCGGCGTCGCCCCCTCGTGGATGAAATGGGCGAATTCGTAGAGTTCGATGCCGAGAAAGGCGAGGCCGAACAGGCCGGTGATCACCAGCCACACCTGCATCGGCCTCACTCGTCCTTTCGCCATCTCCAGCATCGCGAAGCCGTAGGTGATGGAGGACAGGAGCAGCATGGTGGTGTTGAGCGCGACCAGCGGAAGATCGAACAGGTCCTTCGGCGCGGGCCCGGCGGCGTAGTTGCCACCGAGCACGCCGTAGACTGCAAACAGCATCGCAAAGATGAGGCAGTCGCTCATCAGGTAGATCCAGAAGCCGAGCATGGTGCTGCTGCCGCTCTCGGCATGGCCGTGGTCGTCTTCCAGGTGGAAGATCGTGTCGTCGATCACGGGGTCGGCGTGTGCCATGGTGCTCATCCCGCCTGGCTGGTGGCTGCGAGCAGGCGTGTCCGCTCGTCCTCGACGCGGGTGACGTCGCTGGACGGAATGTGGAAGTCCCGGTCGTAATTGAAGGTATGCGCGATGGCGTAGCCGATCAGAGCAACGAAGCTCACGATCGCCAGCCACCAGATGTACCAGATGAGCGCCACGGCAAGCACCACGCTCAACCCAGCCAGAATGACGCCGGCTCCGGTGTTGCGCGGCATGTGGATGTCGTGGAAGCCCGTCAACGGACGCTGGTAACCGCGATTCTTCATGTCCGCCCAGGTGTCGAGATCGTGGACGACCGGCGTAAAGGCGAAATTGTAGGCCGGGGGCGGCGACGAGGTTGCCCATTCGAGTGTACGCCCGTCCCACGGATCACCGGTGTCGTCGCGAAGCTGCTCGCGCCGGCGCACGCTGACGAAGATCTGGATGAGGAAGGACAGGATACCAAGCAGGATCAGGAAGGCGCCAAAAGCGGCGATGATGAACCAGATCTGCAGCGAGGGATCCTCGAAGGTGCGTAGCCGGCGCGTTACGCCCATCAGGCCGAGGATGTACAGCGGCATGAAGGCGAACCAGAAGCCGACCACCCAGAACCAGAAGGACATCTTTCCCCAGAACGGATCGAGCCGGAAGCCGAATGCCTTGGGGAACCAGTAGCTGATACCGGCAAACAGGCCGAACAGCACGCCGCCGATGATGACGTTGTGGAAATGCGCGACCAGGAACAGGCTGTTGTGGAGCACGAAGTCGGCCGGCGGAACCGCGAGCAGCACGCCGGTCATGCCGCCGACAGTGAAGGTCAGCATGAAGGCGACTGTCCACATCATCGGCAGTTCGAAGCGGATGCGGCCGCGGTACATGGTGAACAGCCAGTTGAATATCTTGGCGCCTGTCGGGATCGAAATGATCATCGTGGTGATGCCGAAGAACGAGTTGACGCTCGCTCCCGACCCCATGGTGAAAAAGTGATGCAGCCAGACGAGATAGGACAGGATGGTGATGACGATGGTTGCGTAGACCATCGAGGTGTAGCCAAAGAGCCGCTTGCCGCAGAAGGCCGAGGTCACTTCGGAAAATATGCCGAAGGCCGGCAGGATCAGGATGTAGACCTCGGGGTGGCCCCAGATCCAGATCAGGTTCACGTACATCATCGGATTGCCGCCGAAGTCGTTCGTGAAGAAGTTGGTGCCGACATAGCGGTCGAGAGCCAGCAGGGCCAGCACCGCCGTCAGCACCGGGAAGGCGGCGACGATGAGCACATTTGTGCAGAGCGCGGTCCAGGTGAAGATCGGCATTCTCATCATGGTCATGCCAGGCGCGCGCATCTTGACGATGGTGCAGACCAGGTTCACGCCCGACAGCAGCGTGCCGACGCCCGCCACTTGCAGCGCCCAGATATAATAATCGACACCGACATCGGGACTGTAGCCGATACCCGACAGCGGCGGGTAGGCGAGCCAGCCGGTGCGCGCGAATTCGCCGACGAACAGCGACATCATGACGATGACCGCGCCGCCGACCGTCATCCAGAAGCTGAAATTGTTGAGGAACGGAAACGACACGTCGCGCGCGCCGATCTGCAGCGGGACGACGAAATTCATCAGGCCCGTCACCAGCGGCATCGCCACGAAGAAGATCATGATGACGCCGTGCGCGGTGAAGATCTGGTCATAATGATGCGAATTGAGATAGCCTTCCGAACCGCCGAAGGCCATCGCCTGCTGGAGCCGCATCATGATGGCGTCGCTGAAGCCGCGCAGCAGCATGACGATGCCGAGCACCATGTACATCACACCGATGCGCTTGTGGTCGACGCTGGTGAACCATTCGCGCCACAGATAGCCCCAGAGCTTGAAATAGGTCAGCGCGCCGACGAGGGCGATGCCGCCCAGCGCGACGACTATGAAGGTCGCGACCACGATGGGCTCGTGCAGCGGCAGCGACTCGAGCGTAAGCCGGCCGAAGATCGCCTTGAGAAGAGCAGGATTGTCGAACATGTCTTGCGTGGCGCCTCAGGAGTTGAAGGGCGACCGAAGCGTGCCGGTTGCGGAAGGTGACGGCAGTCGGATCGACAGGGGCAGTGGCCGTTGCAGACCAGCGCCGACTATCGGCGTCGAGGTCATCGGCGTGGCGGATTGATCAGCCTTCGAAGCGGCCAGTGCTTCTTCGGTCGTGCATATGCTGGCGACATAGGATGGGGCAGGGCCGAATATCGTGCCGCGCCGGGCGAACTTGTCATACAGCAGCGGAAGGGTGTTGCGGATGCCGGCCATCCCCAGACCGCCCTTGGCATCGATCTGCGACATCTCGCTCATGCACATCTTGCCGGGCTCGACGCACATATTGAGGATCGCCTTGTAGAGATCGCTATCCACCGCCGCATAGTGGCGCACGGGTTGGTTCTCACTGGGCTGTTCGAGCTCCAGGTAGCCGTTTCGGTCGAGCTTGCCGCCGCTGTCCTTTGCCTTCGCGATCCATGCCTGGAAACCGGCATCCTCGAGGCCGTGGAACGCGAAGCGCATTCCCGAGAAGCCGGCGCCGCTGTAATTGGCAGAGAACCCTTCATAGTCGCCGGACTTGTTGATGACAGCGTGCAGCCTGGTTTCCATACCCGGCATCGCATAGATCTGGCCGGCCAGTGCTGGAATGTAGAAGGAGTTCATCACCGATGCGGAGGTGATGCGAAAGCTGATCGGCCGGTCGACCGGCGCAGCCAGTTCGTTGACCACGGCGACGCCGTATTCCGGATAGATGAACAGCCATTTCCAGTCGAGCGCGACGACTTCGACCTCAAGCGGGCGCACGTCCGGCGGCAGCGGCTTGCCGGCCGCTACACGTCCGATCGGACGATAGGGGTCGAGCAGATGGGTGCCCATCCAGGTCACCGCGCCCAGGCAGATGATGATCAGAAGCGGCACAGCCCAAATGACGAGTTCGAGATGGGTCGAGTGGTCCCAATCCGGCTCGTAGCGCGCCTCGCGGTTGGACTGGCGGTATCGCCAGGCAAAGAATATGGTGAGAGCCATCACCGGTATGATGACGATCAGCATCAGTGCCGTGGACACCATCAGCAGGTCGCGCTGCTGCTCGGCGACGTCGCCGGCAGGGTTCAGGACGACCATGCTGCAGGAGCCGAGCGATGCCAGCAGGGGCAGCAGGAAAAGGGTACGGAGACGGCTCAATGTATGACCTGTCGGTTGTTCCCCCCAGTGCTAACCGTACCGCGGCGATGAAGGCATTGGACAATTTGTCCAATGCCGCAATGACGCGGCAGGCGTCATCAAAGCATCTGGCCCGCGCACATGGCAAGCGATCGTATGAGACCGCGGCGGGGCGACGGAGAATGCTGTGAGCCCAACTGCGAAGATCGAAGCCGACGCAAGACGGATCAATGCGCGGCATCATGAGGTGAAGCCCGGCGAAATCGCCGTTGGCGTCATCATCGGCAGGACGTCGGAATTCTTCGACTTCTTCGTCTACGCGATCGCTTCCGTCATCGTTTTCCCCAAGCTCGTATTTCCTTATGCCGACCCGTTGACCGGCACGCTCTACTCCTTCGCCATCTTCGCGCTTGCCTTCATCGCGCGGCCGATCGGGACGGCGATCTTCACCGCGCTCGACCGCGCCTACGGACGCAGCGCCAAGCTCACCATCGCGCTGTTCCTGCTGGGGACCTCGACCGTGTCGATCGCCTTCGTGCCCGGTTACGACCAGATCGGCCCGGCTTCGGCCTGGCTGCTGGCCATGTTCCGGATCGGTCAGGGACTGGCGCTGGGCGGGACATGGGACGGACTTGCCTCGCTGCTGGCGTTGAATGCCCCCGAAAAGCGTCGCGGCTGGTATGCGATGATCCCGCAGCTGGGCGCGCCACTCGGGCTCATCGTCGCCAGTGCCCTGTTTGCATATTTCGTCGGCAACCTGTCGGCTGAAGACTTCTTCAGCTGGGGTTGGCGCTACCCGTTCTTCGTCGCCTTCGCCATCAACGTCGTCGCCCTGTTCGCGCGGCTGCGCATCGTGGTGACGCCGGAATACACCAAACTGTTCGAAGGCCAGGAACTGGAGCCGACTTCCGTCCGCGAGACGTTGCGCGCCGAAGGGCGCACTGTCGTGCTCGGCGCTTTCGCGCCGCTGGCGAGCTTCGCCCTGTTCCACATGGTGACGGTGTTTCCTCTGTCCTGGATCTTCCTGTTCACGCGCGAGGGACCGGCACGGTTCCTGGTCATCGAGACGATCGGAGCCTTCTTCGGCCTGGCGGCAATCGCGATCTCGGGCGTCGTTGCCGACCGGGTCGGGCGCTGGCCCTTGCTTGGAGGCTCGGCGGTGGCCATTGCCGTGTTCAGCGGTTTCGCGCCACAGCTGCTCGATGGCGGCTTCGTCGGAGAGTCCGTCTTCATGGTGTTGGGCTTCGTCCTGCTCGGCCTGTCGTTCGGCCAGTCTTCGGGAGCACTCGCCTCGAATTTTTCAAAGAACTACCGCTATACAGGTGCTGCGCTGACCTCGGATCTCGCCTGGCTGTTCGGCGCCGGCTTCGCCCCCATTGTCGCCCTGTTCCTGTCCGCCCATTTCGGGCTGATCTCGTCAGGCGCCTATCTGCTGTCGGGAGCGCTATGCACGCTGCTGGCGCTGCGGCTCAACCAGCGCCTGGATCGGACTCCCGCTTGAGTGACCTGCTTGGCCAGGGCTGGGGACCTCCCCAATGACGCTGCACGACAAGACCAACAAGCAGAATTTTCTGCTTCTGATCCAACTGCGCTGGATCGCGGTCGGCGGTCAGATCGTGACGATCCTGTTCGTCCGCTACGCGCTTGGCATCGGGCTGCCGCTGGTGCCGATGGCAGTGGTGATCCTGCTGCTGATCGCTCTCAACGTCGCCAGCCTGCGCCGGCACAGCAGCCAGGACGCGATCACCAACACCGAGCTGTTTCTTGGACTGCTGCTCGACGTCACCGCGTTGACGGTCCAGCTTTACCTGAGCGGCGGCGCGTCCAATCCCTTCATTTCGCTTTACCTGCTCCAGGTCATCCTGGGCGCGGTACTGCTGGAGACATGGTCGGTCTGGGCGCTTGTCCTCATTGCAAGCACGTGCTTCATCGCGCTGACCACCTTCTACCGTGAGATCAGCCTGCCCGCCGCACACGGTGCCGGGCTGTTCAGCCTGCACATTCAGGGCATGTTCATCTGTTTCGTCCTGGCGGCAACGCTTCTGGTGCTGTTCATCACCAGGGTCCAGAACAACATTCGCACCCGCGACGCTCATCTTGCGGATTTGCGCCAGCAATCGGCGGAGGAGGCTCACATCGTCAGGATGGGCCTGCTCGCCTCTGGCGCCGCGCATGAGCTCGGCACGCCGCTGGCTACGCTTTCCGTCATCCTCAACGACTGGCAGCGCATGCCGGTTCTCGAGGCCGATCCGGATCTGGCGCAGGAAATCCGGGAGATGCAGGGCCAGTTGGACCGTTGCAAGAAGATCGTTTCGGGAATCCTGATGTCGTCGGGCGAATTGCGCGGCGAAGGCACGGTTCGCACCTCCGTCGATGCCTTTCTGGCGGAGCTGGTGGCCGAATGGAAGTCGACACGGCTGCCGCAAGGTTTCGAATACACCAGGCGTTTCGGCGCCAACCAGGAGATCGTCTCCGATCCCGCGCTCAAACAGGTGATGTTCAATGTACTGGACAACGCACTTGAAGCGTCGCCTCTATGGGTCGGTTTGATCGTCAGCCGCCACGCGAACGATCTCATCATCGAAGTTGTCGACGCGGGACGGGGATTTGAAGAAACCATGCTTGCTGAATTCGGCAAGCCCTACACGTCGACCAAGAACCGGCCAGGTAGCGGGCTCGGCCTGTTTCTGGTCGTCAATGTCATCCGCAAGCTGGGGGGTAGCGTCACCGTAAGAAACAGAACCGAAGGGGGAGCTTCGGTTACGTTGCATCTGCCGCTGGCTGCTCTGTCTCCGCGAGGGCACAATGCCGACTAAACGCACGCTGCTGATCGTCGAGGACGATATCGCCTTTGCCAACGCACTGCGCCGGTCTTTCGAACGGCGTGATTACGAAACGCATAGCTGCCGGAGCGTCGACGGCGTGCAGGCGCTGATCGGCACCGTTGCCTTCCAATATGCCGTCGTCGATCTCAAGCTTGCCAGCGGCTCGGGCCTTGAGTGCGTCAGGGCGCTGCACGAACACGATCCTGAAATGCGGATCGTCGTGTTGACCGGCTTTGCCAGCATCGCCACCGCTGTCGAGGCGATCAAGCTCGGCGCCTGCCAGTATCTCGCCAAGCCCGCCAATACAGACGACATTGAAGCGGCTTTCGGCCAGGTCGAGGGCAATGCTTCGGTGCCGCTCGCCGAGCGGCCAACCTCGATAAAGAACCTCGAATGGGAGCGCATCCACGAGACGCTGGTGGAAGCCGACTTCAACATTTCCGAGACGGCACGACGGCTCGGCATGCACCGCCGGACACTGGCGCGGAAGCTGGAGAAGAGGCGTGTGAAGTAGGCACGATCCACCGGGCATGGCACGTCGTGGCGATGCCGATGATGAGATTGATGCAGGCAACAATCGTTGCATTCGAACGATGTCCTCCAAAGGAAAAAATTGGCAGGGCAGGGATTAAAATCCCCACATGTTCCGTAAACAGGACATGAAACCGCCGATGCCACGCTTTGACATCATAGGACAGCTCGGTTCGCTGCGCCGCTATGCGCGCTCGCTGACGCGCGACAGCACCGACGCCGAGGACCTTGTCCATGACGCGCTGGTGCGCGCTTATGAGCGGCGCAGCACCTTCCGCTCCGGCGGAAACCTGCGCGCGTGGCTGCTGTCGATCGTCCACAACACCTTCATCGACAGGATGCGGTCCCGCAAGTCCGAGGCGTCGCGCGTCGAACAGGCTGGATACCTGGCCGACGGCAGCACGCCGGCACCACAGGAACATTCGGTGCGCCTGGCGCAGGTGCGCCAGGCTTTTTTCAGCCTGCCCGAAGAACAGCGTTCAGCGCTGCACCTCGTCGCCATCGAAGGCCTCTCCTACCAGCAGGCCGCCGATGCCAGCGGCGTGCCGCTCGGCACGCTGATGTCGCGCATCGGCAGGGCGCGCGCCGCACTGCGCGAGATGGAGGAGCCGGCGAAGGCAAAAAACCACCTCAGGATCGTTGGAGGCCCTTCATGACCGCAACTGTCGATCCCGTGACGGATATCGACCTCGACGCCTATGTCGACGACCAGATCGACGTCACCCGCCGCATCGAGGTGGAGGCATTCTTGTCCGCTCGCCCGGAGGCGGCGGCGCGCGTGATGTCGGATCTCAGGACCCGCGATGAACTGCGCGTGGCGCTTGCCGGCTCCAAAGGCATGGCACGGCCCGCGACCGCCGATGCCGCGCGGCGGCTGGAGAGGGGGCTTGCCCGCGGCCGCATCTTCGGTGTGCTGCAGCGCGCCGCGGTGGTTGCTGTCTTCGTCGCCGCCGGGTGGCTGGCGAACGGTATCATCGGGCCGATGTCGGTGACCAAGGTCGTCGCCTCGCCGCAGCCGCCCGCCTATGTCGACGACGCAGTGCGAGCTCACAGGACCACGCTGGTGCGCGAGAGCATGCCGTCGCAGCCCGAGGCGCCCAATTACAACGCCGGCGAGATTCGCGCCGCGACCGCCATCGTCATGCCGTCGCTGCCCAAGGACTGGAAGGTCCGCGACGTGCAGATCTATCCGTCCCGCTTTGGTCCGAGCGTCGAGATGGCGGTCGAGACGAAAGACATGGGGCTGGTGTCGCTGTTTGCGATCCGGCCTGGAACCTTCGACGTCGTCAAGCCGACGATCGCGCCCTCGGGCGACATCTCATCGGCCTATTTCCAGATCGGCGATGTGGCTTATGCGGTGGTCGGACGAAGCGAGGTCCACGACCTCGACCGCGCCGCAGAGACGCTCGCCAAGACGCTCTACTGATCGATCCACAAAGGAGAACGCAAATGAACACCCCCAATCTGGGATATCGCGTCGGCGCCGGCGCCCAAACCGGAGCCGTCTTCGACGAGGGCCTGCGCCAGCATATGCTGCGCGTCTACAACTACATGGGTGTCGGCCTGGTGGTCACCGGCCTCGTCGCCTTCATGATCTCGTCGACGCCGGCGCTCTACGTGCCGATCTTCTCCAGCCCGCTGAAATGGGTGGTGATGCTGGCACCGCTCGCCTTCGTCATGCTGTTCTCGTTCAAGATGCAGACCATGTCCGCGGCGAGTGCCCAGGCGATGTTCTGGGCCTTCTGCGCGGTCATGGGCCTCTCGCTCGCCTCGGTGTTCCTGGTGTTCACCGGAACCAGCATCGCGCGCACCTTCTTCATCGCAGCCACCATGTTCGGCGCCACCAGCCTGTACGGCTACACGACAAAGCGCGACCTGACCCAGTTCTCGTCGTTCCTGATCATGGGCCTGATCGGCGTGGTGATCGCCAGCATCGTCAACATCTTCCTCGGCTCGACCGCGCTGCAGTTCGCCATCTCGGTGATCGGCATCGCCGTGTTCATCGGCCTGACCGCCTGGGACACGCAGACGATCAAGGAACAGTACGCCGAGAATTTCGACGCGGAATCGCGCCAGAAACTTGCCGTCTTCGGTGCCTTCTCGCTCTATCTGAACTTCATCAACATCTTCCAGCTGCTGCTGAATTTCACCGGCGAACGCGAATAACGACTATCCGCTGTGGGCAAGAGCGAGGGTTATTGCTCTTGATGCGGAGAGGTGGCCGGAGGGAGATCCTCCGGCCACAATTCGTTCCTGCAGAACCAGGCTGCACCTTGAGTCCCGAAGCGCTTTTGCTAGTCTGCCCACCGCGCCGGCCTTCAACAACGACCCGCGAGGAAATGTGGCACAGGACAGCCAAACGCTTCATGGCGACGGTATCTCGGCGACCATCGTTGCGCAGGGCGCCGAACTGATTTCGCTGCAAGATGCGCACGGATTCGAATTCCTGTGGCAGGCGGGGCCGGAATGGCGGCGTCACTCGCCGGTGCTGTTCCCGATCGTAGGGCGGCTGGCGGGCGATCATCTGCGCCATCGCGGCCGGACCTATCCATTGACGCAGCACGGGTTCGCGCGCGACAAGCTGTTTGCCTGGGCGCGGAAGGGGCCGCGATCCTGCACGCTGGTGCTCACCGACGATGTCGACACCCGGGCGCGCTATCCGTTCGCCTTTCGGCTTGAAGTGACCTACACGCTGGTCCGCCAGCAGCTTGATGTGACTTTCGACATCACCAACACTGGTGATGAGCTCCTGCCGGCATCGATCGGGGCGCACCCGGCATTCAATTGGCCCTTGCAGCCGGATCAGGCCAAGACGGACTACCGGCTGATCTTTGCCGATGATGAGCCGGCGCCGATCCGCCGCCTTAAGGACGGACTGCTGCTGAAAACGCCACAGCCGACGCCTGTCGAAGGCAACATACTCCCGCTCTCCGAGCGGTTGTTCGACGAGGACGCGGTGATCATGGACCAGCCCGCAAGCTCCAGCGTGCGTTATGCCGCCGAGCGTGGCCCGGCTCTGGAAATGTCCTGGCAAGGGGTTCGGGAGTTGGGCGTCTGGTCAAAGCCGGGCGGCGCGCCGTTCCTTTGTATCGAACCCTGGCACGGCCTTGCAAGCCCGGTGGATTTCGATGGTGATTTTGTCGACAAACCAGGCCTGATGCTGATCGCGCCGGGTGCAAGTCGCGTGATGAGCTATCGGGTACGTCTGCTGCCAATAGCCAATTGGAGTGCGCTCAGTGAATTCTGAAACGATCGAGATCTACCATCCACGTGGTGTTTCAAATTTGGGCCAATGGGACATTGGTGGTCTCAAGCTCAAAGTCTATGGTCTCGTCGCAGACAACAGAAAGATCGACGAACCCATGGCGACTCTGGCGCAGTCATTCGTGCGACAGGAGGTTCTGCCGCGTGTGGCGGACGAGGGTGACGAGAATGGCATGGGCTTTGTGATCATTCATCCTGGTGAGCTCGGTGTGTCCATCTTAGCTCACTGGTGGATACAGGGTTCGGTGCTTTGTCAGCACATCTATCGGAAGCTGTATTCCGCAACCGAACCGATGGACACGGTTAAGAGACCTGTTATTGCCTGTGTTTGGGAATTGGCTCTGATGAATGCCGAGCAGGAAGCTTGGCGAAAAACGATGATGAAAGGCGAGCCCAATCCATTGGGATACATGGGCGCTTGGGCTGACTTCGAAGCTGCATAGAGGCTGCTCATGATCGACTATTGCGTGGTCGCCCAGATCGTCGGTGCCCAATGAAGCTGTACTTCAGCCGCAATCCCAATCCTCGATTGGCGGTCGCGGTCGCACGCTATCTCGAAACGAAACTGGACTTCGAATTCGCCTCGCCATTCGCTGCCGGGCAAATGGAGAAATTTCGCCGGTTAAATCCCAACCTCTCACTGCCCATCCTTGTGGATGATGAGGGAAAGAGCCTCTGGGAGGCAGACGCCATAGCCTGCAGGCTGTCGCGCCACGCGCATTCGGATTTCTGGCGCACCGGCGATGACGAACCCGAGATGATCCGGTGGCTCAGCTGGGGCAAGGAGCACTTCGCACTCGCTTGCGACACGGTGCATTTCGAACGTGGGACGAAACAGCGGTACGGCATCGGCCCGATCGATCAGAAGCGGGTGGAGGAGGGCCTGAACCAATTCCATACGGCTGCGGCAATACTCGACGCCGTGCTTGCCGAGCGGCAGTGGCTGGTCGGCAATTCGGTTTCCTATGCCGATTTTCGAATGGCGACCTTCCTACCGTTCAACGACGCCGCCAGACTGCCGCTCGACGATTATCCCTCTGTCAGCCGCTGGTACCGTCGACTTGAAGACATCGACGCCTGGCGTGACCCTTTCAAAGGGATGGATGCACCCGAATTGCCGCCGGTGCCGCAAATGGCCGTCGCGGACCAGCGGTGAGAACGCGCGCGAAGAGCAGCGCAGCAGGCCGAACCTACCAAGGCGATGATGTGCGGGGGACCGGATGAACATCTATGTCCTGAGCGTGATCGAAGGACAGGAATGGGTCCTTCCTCGGCAGGCGGACGACTACCAGCTGTTTTCGACGCTCTGCGGCCGGAAGCAGACACAATGGCATCCGCCCAGGATGGAGATCCTGCGCGAACACGACGACGGTACGCTCCGGCAATATTCAGATTTTCCATGGCTTGGCGAGCATGTGCTCATCCTGCGGGCGAGGGCGTCGAAATTGCTTCGGCCAACCCTCGAACCGTACGGTGAATTCCTGCCGCTTCCTGCTGACGAGCCAATATCGCTCTTCAATGTCACCACCGTGATCGATGCGCTGGACGAGGAACGTTCAAAGATCGTTCGCTTTGACGATGGCGGCATCATGGTGATCGAAAGCCTCGTCCTTCGAGCGGACGCAATCGGCGGTACCGAGATATTCAAGCTGCCCGAGCGTGCCGACGGGGTGCGAATATCCGATATTTATCTGCAGGAGATGATCGTACGCCGGATCGGGGAGCTTGGGCTCAAGGGCATTGCTTTCAACCTGGTCTGGAACGACGAGCCGGTCGGACGAGGCAGGATCGAATACCCAGGTGTCAAAAAGGGCATTTCAACCGCAAGCTCGCTCACGCGCTTTTGGGCCGGTCTGCGGCGAAAAGCAGGGTTTTGACATCAAACCTGCCGGACGACGGTGCCGACCACATTGACAAGAAGGCGCGCGGCGGTCAGCGCTGACAGGCCGTCAATATCGGCCGGAGGATAGAACTCGACAAGGTCGAATCCTGCGATCCTGGCCCGTTTGCCGAGGCCGGCGATCAGGTCGATTACCTGCGTGTAGGTGAGGCCGCCGGGTGTACGCGCCGCCACGCCCGGCATGATGCTTGGATCAAGGCTGTCGCAGTCGAGGGTGACGACGACCCGCGCGGCTTCCGGAATATGCCGTAGCGCGGCCTCGACGCCCTGGGCATGAACCTCGCGGGCGGTCACGAAGCGGCTGCCATAGCGCCGGGCTGCTTCGATTTCGGCGATGCGCGCGCTGCCGACGCTGCGCAGACCGACCTGCACCATGCCGGCGACATGCGGCATCTCGCTCGCCCTGCGCATCGGGCTCGAATAGCCGTGGCGTTCGCCATGAACCTCGTCGCGCCAGTCTATATGGGCGTCGATCTGCAGGACCCAGACCGGCCCGTGCTCTGCAAAGCCGGCGAGGAAGGGAATGGTCATGGAACAGTCGCCGCCGATCAGGATCGGCACAGCCGGCAACGTCAGGATCTCGCGCGTTTTTGCCTCGATCCTGGCCCGGTTGCCGGCATTGTCATGCATGGTGGTCAAGATATCGCCGGCGTCGACGCAAGAGTCCGGCTTGCCGTCGAACAGCGGGCCGCCAAGATCGAAATCCCAGTGCTCGACGAACGCGGCATCGTCCTGGCTGGCAGCACGGATGGCGTTGGCGGCCAAGGCATAGCCGCTGCTGTCCTTGCCGGGATAGGTGCTGCCGTGACCGGCCCCGAAGATCACCGCACGAGGCACGCGGCTATCTGCAAGACGGTCGGGAAAGCCGAGAAAGGGAGGCGAGGGGGTCATGCCTTGATGGTCCTGATGATGGCTTAGCGCACGCCGATCGGGGTGCGGTTAGATCAAGCGCCTCGGCTTCAGCTTTGTACCCGATTGGGTAAGCCCAATAAACTCTAAAACGATCGAGATCGAGCACCCACGGGGTGTTTCAAATTTGGGCCAATGGGACATTGGCGGCGGCATGGGCCGATTCCGAGGCGACATAGAGACTTGCGCGCCGGCGATGACGTTGGGCCGGGCTTGGATCGGCAGGCGCGATCCCGAAATTTCCAGTACGTGACGAGAATGAACCTTTGGCTGGCCGCCCGGTAGCGGAACCAGGCGGGGTTCACGTTGTTACCACAGCGGGCGACTGCCGGTTGCCGGATTCGGAGTCATCGTTTCATGACCAATGGCCCATTGCCTGAAAACGTTCTGGTCTCGCTTCCCATGATTGACGCAAAGGCGGCGCCGACGCTCAAAAATGCCGAGGCGGAGGTATTTTATACCGAAGCAATCCGCGAGCTTGCCGCCACCGACATTCCCTTTCTGGTCGCCGGGACCTACGCGGTAAGCGCCTATACGGGTGTCACCCGCCAGACCAAGGACCTCGATATCTTCTGCAAGGCAGGCGACTACGCGCGGATCCTCGCCCATTTCAAGCAGCTTGGATATGCCGTCGAAATCGAGGACGACCGGTGGCTCGGCAAGGTGTTCAAGGGCACGCATTTCTTCGACGTCATCTTCGGCTCGGCCAACGGCACGGTGCCTGTTGGCGACCTGTGGCTGGAACACGCCCGCCAAACCGAGCTGTTGGGCAGCAGGGTGCGGATCATCGGCCCGACCGAACTCATCTGGTCCAAATGCTTTATCCAGGACAGAGGGCGACACGACGGCGCCGATATCGCTCATACGATTCTCAAGGCGGGCGATCAGATCGATTGGCACCGGCTGCTTTCTTATCTGGAGGTTCATTGGGAGGTTCTGTTGATGCAGCTTATCAATTTCAGATGGATCTATCCGAGCGAGCGGGATCATATCCCGGCGTGGTTGCTCGATGAATTGCTCGACCGCCTCGCCAAGCAACGGCAATTGCCGTCTCCAAGGATGAAGATCTGCCGTGGGCGGCTGCTTTCGCAAACCGACTACGAGATCGACGTCAAGGAATGGGGCTTCGCCGGCGTCGGTGGTGTGGGAGAATTCCGTGATGGCTGATCCCGTCAAGAGCAGCGCGCCCAAGGACGGCGCACGCGCGCTCAAAGTTGCCGCGGTCGGGGATCTCCATGTGCGGGAAGATGCACAAAACTCGTATCGAGACCTCTTCGGCGAGATATCGAGCGAAGCGGACATTCTCGTTCTCACGGGAGATCTGACCAATCTCGGCAAGCCTCGTGAAGCGGAGATGCTGGCCGAGGATCTGCGCAACTGCTCGATCCCGGTTGTGGCGGTGCTCGGCAACCATGACTACGAGTCCGGTGCGGTGGAAGACGTCACGAAGATCCTGCGGCAGGCGCATGTTCACCTCCTCGACGGGCAGACAGTCGAAATCGAGGAGGTCGGTTTTGTCGGCGTGAAGGGATTCATAGGCGGCTTCGGGTCACGCATGCTCGGCTCATTCGGGGAACCGGCGATCAAGACGATGGTCGCGGAAAGCGTGAACGAGGCAATGCGACTTGAAAATGCGATGCGCCAGGTGCGGGCCAAGCGCACGCTGGTGATCCTTCACTACGCGCCGATTGCCGACACCGTCGCGGGAGAACCGCTGGAAATATTTCCGTTTCTGGGCTCTTCACGTCTGGCCGAAACGATCGATCGATTTCAGGTCAGTGCTGTCGTGCACGGTCATGCACATCGCGGTTCTTACGAAGGCCAAACGCCTGGCGGAGCCAAGGTCTACAACGTCGCCATGCATGTGGCCAAGCCTGGCGGCCGCCCCTACGCCTTGCTGGAAATCTGATGCCAACGGCTTGCGCCGTCGATGCCCATTGGCCTGGACTCAGTTGGTGGCGTTGATCGACCTCGCCAACTCTTCCAGCTTGCGGGGATCGTTGCCGTGACGGCGCACCAGTTCGCGTGCCTGCCTTGACGGCAAATCGGTCGTGGCGGCCAGCTGTCGCACCTGCTGATCGTCGATGGCGACCTGCGGCAATGTATGGTCGATATCTCCTGACTTGTCCTTCATCACGCTTCTCCTTGGTCGATTTCGACGACAACGGCTCGAAAATCCGACCGGTTCCGAACGATCTGCAACTTTTGCGCCGGCATCCGTGGGCGGACCAACGTGCGCCTGCCTTGAGGGCGCAACGATCTCGATGGCTGGATTCTGCCAGGAACCATGCCACGGCGGACGAGTTGTTCCGACTGAACGGAGATAGTTAGATGCCACAGCCAAGACAGCCAGACCCAAATCGCGATATGCCCGTGCCGCCTCCAACATGGAAGCCGGAGCCGATCGAGGAACCCGAACCGGAAACGCTTCCGGACGAGACTCCGCTGCCCAACCCCGACGAGAATGAAGAGCCTCCCGTCCACGCATGAGACGGGAGTTTCTGCATCGCGGGGCAAGCGCGCAACCTCCCGAGGACTAACGATCTATCTCGCCAAACACGATGTCGAGCGACCCGATGATCGCGGCAACGTCGGCGATCATGTGCCCTCGAGACAGGAAATCCATCGCCTGCAGATGGGCGAAAGATGGCGCACGTATTTTGCACCGGTAAGGGACGTTGCCCCCGTCAGAAACCAGATAAACGCCGAATTCTCCCTTTGGCGCTTCAACCGCGGCGTAGACTTCTCCCGCCGGCACGCGATGCCCCTCGGTATAAAGTTTGAAATGCTGGATGGTCGCTTCCATAGAGCGTTTCATCGTGGCGCGCCGCGGCGGCGTGATCTTCTGGTTCGGAATCGCGACCGGCCCCTGGCCTTCGGGTGACCGCAGTTTTTCCAGGCATTGCTTCATGATCCGCACCGACTGGCGCATCTCCTCCATACGGACGAGATAACGGTCATAGCAGTCTCCGTTCTTGCCGACGGGGATGTCGAAATCCATGTCAGGGTAACATTCGTATGGCTGTGCCTTGCGCAAATCCCATGCCGCGCCCGATCCGCGTACCATCACGCCGGAAAACCCCCAGCGCCAGGCATCATCCAGCCCGATCACACCAACATCGACATTGCGCTGCTTGAAGATGCGGCTGCCGGTGAGCAGATCGTCGAGGTTGTCACAGACTTTGAGGAACGGATCGCAGAAAGCCCAGATGTCGTCGAGAAGCTTCGCAGGCAAATCCTGGTGCACGCCGCCGATTCTGAAGTAATTCGCATGCATGCGAGCGCCGGAGGCGCGCTCGTAAAAGACCATCAGCTTCTCGCGCTCCGCAAATCCCCAAAGCGGCGGCGTCAGGGCGCCGATATCCATGGCCTGGGTCGTGACATTGAGGAGATGCGACAGAAGCCGGCCAATTTCGCAAAAAAGAACACGGACAAGCTGCCCACGCTTTGGAACTGTTATGTCGAGCAGTTTTTCGGCGGCGAGGCAGAACGCATGCTCCTGGTTCATCGGCGCGACATAGTCGAGCCGATCGAAATAGGGCAGCGCTTGCAAATAGTTCTTGTGCTCTATGAGTTTTTCGGTGCCTCGATGGAGCAAGCCAATATGCGGATCGGCACGCTCGACGATCTCGCCGTCCAGTTCGAGCACCAACCGAAGAACACCATGGGCGGAGGGATGCTGTGGCCCGAAATTGATGGTGAAGTTGCGAACGGCGGCTTCGACCATTGCTGCTCTCCGCGACTGCATTTCGTCGATTCAGTGATGCGTATGGTTCGATGCCTCAAGTCGTCGTCTGAATGATCAGCGTCAGCGTGCCATCGCCATCTATGTTTGCAGCGACAACCTGCGAGGAATTGAGCCCATTCGCTCTCAAAGCCGACGTCGCCTGAGGTGAGGCATCGACGGAGCTTTGCAGGCGAAGCAAATCTTCGGCGCTGGTCTGGTTAATCACGGCATCGGCCTGCGCCTTGATTTCGTCCGGCAAATCCTCGACGGCGACAATGGCGACGCCGGTGAAATTCAAACCGGCAGGGCCTGGATCGGGCGGCGCCAGCTCCGGCTGCGCTTCGCCCTGCGGTGGCGTCACCTGGGGAAGCTGCGGTCCGATAGTTTGGGCGTAGACGGGCTGAATGGTGACCGCCCCGGAAAGCGCGACAGCTATCGTCAACATGCGCATGGTCGCTCCTTGCATTCTTCGAGGGAGATTTTGAAGAAACCCCCATGCTAAGCGATGGTTCCGCAAGGCCGGTCCCACCGGGCGATTTCGCCCCAACTCACCCGAGAGAGACGCCGAAAACCCTGGCCAAGGCGTTCGTCACACGGCTGTCTCCAACCGGTTGGGCAGCTCCGTACGGATTCGTACCATCGATTGATCTGCACCTTGGACAGGATCAAAATGAAGCTGAGGTGACCATGGGAGGGAGCCGCATGAGCATCGCCAGATGGGCAATAAGACCTGTCGGTACCGCCAAGGCGTTTCTGGCAGAAGAGCTTCGAAGTGCGCGATACGGCGACATCGTTTCGGTCAAAGCGGCGATAGAGGCCGCTCGCAGGGACGCGCCTTATTTGCAGGATACAGATGATGAATTGATGGAGACGATCATCGAGCTGGCACGGGAACTGGGTCTGGCCGTCCTTTTTGACTCTCGCGATTGACCGATGAGCCATGGTCGATGCGATTTGGTACGAAATCGACAATTGGCTCATGGTCGAAAATGCGCAATCATTGGGAAATGGGACGACGGCTGGACGACAAACTGGATTGCAAGGCTTGTGGGACCATCCAAATGGACATTCCCGACGACGCCAACGAGTCGACGCCAATTCATTGCAGCAATTGCGGCGCCTTTCTCGGCGAATGGGGTGAATTGCAGGATGATTTCTACCGCCAGGCTCGCGGTACCGAAGCATTCGACTTGCGCAACGGAACTATTATCAAGAAGTAGCGCGCAACAATGCGCCCCCGGATGACACAGGTAAATCCACAGGGGGGTGGCAGATCTAACCGACGTCGATCACGACCATCAGCCCGCCGCCGCCCTTTTCCTCGACATTGTTGTTCGTCGTGTGATGCGGGATGTGGCAATGGATGAGCCACTTGCCGGGACGCCGGGGATCTGGCCGTTGTAGGCATAGGCGTCGACCGCGACATTGGGCAGGATCTGCCAGCGGACCACTGAGGGCCTGAGGTCGAACACCTTGACGCCGTTCTCCAGGCGGAATGGCAGTTCCTGGTCGCCTTTGGCGGCAAGGCCATAGGATGCCGTGACGCGATGCGGATCGGTTGCAGCCATGTCACGCATGGCTTCCGCCGGCGTGTCGCGGCCCATGATCATGCCTTGCGGCATGATCGCCCCGCCGACGTCACGTGCTGAAAGCGTCAGGTTCAGCCAGTTCGCCGGTGCGGCCATGCCAATCGCCAGCGCCAGCACCGAGACCATGCCGAGGGCTGCTATCTGCGGCGTCGTGGCGTCCGTCTCCATCTGATGGCCGCTGCGTTTGGGTTTGTGGGATGTGTTGGCGTGGCCTTGTCGTCGATCATCGCCGGCGCGGGCATGATGCGTAGCGTGCTGTTGCTGGGCGGTCGGCTCTCGACTGCTCATTTCGGCCGCCTGCGGGCGCTGCGTCATCAACCCGTGCTTCAGTCCGCGAGCGACCAGCCAGACATTGGCGGGATAGGCAAGCGTGAAGCCGGCAATGACGCCGATCGACATCACGCCCCAGAACAAGAACTCGGTCGGCTCCATCGCGCGCATGTCGCGCCCCATCATCAGGAAGCTCATGACGGGCGCCATGCCGGCCATCATGAAATTCATCGAGATGAACTCGGGCAGGAAGCTCTTGCGCACATTCTCCCAGTAGGTGCCGCCCATCATCGATTTCATGAACAGCGACTGGAAGATGAACAGGCCGAAGGCGAAACCCGCCAGATATTCGACGATGAGGTCGAGCCACATCGGCAGGCCAAGCGTTGCCGTGATGACCGCCGCGAGAATGATGCCGGTTGCATCGCCGGCAACGCAGTGGATGGTCGAACCGACGCCTTGCTTCCATAGCGGCCTGGTGAAGTCTTCATGCTCGCCCGGTCGTGGCTCCTTGTCTGCAAGCACATAAAGCAGCAGCCCCAATGGACCCATATAGAGGGTCACCAGGATGAAACCCCATTTCATCACCACCGGTTCGGGATTGTTGCGGTATTGATCGAAGCCGACATAGAGCGTCGAGGCGGCGGCAAGAGCGAACCAGACGGCAAGGAAATAGTCGATTGGCTGGATGAACATGGATGCATCCCGTCGCGGATCAGCGGTTTGTCACAAGCAGCCCCCGCCAATGAACGCAGAACGTGTGTTTATGATCCCGCCGGCCCAATCCGGTTGTGTCGAATTCTCCAGCCTAGCGCTCTTGTCGAAGCATTACGGCGCGGTAATTCCCTTGAAGGCGTGGGCGCTTCGCTGCCTCAACAGGAGCTGGCCATGAAACATCAAACACTCGACCAACTGCATGCCGTCGCCAAGATTGAATCGTCGGCTGCATATTCCGCAATGACACGAAATCAGCGCATAGAGCGCTGGGCTGAACTGCTGGAGCGTAATCCCGAGCGATGCCTTGGCGCGTTTGCAGGCACCGAACATCTGCACCCCGAAGCACGTGCAATGATGCGGGGCGAGGGAACCGCAATTTCGGTTGCTTTCGAAGATCCAGTGCTGCGCGCATCGGGTTTGAAAGACGATACCTACGGCGAGGCAAAGCGCTTTTTCGAGCTGAACGACTGGCAGTTGCACGACATCGTCTGCGATTGCCACGTCGGCTCAACCATGAAAGCGCGCTGGGCTGCGACGCGAGTCCGCTCAGCCGTCAGCGGCAGGTTCTTTGCGTGGTTGCGGCAAAGGATAATGCGCTGACCCAGTTGGGGATCGTCGTCGCCCGCTGCGGCTTACGATCCCCTGTCTTGCCGATTGGATGTCTTGCCGATTGGATGTCTTCCGATCGGATATCTTGCGATGCGGATCAACGCTTGTCCTGGTATAGCCGGTCGGTCGCCCGGTCGCTTTCCCTTCGTTCGGCGGGCCCACGCCGGCGGCGTGCGATAACGGCATAGGCCAACAGCACGATCAGCAACAATGGGCCGCCGGCAACGACGACCAACCACATGATATCTCCAAACATGGCGGCATCTCCTTTCCCAGACAACCGGCAAGGAGGAGAACCGTTCCGCGCAGCAGCAGGGTAATGCCACCTCGGTCATCAACTTACGGATTGCGTTCGTAGGTTCCGATGAGTTCTGCCTGCTCGAGCGAGTGTTTCTGCGCCTCCCGCCAGATGCGCTCGACGCCTGCGCTGGCCGGAATGGCAAGGCTCGGCGTGTCGAGCGCGGCCAGCCGGAAATGGTAATGGTGGACGCCATGTCCGACCGGGGGTTCAGGGCCGTCGTAATAGGCGTTGCCAAAATCGTTTGTTGCTTGCCTAAGGGCACCGGGACCTGGCTTGCCGCTTTCCGCCTCGGGAAGTTCCCTTGTCTCCGCGGAGATGTTGAATACCGCCCAATGACCAAACGTTCCGCTCGGCGCATCAGGATCCTGAACGACGAGAACGAGGCTTTTGGCGTCGTCCGGTACTCCAGACCATTTCAGCGGCGGCGATACGTTTTTGCCGTCTCGTGTATATCTTTCGGGAATTGGTCCGCCTTCGGCAAAGGCGGCGCTGCTGAGGGCAAGTGGCATGGTTCACTCCTTCCGGGGAAGTTGATCGCAGCGATGCCAACGGCATGCTATTTGTTGGTCCGCATCTTTTGTCTTGGATCGATCCCGCCAGCAGCGGTCGTGTCGTTCTCGACATCGCCTTCGACCGTGTTCTCGCCTTCAAGCTCGAACTCTTCGCCTTCCTTGATCGTTCCCTTGGAAGTCCCGATACCAGGATTGTTCGCCAAGTCGGCATCGCTGGGTTTTTTCCATTTCGGATGTTTGGTTCCGGTCATGAGAAAACTCCTTCGACGGGATTTCAGTTTAAAAATGCAAGCCAGATAACCGTTCCGGTTCCAGGGCTCTGCTTCATCGGCTCGCCGCGCGCGCCGGTTAGAGCCCGAATGGATAGGTGTCGGGAACGCCGGTTCTTGCATGCTCCGGGCCAAGCGGCGTCACTGCCGCGGTTTTGTCGAACCATAGGAACGCGTCGAACTGCTGGGGCAGGGAAGCGTCCGCATAGTGGCTGCCCAGCTCGGTTTCCGGCCGGTAGATTACCCCGATGAATCGCTCCAGCCTGCGTTCCAGCAGCCGCTCACGCAGCGTCTTGTCGCGCCCGAGGTCGAGCAGGAACCGCGACACGAGAGAATCGTGGCAAAGCCGTTCGTAGCTGTCGGCGTGCGACGCGCGAACCTGCTTCACCTCCATTTCGCCATCCCAGTCGCTTGCGGCCGCTACAGTGCCGGAATGCGTGCCCATACCGATTAGCGCTGCCTCATCGCCGAAACGCTGCCGGCAGAGCTGACCGATGTTCAGTTCGTCCCTGACGACACCCATCTCGGTAAAGCGGGCATCGCCGATATGGGAATTGTGCGCCCACACCACCGCCTTGGAGTTGGGGCCGCCGGCGTCCAACAAATGTTCCAAGGTCTCGAACATATGGGTGTCGCGCAGGTTCCAGGACTCCGCACCGCCATAGTACATGATCCGGTAGTAGTGTTCGGCGGACGCGATCAGCCGGGCATTCTGACTGGCGTCGAGAAAGTCGGTTCCGTCCTGTTTTGCATAATCGAGTTGTCTGGCGAGCAAGTCCCGGCATTGTTCCAGCACGGCTTTCTCGCATTTTTTATAGCCGGCGGTGAGCACCGCACGGCCGTAGGTAGACGGTTCGTGTTGCCAGGGCGTCAGGCAACCATACCGTTCGCGTGCGATCTTGGCTGCCTGGGGATCGACCCGGTCGAGATAGTCGAGGACCGCGCCTATGGACCCGCTCATATTGTAGATGTCCAGGCCGTAGAACCCTGCTTGCTCCGAAGGTTCTAGCTTCTCGTTGCGACGGCGCATCCAGTCGGAGAAGGCCGCGACATCGGTGTTGCGCCACATCCACGTCGGAAACCGCTGGAATGGCGCACCGGCGCCTGTTCGCGGCCGACGATGGCGAACGTAGCGGTCGATCGCCGCCGCATCGGGCCAGTCCGCCTCGACCGCGACGATGGTGAAGCCGTGCCGTTCGATAAGCCTGCGGGTGATCGCCGCGCGCGCCCTGTAGAACTCGGACGTGCCATGGCTTGCCTCGCCAAGCAGAACGACGCGCCGGTCGGCGAACCGATCGAACAATGCGCCGAAGGCCGGATCGTCGAAATCGGGCAGCGGTTCAGCCGCGGCCGCGATCATATCGGGCAGGCTGATCGGATGCGGATGTCGAAGTGGACGACCGACCTTGGTGACGGTGCCGTTTTCCGACCAACCCTGCTCGCCGATGAGAGGGACGAAGCGCACGCCGCCGAAATCCTCCTCGCTGTAGGTTGCGGCACCTGTCCGGGTGACTTTGAGCAGGCGTTGCAGATCGGGGTCGTCGCCGACCGGAATGACGAGCCTGCCGCCGACATCGAGTTGCTCCTGAAGGGCGAGCGGTGCGCCGGGACCGCTGGCTGTCACCACGATGGCATCGAACGGCGCCGCCTGCGGCCAGCCCTTGGTGCCATCGCCTGTCCGGACCTCGATGTTTCGATAGCCGAGTTTTTCAAACCGCCGTTTCGCCGTTTCTGCCAAACCGGGATGACGCTCTATGGTGTAGACCTGTTCGACGATCCGGCTCATCACAGCGGCGGCGTAACCCGAGCCGGTGCCGATTTCGAGCACGTGGTCACCCGGTTTGACGTCCGCCATTTCGATCATGAATGCGACGATGTAGGGTTGCGATATGGTCTGGCCGTCGGCGATCGGCAGCGGCGTGTCTTCATAAGCAAATTCCTCGAAACCGGGTTCTACGAAGGCCTCGCGTGGAACTTCGCGCATCGCGTGCAGAATTTCACGGTCATGGATGCCACGCCGGCCGACGTGGATATTGACCATTCGATCACGGGCACGAGGAAGATCGAGCATTTTTTAGCTCCCTTTGGTGCAACGCTTCGAGGTTGTCCTTCGCGGTAGCTGCCTTGAACCTGGCCTTCGCGATTCCAGTTTCTAACCGCTGGAGGACTTCAAGGTTCCCGCCTATTTGCGGACAGAGCCGCTCGCTCCACCGGGATAGCGACCGGTCTCTTGGCCGCTCGGGTCGCGACACTGTCCCGGACGGCGGCAGTCGGGGGTTGCTCAAGCGCAAAGATGCCCCAGTTATCACCAGCGAACCGAAAGCTGGAGATGTCGATGAACGACAAGGCTGCCGCGACGCCGCAGGCTATCGGCCACGAACGGATCGACCTCATGGACCGTTACTGGCGCGCCGCGAATTACATCTCGGTCGGCCAGATCTATCTGCTCGACAATCCGCTGTTGCGCGAACCGTTGAAGGCCGAGCACGTCAAGCCTCGGTTACTTGGCCATTGGGGCACGACGCCGGGCCTGAATTTTCTCTACCTGCATCTGAACCGCGTTATCCGCGAACGCGACCTCGATGTTCTGTTTATCTGCGGCCCGGGCCATGGCGGTCCCGCAATGGTCGCCAACACATGGCTCGAGGGCACCTATAGCGAGATCTATCCCGATATCGGGCAGGGCGAAGACGGCCTCAGGAAACTGTTCCGGCAGTTTTCCTTTCCCGGTGGCGTGCCAAGCCATGCCGCGCCCGAGACGCCAGGCTCCATCCATGAGGGCGGTGAACTGGGATATGCATTGGTTCATGCCTTCGGTGCGGCCTTCGACAATCCGGGTCTGGTGGTTGCCTGCGTCGTTGGTGACGGCGAAGCCGAGACCGGTCCGCTGGCGGCGGCATGGCATTCCAACAAGTTCCTGAACCCAGCGTCGGACGGCGCCGTCCTGCCGATCCTGCATCTCAACGGCTACAAGATCGCCAATCCGACGATCCTCGGCCGCATGGACGATCAGGAATTGCGAGACCTTTTCGCCGGCTATGGCTACGAACCGTTCTTCGTCGAAGGCCACGAGCCGCTTGCCATGCACCGGTCCATGGCCGCGACGCTCGACACGGTGCTCGATCGCATCCGTTCCATTCAGGAGCAGGCACGGGCTCCGGGATGGCATGGTCAACGCCCGAAATGGCCGATGATCGTGCTGCGCAGCCCCAAGGGATGGACCGGGCCGAAGGAGGTCGATGGCGAGAAGGTCGAGGGTTTCTGGCGCTCGCATCAAGTGCCGGTATCGAACGCTCGAGGGAATGAGGAGCACCGCAAGATCCTCGAAAACTGGATGCGAAGCTACGAACCGGTAGAGCTGTTCGACGAAAGCGGGCACCTGTTGCCGGAGCTTGCGGCACTTGCCCCGACAGGGACAAGGCGCATGGGCGCAAGCCCGTACGCAAATGGCGGCCTGCGGAAGCGCGATCTGATGCTTCCAGATTGGAAAAGCCTGGCGCTGGAAGTGCCGCGTCCAGGTGTCGTCATTGCCGAGGCGACGCGGATTTGCGGAAGCTATCTTCGCGAGGTGTTCCGCCTCAATGCCGAGGCGCGAAACTTCCGCCTGATGGGGCCGGACGAGACATCCTCCAACCGCCTCGACGACGTGTTCGAGGTCACCGATCGGATCTGGATGGAGCGCATCGAGCCCTATGACGTCCATCTTTCCCGTGATGGTCGCGTCATGGAAGTGCTGAGCGAGCATCTCTGCCAGGGCTGGCTTGAAGGCTATCTGCTCACCGGCCGCCATGGCCTGTTTTCATGCTATGAGGCCTTCATTCATATCGTCGATTCGATGGTCAACCAGCATGCCAAATGGCTGAAGACCTCCGGCGAGCTCGCTTGGCGCAAGCCGATCGCCTCGCTCAATTACCTTTTGACCTCGCATGTCTGGCGGCAGGATCACAATGGTTTCAGCCATCAGGATCCGGGCTTTGCCGATCTGGTCGCCAACAAGAAGGCCGACACGGTAAGGCTCTATTTCCCGCCGGACGCCAACACCCTGTTGTGGATCACCGATCATTGCCTGAGAACCTATAACCGCATCAATGTCATCACCGCCGGCAAGCAGCCGGGACCGCAATGGCTGTCCATTGAAGAAGCCGGAGCGCATTGCAAAGCTGGAGCGGGCATCTGGGAATGGGCCGGCACGGTTGCTCAGCACGAGGAGCCCGATGTGGTCATGGCCTGCGCCGGCGATGTGCCGACCCTGGAAACACTGGCCGCGACAGACATTCTGCGCTCCGCGATCCCCGACCTGAAAATCCGCGTCGTCAATGTTGTCGATCTGATGACATTGCAGTCGAACACGGAGCATCCGCACGGCCTGCCCGACGGGGACTTCGACGCGTTGTTCACGAAAACACGGCCCGTCATCTTCGCCTATCACGGCTATCCCTATCTCATTCATCGCCTGACATACCGCCGCGCCAACCATGACAACATGCATGTGCATGGCTTCCGCGAGGAGGGCACCACGACGACGCCATTCGACATGGTGGTGCTCAATGAACTCGACCGCTACCATCTCGCGCTCGCCGCCATCGAACGCGTGCCGGGACTGGCCGAAAGGGCCGAAGGGCTTGCCGGCGAACTCCACGGCAGGTTGGCGAAGCACAAGGCCTATGTGCGCGAGCACGGCGAAGACATGCCCGAAATCCAGAAATGGAGCTGGCCCGACAAAGCCGCGACAAAGGGGCGCCAATGATGCGTCGGTCGATCCTGGCGCTGAATGCCGGCTCGTCCAGCATCAAGTTTGCGCTTTACGATCTTGTCTCATCACGGGATATGCAACTCGTTTCACGCGGCACGCTGGACCTGGGCGACAAACCCACACTGCGCGCAAAAGCGGCCGACGGAACGGGGCAGTGCGATCGGCCGCTCACCGCCGACAAGCGGCATGACGCGGCCATAGGCGAGATGCTGAATTGGGTGCAGGGCGAAATTGGGGAAAGAAACCTGATCTGCGCCGGCCATCGCATCGTGCATGGCGGAAGCGAGTTCATCGAACCTGTCCGTCTGACCCCAGACATCATCGACGCCATCGACAAACTTACGCCGCTTGCTCCGCTGCATCAGCCTCGCAGTCTCGCGCCCGTCCGTGCAATAGCCGCCTTGCAACCGGACCTGCCACAGGTTGGCTGTTTCGACACCGCTTTCCACCAGACGATCGATCCGCTCGTGCGGCGCTTTGCCCTTCCGCGCCAGTATGAAGAGCAAGGCTTGCGCCGCTACGGGTTCCACGGTCTCTCCTATGAATACATCGCCGGGCGGCTCAGCGAGATATCGCCAATTTTCGCGGCGAAACACACGATCGTCGCCCATCTCGGCAATGGGGCAAGTCTTTGCGCCCTGCACGGGGGCAAAAGCATCGATACCACGATGGGTTTTTCGGCCCTGGATGGCCTCGTCATGGGCACGCGGTGCGGCGCCATCGATCCCGGCGTGCTGTTGTATTTCCTGCTGGAAAGAGGCATCGCGGCGGAAGAACTGCAGGCGATGCTCTACGAGAAGTCGGGCCTGCTCGGCGTATCCGGTATTTCCGGCGACATGAGGACGCTCGAAGCGAGCAATGATCCTCGCGCGCAAGAGGCGATGGCGCTTTTCGCCTTTCGCGCCGCGAGAGAGGCCGCGGCGCTTGCAAACACGATGGGTGGCCTTGAATGCCTGGTGTTCACCGCCGGCATCGGCGAACGGTCCGCGACCATCCGCAAGGCCATATGCGAAAAATTGACCTGGCTTGGCGTGGTGCTTGAAGATCGCGCCAACAACACCCACGCCGAGATCCTCAGTCGTCCCGAGAGCAAGGTGGAAGTACGCGTGATTGCGACCGATGAGGAAAGTGTCGTTGCACGTCACAGCCGCATGGTGATGCAAGCCTGAACGCTCGCCTCGGCATCGGAAAATCGGCTGTCGGTTCGGCCCGATGAAAGCCCGGGCAAGGGTATTCCCTGTACGAAAATTACCAAGCAAGCGGTCGGGGGAACCAACTGCCCATAGAAATATTGTGCGAGCAATCCCGGCTAACCCCGAGATCGTCGGCCGATGATCAGGCCGACAGCCTTACTTCAGGCATTGGCTGAGGAATCCATGTTTACGGACGACGTTGCGGTGAGGCGCCTGAAAATCCTGGTCGAGCAATATGTCGAGACACGCAAGAAACGCCACGATGTGATCTCTACCGCCAAGGCCGGGACCGCAATTCGAGAGGTGATGCCAAGTTGCCCGCTTTCAGGAAAGGCCTTCGATGATCTGATAGCGGCCTGCGCCATCGAGCATGGCCTCGCTGTGCTCTTCGACAATCCGGGGACATCAGGCACTGAAGTCTGAGGCTGGCGCTTCCGATGCTACCGTCGCGATGAGCAGGAGTTCAGTCGGCATGTCCAGGTACTTTTTCGACCTTCGAGATGAGAGCGGAAGCTTGCAGGAGGATCCCGAGGGCCAGGAATTTTCTGATCTCGCGAGCGCTGAGGAAAACGCGATGGCGTCGGCGAAGGAAATCCTTGCCGAAGAGCTGCTGCATGGCAGGCCGCTGCGTACCGGATTGACCTTCGAGATTTTTGACGAGAACCGCAACCTGGTGCTGCGCTTTCCTTTTGCGCTCGCGGCCGAAAAGGCCGGGGCACCCCCTTAATCCCGAATTGCCTGGCCGATCACCTGCAGGGGCCATACAGGTCGCCTCATGCGGATCCTATCCTTCCGCCTTGAAGTTTCTGGCTTCCTTCTCGACCTTGGGGTTGTCCTTGCCATGCTTTTGCATGAGCTCCTTGGCTTGCTTGGGTGAGACGTCGGTGGTCTCTGCCAAGCGCAATGCCTTCTTGTCCTTGCTTTCGGTCTTCTGCTTCTTGGCCGTCATGGCTCTTGAACTCCCTTGAAGCCTTTTCCGATCGATCTTTGCCGGTGCGAACACCTGAGCATGTCCAGATGAACACTTTCGTTGCCTGGCCTGCTTCGATGACGAGACGTCAACGAGACGATGCCGGTCAGGTTCCGTGCATCGCCTGCTCATGTCCAAACTTGTCACGCCACGCGGCGGTACCGATGGCGGTCGCGGATGAACTCATTGAAGAAGCGGCCTTTTGAGGAAGCTTTGGTGAAAGCGGCATAAGTTGCCGGTGCAACATCCTCATATTCGTAGCGTCTGCCGCTCGGCACAAACCAGACCGACAGGATCCTGGTGGCGGGATCGTATTGCGCATTTCGGATCACGGTCGATGGCATGGTCGCACCCGACAGGTCTGCCCGAATAACCCGTTAGCGATCGTCAGGTTCCGCCGATATCCTGGCGTCACGCACCGCGACTACCGGTCGCGCGGGTTGCCGAACTTCGGGTCGCGCTTCCTTGAATATCGGTCGATGCGTGGCAGGCTGTCATCAAACTCGATCCACGGCAGCCTCAGGTCCCAATAGGCATGGGCTTGCGGCCGAAACCCTTCAGGGTTGTCAAAGAAGCCGATCGTCACATAGAACTCGTCCGGCAGGCCTTCGTCGCTATAGCCTATCGAGCTTCCACAGTCTGGGCAGAACGTGCGGGTGACGCCTGGCGTTTGGGAAAAGGCCTTCGGCGTCCCTCTAAGGAGCTGAAATTGCTTCGGCCGGTAACCAACCCAGATCGTCAGCGGACTTCCGATGGCCCGGCGGCAATCGTCGTCGTGATCGTAGCATATCCAGAAAGGCTCTCCGTCCAGGGCTGCGGCGATCCCTCCGCAGAAGCAGGCTCCGGTTTTCGCGCCGCATCGTCTGTCCACCCTGTTGCGCCTAAGAGAGAGCGGCCGAGTGGCCGCTCCCGTTCAAGGTGAAGTCCTTGAAATCATGCATCGTGATGCTCGGGCATGCTCTTGAGCTGATCCTTGGTCCAGTTCGTCACCGCGTGAACGTCGCCGTCTTCATCGCGCATGAATTCCAACTGGCTTGCGGGAACGGCCACCGGCTTGGCGCCAATGCCGAGAAAGCCGCCGACATCGATGACGACCTGACTGGCGGCTCCTGAGCCGTGCACATGCGAAACGCTGCCGACTTTGTTGTCGTCTGCGTCGTAAATCGTGGCGTCTTCGAGAATGTCTGGTGTCAGTTCGGTGCTTGTGAGGCGTACGTGGTTGGTGTGATCCATCTTTCGAGACTCCTGTTGGGTGGAATATTTGAACCTCTCAGCCGAGCAATCGTTCCGAACAATTCCGGGGGCGACGGACGGACGACGCAAGGACGCTAGAAGCCTCAACTCAGCCTCCGTCCGAATTGACTCGCAAAGCTCCGTACGGAAGCGTACAAAAGGAAATCGTCAGCAGCACAGTTGGGGCGCTGACGCTTGGGAGTGACCATCGCTCTTGCCCATCACGAGGCATGGTGTTGCACGGCGAAGGAGCCCGAGCACCCCGGTCTGCCATTGGGCGCGATGACCGCGCTGGCGCGGGATACAGGCGCCACTGAACAACAGATACGCGAAATCATATCGCTCCTCGGGTTCGATCGCGCCTCTATCCTGCGGGAGGCTCGTTTGCTGGCGAAAGATAGTCAGCCAACAAGGCCTTCGAGTCTTCAGCAGTAACTGTCGGTTTCATACCAACGCGCCCGCCCGTCTAGTGCTGCGCGAGACGAAGTCTATGGTTCGTTACCGTCCGCTCGTTCGACGGGCGCGGCCGGCTAAGAGATCCCAGTGCTCTTGCCCAAGGGAAAAGAGTCTCGTGGATTACCAGACACTGCAAGCCAAGAGCGAATTGCTTCGCCGGATGAGCGCGGACGATTTCGCGCGGCTACGTCCGCATCTGGCGAGTGTTTTTCTTGAGTTGCGCGCGCCGCTGGAGACCGCGGGGCAGAAGATCGAAGCCGTCTATTTTCTGGAAAGCGGGCTGGCCTCGGTAGTGGCGAGGACTTCGCCTGCGACCGAAGCCGAAGTCGGAATCATCGGGTTCGAAGGAATGACCGGTTCGGCCCTGGTCATGGGGGACGACCAGGCCAACTTTGATTGTTACGTCCAGTCGACATGCGAGGCTCTCCGGATAGAGGCTGCCCCCTTCGTCGAAGCCCTGGAGGACAGCCCTACATTGCGGTCGTTCCTGTTGCGCTATGTCCAATATTTCCATGTTCAGACAAGCTATACGGCATCGATCAACGCGCGGCAGAGCCTGGAAGTTCGACTGGCAAGATGGCTTTTGATGTGCAGCGACCGCACTGTCGGCGACAGGCTTATGATAACCCATGAATTTCTGTCCATCATGCTTGGTGTGAGGCGTCCGGGGGTTACCGTCGGCCTCCAGATGATCGAAAGTTACGGTTATATCCGAGCGCGCCGCGGAGAGATTACGATCCGCGATCGAGACGGTCTCATGACGTTGGCGCGAGATTCTTACGGTCCACCCGAAACCCAGTACCGCCGGCTGATCGGAGATTTGGGCTCGAAGCATCCCGCGAGGCAGGAGCGGCCTCTCGTTTGAGCGCGCCGGGCCAACAGAGGCTTCTCCGCCACAGAGCCGCCAGCGGACATTTCGAGTGGCCGGCGCGATGATGCCGGTGAGACACCGTTGCCTAAACCCGCGCCGGCCACTGCGGCATGTTTTGGGGATGCCGCGTTGCCAATCTAGTTGCCGACAAGCAACTGGCAACGAAAGCTCACGGTTTGGTAAGAACCGTACGTACATGCACGCAAACTCCCTCGGTCGCGTTCAAGGCATGCTCGCGAAATCCTGAGTTGAATACAGTCCCTCGATAAAATCCGGATTGGCAGGCCCTGTCCGTCGTTGTGGTGACGTCCGCAGGGTGGGTGCAGATTGGCTGGCCAGGTTCCGATATTGCCAGGCGGGCTGGCCTTCACCATCTTAGCTGGGATGGCGACACCCAAATCGAAAACACTCGACTCCGGCTCATCCGGGCTTCAGCACGATCTCTTTGGTGCTGCCGACGACCTACCGGAAGGTTTCTTCTATCAGCCCGAGTTGATCACGGCGCAAGAAGAAACGGAACTCGCCCGGCATCTGGAAGGACTGCCGTTCGAGGCGTTCGATTTCCATGGCCATCTGGCAAACCGGCGCGTCGTCGGTTTTGGCCTGCGTTACGACTACGACAGACGCCAGGTCGTCGAGGCGCCGCCGATCCCTGACTTCCTGCTGTCCCTGCGCGACAAGATCGCAGCGTTGGCAGGCCGGCCCGCCAACGCCTTCGCGCAAGTGTTGATCAACGAATACCGGCCCGGCGCCGGCATCGGCTGGCATCGAGACAAGCCTCATTTCGAAGACGTTGCGGGTGTTTCGTTGCTGGCGCCTTGCAGCTTCCGGCTCCGGCGGAAGAATGGCACCAAATGGGACCGCCGGACCATCGTCGTCGAACCAAGGTCGGCGTATCTCATGACCGGACCATCGCGCATGGAATGGGAGCACAGCATTCCGGCGGTTGACCTGCACCGCTACTCGATCACCTTGAGGACATTGCGCGCCAACTCCGCATGAGCATCGCGCGCCGAGCCGTTCTGTCGCATTGCCAGCGCCATCACGAGTTCTTGAACGCAAAACGGTTCCGGGAACCTCCCAACCACAAGTTGGTTTGGAGGACAGGTACAGCTTCAAAGGTGGAGAATGTCCATGGCCCGTGCCCGATCCGTGTTGGTGGCAGCCAGGCGTCCGTTCCATAAAACGCCGATGGCGGTCGCAAACGCATGTTTCGTCGGCACATTGCTGACCGACGTTGCCTATTGGCGAAGCGCTGAAATGATGTGGGCAGATTTTTCCGCCTGGCTGCTCCTTGCCGGCCTGGTTGTAGGCGTGCTCGCGGTCCTTGCAGCACTTGTCGATTTGTCTACCGGCCGACTTGCCCGTCAAGCCGGGCCTGCATGGCCATATCTCCTTGGCAGCCTCGTCGTGCTCGTCATATCGCTCTTCAACGCACTGGTGCACAGCCGTGATGCCTGGACCTCGGTCGTGCCGACGGGGCTCATCCTGTCCGCCGTCGCCGTGATCGTTATCCTCTTGCTGGGACTGCTGGGATGGAGCTCCGGCCACACTCAAGTGGAGGTGGTCGAATGAATGTCTCCGCCAGACATATCCGGCGTATCGCGAGCCTCGGTCTGCTGTTCGGATCGATTTTGGCGCTGCCCGCATGCAGCGATAACGAACCGGATCCCACCGATCAGGTCGGAGCAAACCCGACGCTGCCTGAACCTATTCAGTATCTGGTGCCGCCCATGCATGTCGCGTCGGTCGTCGGTTGGAAACAAGACGAGAAGCCGACCGTCGCCAAGGGTTTGCAAATCCAGGCCTTTGCCAAGGGCTTGAGGCATCCGCGCTCGCTTTACACATTGCCGAATGGTGACGTTCTGGTGGTCGAATCCGTGGCGCCGCCCGGTGCCGCGATCAAGCGGCCGAAAGACCTGATCATGGGCTGGATCGAGTCGATGGCGACCTCGGGCGGCGGCACCGAAGGAAGCAACCGTATCACCCTGCTGCGGGATACGAACGGCGATGGTCTGCCCGATGTCCAGGAGGTCTTCCTCGATCATCTCAATTCGCCCTTTGGCGTGGCCCTGGTCGGCAACGATCTCTACGTCGCCAACACCGACGCCATCGTGCGTTATCCCTACACGTCGGGCGACACCAAGATCACCGCGCCGGGCGCCGTGCTGACGCCATTGCCCGGCGGACCTATCGATCACCACTGGACAAAGTCTCTCGTGGCCAGCCCCGACGGGTCTCGGCTGTATGTCGGCATCGGATCCAACAGCAACATCACCGAGAACGGCATCCAGGCGGAAAAGGACCGGGCCGCCATCTGGGAAGTCGACAGGGCCACTGGCCGCTATCGTATTTTCGCGAGCGGCCTGCGCAATCCCAACGGGCTGAGTTGGGAGCCGCAGAGCGGCGCGCTGTGGGCTGTGATCAACGAGCGCGACGAGCTCGGTCCTAACCTGGTTCCCGACTACATGACCTCGGTCAAGGACGGCGCGTTCTATGGTTGGCCGTACAGCTACTATGGTCAGCATGTCGACCCGCGCGTGATGCCGCAGCGGCCGGACCTCGTCGCCAAGGCGATCCCTCCCGACTATGCCTTGAGTTCCCACGTCGCACCTCTGGGCTTGACGTTCTACACTGGAACCAACCTGCCGGAGCTCTATCGCAACGGCGCCTTTGTTGGCGAGCATGGTAGCTGGAACCGCAAGAGCTTCAACGGCTACAAGGTCGTTTTCGTGCCGTTTAAAGACGGTCATCCAGATGGCAAGCCGCAGGACGTCGTCACCGGTTTCCTCGGCAAGGACAACAAGGCGCACGGGCGGCCCGTCGGCGTTGCCGTCGACAAATCCGGCGCGCTGCTGATCGCCGACGATGTCGGGAACACGGTCTGGCGCGTAACTTCCACGAGCCAGTAGGCACCTGCATAACGCTGATCGCTTCACTATCTCGGTGCGAATTCCACCAGCGCCTTGACGAATTCTGCCGGTGCCTCGATCGGCAGGAATTCGCCGCAGTTGGCGATCATGTGACCTTGCAGGTTCTTTGCGCCAGACATCCTCAGACCTTCGAGGTAATCGTCAATCGATCCAAAATCCGCGTCGCCGCGGATATAAAGGATCGGAACTTCGATGCGCGCCGGGGCATTGGCCTCGGCATCCTGCTTGAACGCGCGATACCAATCAAAGCCGGCCTTAAGTGCCTCCGGCCTCGCATAGGCCTGCGTCAACGTCTCCCGCATTTCATTGGTCAATGCTTCGGGACGGCCGGCGAGCAGATCGAAGAAAAAATCGAAGTAGGCGCGTTGATGGCCCGTCACCAGCAACTCCGGTAACTCAGGCACCGCATGAAACGCAAAGTGCCAGATGCCCGGGTTTGCGACTACCTTCGTCCATGGATGAAGGCCGGGGATAACCGTATTCATCGGCACCGCGCCGACGATGCGACCGCCATGATGGCGAGCAGCAGCGAAGGCAATCATGCCGCCCACATCGAAGCCTGCAACGACGATGGATTTGGCCCCAAGCGCCTCGGCGGCTGAAATCACAATATCGGCAAGAACCTTCTTTTCCGCCGACGGCGGAGTGCCACGCGATTCACCGATCTCCGGAAGATCGAAAGCCAGCGTAAAGTATCGCGTGCCGAGTTCATCGAGCACACCATCATAGATTTTCCGGGAATGGGGCCAGCCGTGCAGAAGGATCAAGGCCGGTCGGCGCGGATCGCCGGCCGTGGATACCGCCAGCTGCATATCGCCTGCTTCGAGGGTCTGGACGAGCATCGTCTATCCATTTTCGGGAACTCAGAAGAAAACGAAGAGCGAACGAATAGGTTGCCCCACCAGTTCAATCTGCGTCGCTCGCCGCTGTCCGTTCTCCAACGTCTGTGCTCAAGGACCAGCCCGCTTTCTGAGCCGGCTCGACCGTCACCAAGTGGGAGGAGGGGGCCATCCACCGGCCCTGTTGGTCCGCCTGCGGAACAAGCATTTAACCCTGGCGTTAGAATGCCGGGCGATCCCGCAACGGGCGAATGGGCAGTCGCGAAGTCGTCGCGGCGGTTTGCAATTAGGACAATGCAGGGAGATTCACATGCCGCTTACGGCCTTCGCACTCAATTGCTCGCTCAAAGCTTCGAACGACAGGGAAAAATCCTCCACCGATCGGTTGCTCGCCGATGTCCTGGCGGCGTTGATGCAATACGATGTGAAGGGCGAGATCGTGCGTGCGCTCAGCCACGATATCAAGCCCGGCGTGCTCTCCGACATGGGCGAGGGCGACGATTGGCCGAAACTCAGAAAGAAGATACTGGCGGCCGACATCTTCGTGCTCGGGCTTCCGATCTGGCTTGGCCAGCCCTCGAGTGTGGCCAAGCGCGTCCTGGAGCGGATGGATGCCTTTCTCGAGGAGACGGATGACAGAGGGCGAATGCCGGCAGCAGGAAAGGTGGCCCTGGTGGCCATCGTCGGTAATGAGGACGGTGCGCATCACTGCCACGCGGAATGCTTTCAGGCATTGAACGATGTCGGCTTCACCATCCCGGCCAATGGCGGGGTCTACTGGGTTGGCGAGGCGATGGAGGACGTCAACTATGTCGACCTGCCGGCAACTCCGGAAAAAGTCTCGGGTGCGATCGAAATGGCAGCCTCAAACGCCGCCCATCTCGCTGGATTGCTGAAAGACCAGGGCTATTCGGGCGTCTCGGGATGACCTTTGTTCGCCTAAACAACTTTGAGCGGCCAGACATTGCAGCGTCGATGAGGTCTCAATCGGGAACAGGAAGGCTTGTAGCGAGTTCATATTCTCATCAGCCGGCGACCGCCGCTCCGTCTACACGGCGCGAAGCCGCAAACAGGAGAGCAAGTCATGGGTCTCGGCACAATTCTTATCATCATTCTGATTATCGCATTGCTTGGCGGCTTTAGTGGACTTGGCGGCGGGCCATTCTACGGCACCGGCTATTACGGGGGCGGCGGCCTCGGTCTTCTGCTGCTTATAGTCATAATCCTGGTCGTGCTCGGGCGTCTCTAGCCGAGTCCGCCATGCGGTGGCAGATTGTATCACCTGCCGCTTGCGGTTCTCTTCGGAGTTGCTTTGAATCCATAGCAGTCCGGCAATGACGGTCCGCCCTCTGGAGGGCGGACCACTCGTCGGACATATCAGGTCAAAATCAGCACGATCTTGAACGTATCCGGATCAACGATGACGATCCGACCGTCCGCAAGCACGAAATACTCGTAGCTTTCGTAAGCGGGAACGATCTTGACGATACGAGCCGGCAGCCGATGCAGCCTGACCTTGTGCCGCGGAACTTCGACGCCGACGCTGATGTCAAAATTGACATTGGACACAGGCTCGACCTTCGTCTCCCGGATAATCTGAGTGACTTGGGTTTTCTGCTCCACCGTCACGTTGTTGATGGAACCGGTCGACGTCGTATCCTGTGTCGAGGCCTTGCCCTGGGCCTGCTGGTCGGTGGTGGTGCCGGTCTTGCCCTGAGCCTGCTCGTCGGTCTGCATCTTGGTCTTGCCCTGGGCCTGCTGGTCGGTGGTGGTGCCGGCCTTGCCCTGAGCCTGCTCGTCAGTCTTCAGCTTGGCTTTGCCCTGGGCCTGCTGGTCGGTGGTGGTGCTGGCCTTGCCCTGAGCCTGCTCATCGGTCTTCAGCTTGGCCTTGCCCTGGGCCTGCTGGTCGGTGGTGGTGCCGGCCTTGCCCTGAGCCTGCTCGTCGGTCTTCAGCTTGGCTTTGCCCTGGGCCTGCTCGCCCATCTTGGAGCCGTTCTGGCAGTCAGCCTGCCCGGAAGCGCAGTTGGCGTCTGCGCCAGATTGGCTTTCGGTCTGTTGTGTCTGAGCCGCCGCCGTTCCACAGCCGAGCCCGATGGCCAGCATGCTGGTAATGAGAACACGTTTCATGGGAAATCTCCCTGGGTAAGGTTCGTCCCTTCACTGGGTAGAACCAGCACCCAAAAAAAATGTTCCGAGATAGATGCGTGAGTGCTAAAAAACGACCCCGCTTGAGATCATACGATCGCGGGCGGAAGCCGCCGTTAAAGCGACCTTTTCAACCTTGGCGATTGCCCTAGCTGTCTCCGGAGAGGAGACCGACATGGCAATCTATAGTCTGAGAGTGGTCAGCTTCATTTTCGTTGCCCTGGCTTTCGCTCCGGCCGCCGCGCATTTCTTCGCTATGTTCAACAAGATGAAGCTCGACGGGCCAAACTATCTGGCTGCGCAGCGCGCCTATGATGGATGGAGCCTGTTCGGCATCGTGGTGCTGGGAGCATTGCTCTCCACGGCCGCCCTGGCGATCCTGCTCTATCGAGCGAGCGCATCTTTCGGCTTGGTTGTTGTCGCCTTTCTAAGCATCGGCGCCACGCAGTTTGCCTTCTGGACGCTGACCTATCCAATCAATCAGGCGACCCGGAACTGGACTGTCCTCCCTGAAAACTGGGAGCTGCTGCGGCGCCAATGGGAGTATTCGCATGCCATCGCCGCAGGCCTCAACGCCTTGGCGTTGCTGGTGCTTTTCATATCGGCGCTTCGCCCTGCGGTGCGTTGAACGACCACGTCGTCACCAGCACGGCCAGCGGGCAGGAACCACCATGAAGCGGAATCATTGAAACGCCAGATGTTCCAGCGCGGCAGGAAAAATGAAACGGTACTATTTTGATCTTCAAAACGGTGACGGCACGGTACCCGACGATGACGGGCAGCTGTTCGAATCCCGGGAACAAGCCAGAGCGGAAGCAATTCGTATTTTGCAGGATGTCGCCCAAGACGAAATGCCCGACTGCGATTTCGTCAAGATAACCGTCAAGGTACGCGATGAGATCGGTGCGCAGATGTTTGAGGCGTCGCTTGTTCTGACCTCCGGATGGAGCGTTTGATGTCGCAGTGCTAGCGGCGATACCGCACCGGGATTTGCACGACATTCTCCGATCCAGGCAGATCAAAGGCCATGGCCAGCTGACGTACGGAGGCCATCTCCACGATCAGTTCTTCAATCGAAAGGTCTGGCAGGCCGGTCTTCACCCTCTGCCTCACCCTGGCCGCAAGTTCATGAACCCGCACCGGGACGAAAAGCGGGCTGTCGTCCAGCAGCTTGCTGATTTCGATGACCACATCGGCGTCGATGTCTTTCGGCAATTCCCGCATGAGCGTCACCTCCAATCGAAGCAACAGCCCGCCATGTCGATGCGACGAGCGATCCGGCGTTGAGCGCCGGGCAGTGGGATCGGAGAGGGACGTGCTCGGCGCTGGCCGATATCCTGATTCATAAAACTGCGAGCATAGGTGTGTCACGAAAAAATATCGGTACGAAATTTACCAAGCCGGTCATCCCATGCAATCCACAAGGGCCTTCCCGAAATCCGGCAGCGGCTGTTGCCGACAGAGGAGGAACAAAAAATATGGCCCGGAATTGAGACTGACGAATTGGAGGATCTAGCCATGGACAGCAGGGAAGAAAAGATCAAACGACGGGCCTATGAAATCTGGGAACAAGAGGGCCGGCCGGTAGGCCGCGAGCAGGAGCACTGGGATCGGGCCGTGCAGGAGATCGAAGCTGAGGGTTCGGAGACTGAACGTGGCCCGGTTCTGCCTGACCCGACAGTTGCGGCCGATTCCAATAGCTCGAAGCGTTGATCGGCAATCCCATGGCGTCTTGAGGACCCCGGTCGGGCAACCAAATTGGCGGAACCTCGTTTGCCGGGCATCAACCAGAGGAGGTTTCGATGAAGAGGTTCTTTTCATTCCTGGTCTTGGCCGCTGCCCTTGCGCTCGGCGCCTGCGACAACAACACCGAGCCGATGAAAGCCACCAGCAACAAGAACCCACAGGTTGATCAGGCCGCCAGACCAGGCCCCACGACTGGCGGCGACCAGCCAGCTACGGTGCCTCAGAGCAAATGAACTCCGTCTCACATTGCGACACACCTCTGCTGCGCGTCGCCTATCTCGATGGTGGACCGCAGGACGGCGCCCCGGTTATCCTGCTGCATGGCTGGCCCGACGACGCGACGACATACGCTCGTATTTCGCCGATGCTTCATGAAGCTGGCTTCCGGACGTTTTCCCCTTGGTTGCGAGGCTTTGGGCCGACATCGTTCCTGTCGAAAGAAACCATGCGCTCGGGCGAAATTGCCGCGATGGCGCAGGATGTGCTGGATTTTGCAGATGCGCTTGGCATCAGCCGCTTTGCAGTTGTCGGACATGATTGGGGCGCTCGGATATCCTATCTGCTCGCGTCGGTTTTTCCGGACCGCATCAAGTGCTGCGCTGCGCTGTCCCTCGGCTGGCAACCAGGCAAACCAGCAACGCCGACGCCCGAACAGGCGAAAGCATTTTGGTATCAATGGTTCATGGCGACCGCACGGGGCGCCGAGTTCGTACGAAAGAACGGCAAGGAATTCGCCAGGTATCAGTGGGACAGCTGGGGTCCATTAGGCTGGTTCGACGACGCCATTTTCGATGGCGTTGCGAGCTCGTTCGAAAATCCTGACTGGGCGGATGTGACGTTGCATTCCTATCGGGTCCGGTGGGAAGAGGCCGAGCCCGATCCGCGTTATGCTGAACTCGCCCGCCGGCAAGCAACGGTCAAGATCATCACCGTGCCGATCCTGACGCTTCACGGTGGTGACGACCGCGTTGTGTTTGCCCAGTCTTCAGAGGGGCTCGAAGAGCATTTCACCGCGTTCTACAGGCGGGTGGTGCTGGATGGCATCGGACACTTCCCGACGCGTGAGGCTTCTGATCAGGTTTCGCGAATGTTGGCTGCGTTTCTCGATAGCCATGGCAAGCGCTGAAGGAGGGGCGCCATCGACCCCATAGTAAAGGCCGGAACCTGACGCATCGCCGCGCATTTCGTCTCCATGCATGACGAACCGAAATGCGGTCTCGCAATCAATCGGCAGCCAGGGAGAATTTGGATGCAAGCTTCAGGCGCAATCTCAAGACACCATGCTGGCCAGTTGGCCATAGAACCGTTTGCGGGCACGGTGACGGTACGATTTTCCGACGCCATAGTCGCTGCCACGGAACGGGCGAAGTTGCTTCAGGAAGAAGGACATGAGCCCGTGTTCTATATTCCTTTCGAAGACATCTATTTTGACCTTTTCGAAAAAACGAACACCACCAGCCGCTCCCCTTTGAAAGGTACCGCGAGCTACTGGCGCGTCCATGCCGTGGGCAGCTCGGCTGACGATTTCATGTGGGCGTACGAGACGCCTGAAACCGCGGCGCGGGCCATTGCACGTCATGGTGCATTCGATCCGGAAAAGGCGCGCATCGATGTCGAGCCCGCGGAGGACAGAAGGCATACGCCCCACGTCACGGAGTAGATTGCCCGTTCTCATCGGCGCGAGCTGAAATTCAAGGCAGGTGCTAACCGCGTGGAAACTCTTCATCAAGGATGCGTAGTGCCTCCTCGTATCTGACGGTTGATGCCCCGGCCTGTCGTGCCTGCCAGATATTGTCCGCCAGATCCGCGCGCTTCACCGGCAGCGCCAATGGATTCGATGCCGCTCGTCGCACGAACGCGAAGTAATCCTCGCCGTCCCTACGCGACATGGCGTCGACGGCCGACGCGATCGTCGGGCCAAAACCGGCCTCTTCCAACCTGGTCCGGTCCCAGCCTTCGCCCTTTTCCAGGACGTCATGGAGATAGGCGACGACCTTCTGATCCTTGGTTTCGACCGCGTCAACGACACGGCGACAGTGCTCGATATAAGGTCGCCCGGTCTTGTCGCGCTGTGCCTGGTGGACCTCTTCGGCAATCTTGGCCGCCCGGTAAAACATGCTCATCAGGCTTCCCCTTCAGACATGGTTTCACCATCGCTCCTCGGTGTCGTGGTGCGGCAGGTCCATTCCGCAGCAAACCCAGCCAAGTCGCTGCCTCGATCCATAATTGTAGCGCGGCTCCAGGCGAGCCGGATCGTCGAACGTTCCGACATGAAGCGCGATCTCTCCCGGCGATG
Organism: Mesorhizobium sp. BR1-1-3; assembly: GCF_020165455.1. Classification (NCBI taxonomy): domain Bacteria; kingdom Pseudomonadati; phylum Pseudomonadota; class Alphaproteobacteria; order Hyphomicrobiales; family Phyllobacteriaceae; genus Mesorhizobium; species Mesorhizobium sp. BR1-1-3. Next base: position 131,236 of record NZ_JAIUIC010000005.1, read on the forward strand.
CGTCATAGGCGAGGCTGAGCGGCGATCCGCAGGCGGAGCAAAACCCCCTGCAGGCAATCGGCGAAGACCTGCGATAGGTCGGCGTCGCATCGGTCCAGGTCACGCTTTGGGAAGGCACCCAGGCCAGAACCGCGAACGCACTGCCGGTCGCTCGCCGGCACATATCACAATGGCAGTAATGCACTCTCGGTTCGCTTCCAACGCGGAAGCGGATCGTGCCGCAGAGACATCCTCCGCTCAGTTCCATTTTGGCGCCCCGGTTGACTTGCGGCTCCAACGCCTCTCGCGCGGTCTCATGCGAGCACCTCCATTCATCACAGCGAAAACGCCGGTCATTTGCGTCGGTTCCTGTTGGCTATCTCAGGAACCAGTGCTTGCGCGCGGCGTTGCGTGTCTTTGCTGGCAAAATGAGGAGTCAGGAATGCTTGGCCGGTCGGAGACGCACTGATGTCGATGCCGGGGCTGGCATACGGTCCCCTGGGCGATCGATGCATGCATGTCTGCGTGGACATGCAGCGGCTGTTTGCCGAGCCGTCTCAATGGGCAACACCCTGGATCACCCGGGTTCTCCCGCAGATCGAGACGCTGGTCGAAAGACGCGCGCCGCAGACGGTCTTTACACGCTTCCTGCCAGCCAAGAAGCCGGGGCAGGGCGTCGGCACCTGGAAGCGCTATTATGAGCGCTGGGCTTCACAGACGATCGAGACGATCGGGCCTGAAATGACCGAACTGTTGCCGTCTTTAGCCGGCTACTGCCCGCCAGCGGCGATCATCGACAAGCACATCTACTCGCCCTGGTTCGAAGGGCGCCTCAGAGCCTTCCTGGTGGAGCGCGGCATCGATACGCTCGTCATCACCGGTGGCGAAACGGATGTTTGCGTTCTGGCCACGGTGCTCGGAGCCATCGATTTCGGCTATCGCGTGGTTCTCGTCACGGACGCGCTATGCAGTTCTTCCGATTCAACCCACGACGCACTGCTGACCGTTTACCACCAACGTTTCGCGCAGCAGGTCGAGACGGTTGAGATGGAAACGGTTCTCTCGAACTGGACTTGACGTTCGCCAACTCGGCTCGGCGGAAAGTGTCCATGCTTCCTTGCGCGGTTTGGCTGCCTATCTGTTAAGAGAATAACGGACACCAGAACGGATAGCAGACGTGACGCAACGATCGGGAAGTGCTGATCTTCCACTCCATGGCGGGCGCGTGCCAAAATGGCTCGGCGACCGCATGACGCGTCTTGGCGCCGTGATGTGCGAAGCGATCATTCATCACTATGGTCGAGACGAACTGCTGCGACGGCTGGCGCATCCGTTCTGGTTCCAGTCCTTTGGTGCTGTCATGGGCATGGATTGGCATTCGTCGGGGATCACGACCAGCGTCGTGGGCGCTTTGAAGCGTGGCCTCACGCCGCTTTCCGGCGAGCTCGGCATTCATGTCTGCGGTGGTCGCGGCGCGCATTCGCGAAAAACCCCGCATGAACTCGAAGCCATCGGCCAACGCGTCGGCTTTGACGGAGCGGGCCTGGCCACCGTCAGCCGTCTTGTCGCCAAGGTCGACAGCGCCGCAGTCCAGGACGGTTTCGATCTTTACCTGCATGGTTTCATCGTCACCGATGACGGTCGCTGGGTCGTGGTGCAGCAAGGCATGAACGGTGACAGCAAGGTGGCGCGCCGCTACCATTGGCTCTCCGAGGGGCTCAAGAGTTTTGTCGACCAGCCGCATGCCGCCATCGAGGGCATCAATCAAGGCGAGATCGTCAACCTGACCGACAGGCGCGCCGACGCGTCGCGCCAAGGGCAACTGAACCTTTTGCAGGAGCTCGGACCCGATCGCATCCTGGGCGAGCTTGCGGCATTGGAGCGTTGCGCGGAGCCGAGGCGCCGGCAGGAACCGGAGCAGCCGCTGCTGCCGCATTTGGTCATGCCGGCCCATCATGACGTTCGCGAAAGCGATGTCGTCATGCATCGTCTTCACGGCAATATCGCCGCCGCCGCAGACCGCGGTCCCACCGATTTCGCCGAGCTCCTTCTGGTCCCCGGCGTCGGCGCGCGCACGGTGCGCGCGCTGGCCCTCGTTGCCGAGGTGGTGCATGGCGCGCCTTGCCGCTTTTCCGATCCCGGGCGCTTCTCGCTGGCGCATGGCGGCAAGGACAGGCATCCATTTCCAGTGCCGCTGAAGGTCTATGATGAGACGATCGGGGTTCTGAAGTCGGCCGTGCAAAAGGCAAAGCTCGGTCGCGATGAGGAAATCGGTGCCTTGAGGCGGCTCGACGATCAGTCGCGGCAAGTCGAACGATACGCAACCGGCCCCAGCCTGAAGGAAATTGTCGCGGGAGAATTCGACCAGTCGCATCTGCTTGGCGGGCGCAGCGTGTTCGGGTGGGAAGCGGCGCCGGACACAGCACCTGCTGAGCGGAGCAAGAAGGCCTGAGAACGAGCCAGAGCGGCTGGAGATCAATCGTCCAGATCGATGAGCGCGACACCGAGATCCGGGCGCTTGCTGCGGCGCAGATGGCCGGGCGCTTCCACCAGGGTGATTTCGAGCGTTGGTCGAACGATGCCGTCAAGCAGATGTCCACCCCGGGTGGTGCCATCGCTCAATCCCAGCACCGCATGGACGTGCAGGCTGGGCTTATCGTCATCACCCAGTGCGACATCGCCGATCGCGCTCAGAACCTCGCACTGTTCGTCGATAGGGATTTTGCGGTAGGTCTTCGCGTCCGGATCAAACCAGCCCACGGTGGCTTTTTCGAAAGCCCCTATGGCGGTCAGGGACGCGCTGCCGATCTTCTGGTCGACCGCGAAGGCGGTCAGTGCCGCGAACGCTTCTTCGCCTGGGTCGAGCACCAGGACAAATGTCCTTTGTCCGCCGATCTCATTGACGAGCTGCGATTTCATCCCTGTCCTTCCATCGTTCGGCCCCATTGAGCGCCGCCGTCAGATCAATGGGCACGGTGTTCCGCATTGCGCTTGCGGGTCGCTGCAGCTTTCTTTGCCGATTCCGATCGGCTTGCGGCAGATCGTGATGCCGATGCCTTGCCGCCGCTTTTGCCGCCTTTGTGCGCCGCCGGATGGCCCGTGTGTTTGCCGCGGCCCGAACCGCCTCCCTTCTTGCCGCCGCCATCGTCCTTGTTGACGGTTGCCCATGCGCGCCGCTCTGCCTCCTTGTCGGAAACCCCGCGCTTCTCATAACCTTCGGCAATGTGGTCGGCTTTACGCTCCTGCTTGTCAGTGTACTTCGATTTGTCGCCTCGTGGCATGGCCAGCTCCTCCTGTTGCACAAGGGCTGAACGTCGACTCGACGCGCTGGTTCCAACGGAAGTTCGCGAAGCCGAAGCCGCATGGCGGGGCAGCGCCATACACCGCCGCGGCGCGAGCTAACGCTTTTCGGGCCGGGGAGAGCGCAGCAGCAAGGCGAGGGGAACGAGCAGTGCGGTCGCTACCGCGCAATACCGAAAGACATCGATATAGGCGAGCAATGAGGCCTGCCGCGCTATCAACTGTCCTATCCAGCCGAGCGCCTGCTGTTTTGCGTCGATCATCGGCGAGCCTTGAGCCACGAAGTGCTCGGTCGCCTGACGCAGAACCTGCTGGTAGGCCGGTGACGACTGTGCCGTGTGGCCGACGAGGTTTGCCTGATGGATTTGCGCGTTCTGGGCTATCACCGTGTTGGACAGCGACACACCGATGCTTCCGCCGATGTTACGGGCAACGTTGATGAGTGCCGACGCCTGGTTCGTCTGCTGCGGAGCAAGACCGACGTAAGCCGCCGTCGAGATGGGGATGAACAGGAACGGCAAACCGATCATCAGGAAGATGCGCGCGAAGGCAAAGAAGCCGAAACTGACGTCCGGGGTGAGCGATGTCATATGCCAGAGCGCGACAGCGACGACGGACATGCCTGCCATGATCAGGTATTTGGGCTGGACGATGGCGCCGGCAAATCCGGAAATCGGCATAAGCATCAACATTGCGATGCCACCCGGCATCATCGACAGGCCCGACAGGGTCGCCGTATAGTTGAAGGCGGTCTGCTGCAGTTGCGGCATCAACTGGGTGGTGCTGAACAGCACGGCGCCCACCGCCATCATCACCAGGAACGATGTGCCGAACTGGCGGCTGAACAGCAGGCGGACGTCGACGATCGGATCGCGGCGACTGAATTCCCACGGGATCAGCAGCAGGAATGAGACCGCCGAAATCGCCGCGAAGGTCACGATGAAACCTGATGCGAACCAGTCGTTGCGCTGGCCCTCATCGAGAAAGATCTCCAGGCAGCCGAGTGCCGTGGCGACCAGGATGAAACCGACCCAGTCTATTCTGAGGCCGCCCTTCAACCGTTCCTGCCGTTCGCGCTCGAGCACATCAGGCTCGACCACCAGCCACTGCACCAAGGCAAGCGACATGATGCCGAATGGGACATTGATGAAGAATATCCAGTGCCAGGAGAAATGGTCGGTCAGCCAACCGCCGATGGTCGGCCCGACTGTCGGTGCGACGATGACGGCAATGCCGTAAAGAGCAAATGCCTGGGAGCGTTTTTCGGGTGGAAAGGTGTCGGCGAGAATGGATTGTTCGCTGGGTGCCATGCCGCCGCCCCCGAGGCCTTGCAGGATCCTGAAGACGATGAGCATTTCCAGATTGGGCGCCAGGCCGCACAGCAGCGACGCTATGGTGAAGATCGCCACGCAAAGCATGTAGTAACGCTTGCGGCCGATGACGCTGGCCAACCAGCCGCTAACCGGGATGATCACGGAATTCGCGACCAGATAGGTGGTGATCACCCAGGTGCTTTCGTCCATCCCGGCCGCGAGGCTGCCGGCGATGTTGCGCAGCGCCACGTTGGCGATCGAGGTGTCGAGCACCAGCATGAAGGTGGCGATCGAGACGACGACGGCGATCAGCCACGGATTGCGCCCGCCGGCGGCGGACCGGCTTTCGCTCCGTTCACCAGCCATTTCGACGGCGCTCATCTCACCTTGACTGTCGGCACCACCGACAGGCCTGGACCCAGCAGCACGCCCGGCGGTCGGTCGAAGACGATCTTCACGGGCACGCGCTGCACCACCTTGACGAAGTTGCCGGTGGCATTCTCGGCCGGCAGCAGGCTGAAGGCGGTGCCACTGCCCGCCTGGATGCTGTCGACGCGGCCGTGGAAGTTCTTTTCGGGATAGGCGTCGATATCGATGTCGACGGGCTGTCCCGGCCGCATCAGATCAAGCTGGGTCTCCTTGAAATTAGCCTTCACCCAGACCTCGTCGGGAACGAACATCATCAGCACCTGACCAGGCTGGGCGTAGGTGCCCTTGGCGGCCGTGATACTGGTGGCGCGACCGGTGACAGGCGCGGTTATGATGGTGCGCGACAGCATGGTGCGGGCCTGCTCCTGGCTGGCCTTGGCTTGATTGAGCTTTGCTTCCGCGCTCTTGGTCTGTGCCTGCAGAACAGTGACCTGGCTTTTCGCGGCAGCGACGTTTGCTCCGGCGCTGTCGAGGGCGGCCTGGTCCTGGCGCAGGGTAGAAGCGGCCTGTTCCGCCTGCTGTTGGGTGGAGGTTCCCTTGGCCAGCAGCTCACGGTTGCGCTTGTCCTCCGCTTTGGCAAACTCGAGCGCGGCCTGGGCCTGCGCCACCTGCTTCTGTGCCGCATCGATCTTGGCGTTTTGTGCTTCGATCTGTGCGCCGACATCGACGATCTCGGCCTGCGCCGAGGCCACACCGGCGTCGGCTTCCGCCAGGCTTGCCTGATAGTCGCTGTCGTCGATGCGCAAGAGCACGTCGCCGGCTTTCACAGACTGGTTGTCGGTGACCGCGACATCGGTGATACGACCCGATATCTCGGCACCGATCGTCACCGTGCGGCCGTCGATGAAAGCATCGTCGGTCGATTCATACTGACGCGCGTCCAGCCACCACAAGACCAGCCCTACGGCAATCAGCAGCACTGCGAGCAGGATGGCGATGGATATGTAAGGGTGCCGCCGAGGGAAGCTCAGCAGGCTGGGCTTTGGTTCTCCGGCCTGCTTGTCCTGCTTGTGCTCCTGACCGGCGTCTTTCCGGTGTTTTGGCGACGCCTCCGAGGTGGCCCTGCGTGGCGCGGCGTGCGTGTCGCCGGTTTCAGGTTCTTCGGTTTGGGTTTTCGCGTCCACGGGAGAACTCCCAGGAGTTTTGACCGTGGCCAGTCAACGACAACTGGTCGTAAAAGGTTCCTGGCGACCGGGCACGGTTTCGCGCCTGGCGGAATTGGTTCAGCCGATTGCCAACCTGACCACGATGGCCAGGATCACGATGCCGACAAAGCCGGCTATGAAGATAACCCGACGCGTGCGCGTTCGCAGGATGATCTCGCCCTGTCTCACCTGCTCCGCAGAGAACACAGGTCCATTGTCACCGTCCTTGTCATGCCGACCATCGCTCATGATCGCCTCCTTCCGGCCCTTGGCACACAACCATCGCCCGACAGGCGAGGTTCCGGTTATATCGATCCCGCCAGCAGAAAAAGGATCACAGGCTCGTGAGCAGGGAACTTTGTCCTCCGCGACTGGTTTGGGCCGCTTGAGACCCAGCCAGCCCGGAGCCAGCCATGTCCGATGCCAAGATTTCCAGTGGCCTGAGCAGACGCATGTTCATGACGGCCTCTGTTTCGGCGGCGGCGGTGATGCCGCTTGTGAATTCCCCGACGAGAGCTGCCCAGCCAGCGTCCGAAAAGCCAGCCGAACCGCGCGACTTGTCGGCGGTTTCAATGCGTATCAACAAACAGACCTACAATCTCGCGCTCGACAATCGAACCAGCCTGCTTGACGCTCTGCGCGACCACGTCGGCCTGACCGGCACCAAGAAAGGTTGCGATCACGGTCAGTGCGGCGCCTGCACGGTTCTGATCGATGGAAAGCGGGTACTGTCCTGCTTGAGCTTTGCCGTCATGAACCAGGGGCGGGAGATCACAACGGTGGAAGGCCTGGCCTCGACGGACGGGGAACTGCATCCGGTCCAGCAGGCGTTCGTCGACCACGATGCCTTTCAATGCGGCTATTGCACACCGGGTCAGATCATGTCCGCCATCGGTTGCATCAACGAAGGCCATGCTGGATCGGAAGATGACATTCGCGAATATATGAGCGGCAATCTATGTCGCTGTGCGGCGTATCCCAACATCGTTGCGGCGATCGTCCAGGCGCGCGACGAGATCAGGAGGGCCTAGGATGCGCCCCTTCGTTTATGAAAGACCAACCAGCGTCTCCGCTGCAATCGCCATGGCATCCCGTGTCGATGCCGTGCGCGTTCCGCCAACCGGCGCCGACACGCAATTCATCGCCGGCGGCACCAATCTGGCCGACTACGTGAAGCTCGGTGTCGCGCGGCCGGACCGACTGCTTGACCTCAACACTCTTGCCGAGCCAGCCTTGCGGCAGATCAGGATAAACGATGACACGATCCGGTTTGGTGCACTGGTCCGCATGGGTGAAGCAGCCGACAACGATGACGTCCGGCGGCGTTGCCCGGCCCTTGCCGACAGCCTGAAATTCGCCGCCAGCGGTCAGCTTCGCAACATGGCGAGCCTGGGCGGCAATGTGCTGCAACGTACGCGCTGCGAGTATTTTCGAGAGATTTCCTGGCCGTGCAACAAGCGCGAACCCGGCTCCGGCTGCGCTGCGATGGAAGGGTCCAATCGCCAGCACGCCGTGCTGGGTACGAGCAATGCCTGCATCGCCACTTATCACGGCGATTTCGCGCAGGCACTGGTTGCGCTCGATGCCACCGTCGAGATCGAAGGTCCGCGGGGAAGGCGCACGCTTGCATTTGCCAAGCTGCACAAACGGCCGGGCGACACGCCCGACATCGAGACGGATCTCGCCGCCGACGAGCTCATAACCGCCATCGAAGTGCGGCTCGAACGGTGGAGCAGCCGGTCGCGCTATCTGAAGATTCGCGATCGCGAATCCTACGCGTTTGCGTTGGCGTCCGCGGCTGTTGCGCTCGACATGGATGGCGAGACGGTAAAGAGTGCGCGCATTGCGCTTGGTGGTGTGGCGACGGTGCCGTGGCGGGCGCGCGAAGCAGAGGACGCGCTACAGGGCAAAGTGCTTGACGAAGCCGCGGCGCAAGAGGCTGCCGAGGCTGCCTTCGCCGATGCCAGACCGCGCGAGCATAACGCATTCAAGATACCGCTCGGCAAGCGCACGCTGGTGCGGGCGCTGCTCGAAACCCGGGATATGAAGGGCTGAGCCATGAACCAAGCTGCACCCGCCCCCAGGGAAAACCAGGGCGATCCGGTTGTCCGCATTGACGCCCGGCTAAAAGTTACCGGACAGGCCGGCTATCCCGCCGACATCGTCACGGCCAACGTCGCCTACGGTGCCCTTGCCACCAGCAGCATTGCCCGGGGCAAGGTTTCGGGACTTCACACGAAAGACGCCCGGGCCGTACCCGGTGTGCTGGACATCGTCACCTATGACGATATGGACCAGACCGACACGCCGAAATTCGGCAACACCGGCGCAAGTTCGATCGGGCCTTTGCACGACAAGACGGTTTTTCACGACGGTCAGATCATCGCTCTGGTGGTTGCCGAGACCTTCGAGGCGGCGGAGGAAGCCGCAATGTTGATCCGCGCCGACTATGAGGACGAACGGCCCGCCGCCAGCTTTGATTCCAAGGGCGTGAAGATGGAGCCGGCTGCCGGCAAAAACCCAATGTTCAAGGAGGATGCGAAGGCCGGTGATTTCGATGCCGCCTGGGCGGATGCGACGGTAAAGATCGACGAAAAATATTCGACGCCGACCCAGCATCACAATCCGATCGAACTGTTTTCGACCACCGCAATATGGCAAGGCGATCAGTTGACCATACACGAGCCCAGCCAGAACGTTACCGGCTGGAAGGTGGAACTGGCACGCCAGCTGAAGCTCGATCCGGCCAATGTGCGGATCGTCAGTCCCTATATCGGCGGTGCCTTCGGCTCCAAGGGGCCGATGACGGCACGCACCGCTATCGTTGCCGTCGCGGCGCGACGCATTGGCCGCCCGGTTCGCTGCGTCGTCAATCGCATGCAAGCCTTCGGTACGCAGACCTATCGCGCCGAAACGCGGCATAGGATCCGCATGGGCGCCGGCAAGGACGGCCGCATCACGGCGTTCGGACATGAGGCCTGGGAGGTGACGTCACGCCCTGACCCTTATGTCGTCGGCGGCACGTCCGCCACCGCGCGCATGTACAATTACGGCGCCGTTCTGACGCATGTTTCGCTGGTTCACGCCGACCGCAACACGCCTGGCTACATGCGATCGCCGCCGGAGACGCCTTATGTCTACGCGCTGGAAAACGCCATGGATGAAATGGCCGTGGCCCTCGGCATGGATCCTGTCGAGTTTCGTCGCATCAATGAACCGGAGAAGGAGCCCATCGGAGGCAAGCCATTTTCCAGCCGCTCACTCATCAAGTGCTACGACCAGGCAGCGGAGGCCTTTGGCTGGTCGAAGCGCGATCCCAAGGTCGGCTCGATGCGCGACGGCGACTGGCTGGTCGGGATGGGCTGTGCGACGGCGATCTATCCGACTGCCGCCGCGCCCTGTGCGGCCCGGGTTCGTCTCACCGCCGATGGCGAGGTTCGAGTCCAGTGCGGCTCCCATGAAATCGGCACCGGCGTTCGCACCATCGCCGGCCAGATGGCGGCCGAAAGACTGGGCATCGGCATGGACAAGATCAGCGTCGAGATGGGCGACAGTGCCTTGCCGCCGGCTCCCGTGTCGGGCGGATCGATCTCGACCGCCAGTGTCTGCTCGGCGGTCATGAAAGCCTGCGACGCGATACGCGGAAAGCTGTTCGCCGCCGCTGCGGGCAGGGGGGCTCCGCTGGCCGGTTCGGGCAATGCGAAGCTGGACTTGAAGGACGAAGAGGTCGTCACCGAGACCGGCAAATCCGCAAAGCTGGCTGATGTCTTCAAGGCTATGCAAGTCGGCGCCATCGAGGAATATGCCGAGTTTGCGCCGAAGGGTTCTTCGCCTGAAGCCCTCAGCAAACTCTATGCCGGACAGTCGGAATTTCATGGTGGAGAGAACGACGAAGATTCGGTCAAATATGCCTTTGGCGCCGAGTTCGTCGAAGTGCGCATCAACAGCTATACACGCGAAATCCGGGCCCCGCGCATCGTCGGGGCCTTCGCCGCCGGGCGCATCATGAACACGCGCACCGCGCGCAGCCAGCTGATGGGTGGCATGATCTGGGGTATCGGCCAGGCGTTGCACGAGGCGACGGAAATCGATCAGCGACACGCGCGCTACGTCAACCGCGACCTGCAGGACTATCTCGTGCCGGTCAACGCCGACATCAAACAGGTCGACGTTATCCTGGTCCCCGAAATCGACCATCAGGTCAACCCTGCCGGCGTCAAGGGTTTGGGCGAACTCGGCAATGTCGGAACGGCTGCTGCCGTGGCGAGTGCCGTCTATCATGCCACCGGCAAGCGCATTCGCGATCTGCCGATCAGAATAGACGATTTGATAGGCTGACGATCAAGAGTTCTGGACGAAGCATGGAACTCGTAACCCATAAGAAATTCAAAAACGGAAGGTTGATGCCGTGGGGAAAAGGCACGGTCGTCTCCGGAGCAAGGGGATTTGTCTACCTTTGCGGAAATACGGCAACCGCCGAAAATTATGATCCGACCGGAAAGAGAGGAGGGGGATTCACTGGCGATGCTGCGGCACAGTGGCGCGCAATTCTGGCGAACATCAAATCAGATCTGGAAGAACTCGGCAGCGCGCTCGACTATCTCATCCGGCTGACCTTCTTCATCAAGGGGCCATTTCCCGATGGCGGCGTTCTGAGTTCACCCAATTTTCGTCTCGACGTACTGGACGAGTTCTTTGCCGAGCATTGCCCGAAGCACTGCAGCTATAACAACCCGCCGCCTTCGGAGGTGATCGGAGTTGCAGCACTTGCGCAAGCCGACATCGTCGTTGAAATTGTCGCGGTGGCGGCGTTGCCTGACTGAAGAATTTCGCATGCAGCGCTGGCTTGATTGCCTTGGCTCTCGCGTGTCACTCCGGGGCTGTGGCGGGAGCCGTGTAACGGCGGCGCACGGCATCAAGCACCCGCTTGCGGCTCTCCTCCGCCGACAGGGTCTTGTCCTCTTCCGCCTCGGCGGTTTCGCGCGCCAGGTCCTTGTCCCTGATCTGATGTCGAAACCATTTGGAATAGTCGCCGGTGCGCAAATGAAACTCCCAGGTCTTATCATCTATGCCCTCGGCGATCTGAGCGAAGATCATCAGATTGTGAGCCCTGAGATTCATCGCATTCTCAGGGCCATGGAAATAGAAGCTGCCGGCTTCGTCGAGCTGGCCTTCGGCATATTTCCGGCTGTGCCGCTTGAGTGACTGACGTGGTTCGACCACTTTGACCGTCTTGACTTTTTTGCCTGCCTGCGGCCGCCAGAACAGCACGCGCGCACCTTTCGGGCTGGGGATGACCTTCGGCGGCTCAATGCCGGTTTCACGGCAGAAGACCTTCACGACGTCCTTTGCCTTGGGGCCAAGCGCAATGATGGCTGTCACCAGGCGCAAGGCGTCTGTCGAGATCGCCTCGGGGTGAACGGTGATCAGGATTGTGCCAGGCAATTCCAATGACAGAACCGCCCGCGCATCGTCGCGCCGCTTGGGCAGAAGATGATGCGCTTCATCGATCACGAGCCAGTGCGGTCTCGCGGTGCGCCGGCGGAAACTGCTGAGGCCAGGCAGCAGGTCGGCAAAGAAATCCGGCCTCTCGTCGACCCGCAGGGCCAGTCCATTGACGACTATGTTGCTGTCGGCCTTGGCGATCAGATCCAGCACTTGCGCCTTTGTCGGCGCGCTTGAGCCGTCTCCCAGGCGAACGGCGCCTTCGAGGCCATCATAGTCGCCTTCGGGATCGAAGACACAAAATTGAAAGCCGCTTTCGACGAAGCGTTCGGTCAGCGCGGTGGCCAAGGTGGATTTACCGATACCGGAACTCCCGGCAATGAGGATCGTGTCGCTCGGCGACAGGTAGGTATCATCGCCGCCAGATGATCCAAGAACGATGCCGTCATGGCGCTTCGGCACTATCGCGTGATCACGCTTTATCAGCTTTGCGATCAGTTGCTCCACGCCTTTGCCTCGGGCGCCAGGCATGATCAGGTTGGCTGTATCCTTGACCGCCGGAATTGCATTGTCGACGGCGACGCTGCAGCCACAGGCTTGCAGGAACGCATGATCGTTCTCGGCGTCGCCGACGCCGACGACGTTGTGCGGCGAAAGTCGAAGGTCCTGAAGGGCCGCGGCGAGCCCGGTGGCTTTGTTGATGCCGCTCGGCAGGATCATCACCGCGCCCTTGTTGAAGATGATTTCCAGTTCGAGACCCATCTTCTTGATGACCTCAAGCACGGTCGCTTGATGCGGTTCCCAGGTCGCGACGATCGATCGTCCGACCGAAAGCGGCTTGACGCCCTGCCTCTTCAACCTGGCGACGAATTTGGGCTCCGGCGGCGGGGCGATCACCCGCTCTTCCTCGCTGGCCGGCGTGTAGATCATCGCGCCATTCTCAGCGACGACCTTGTCGAAGAGGCTAAGCTCGGGAAAGACGCCCTTGAGATCGGGCAGTTCACGCCCGGTGACGAGAACCAGCTTGCGGCCGCTTTTCTTGAACCGCTCAAGCGCAGTGAGCGTTTTCTTGGCGACGACCCCATCATGAGCCAGAGTGCCGTCATAGTCAGTCGCCAATGCAATGAAATACATTCCGCCAACCCTTCTCGGTTCCGATTGCTCTGCGACTAGAACGTGTGATCGAGACAAAGGCTCCCCACCGACCGGATCGCAGGTCTTGGAGAAGGGGGAACGGGTCCGCCCTCGGAAATCAGGAACTCCTTCGGTGCCGGCACGTTGACCAGACAAGCCGGGAACCGTCCCGGTCTTTGTTGGCGGCGCAAACCCCGTCGCCGAAATCCACACCAAGCGCAATGAAAGGTAAGGCCATGGGCTTCTTTTCGAAGGACATAAAGACACTCGACGATCTCTTCGTGCACACGCTGCGCGACATCTATTACGCCGAAAAGCAGATCGAGAAAGCGCTGCCGAAGATGATCGACAAGGCAACCGACCCGCAATTGAAAGCCGGATTTGAAAAGCACCTCGATCAGACGAGAGGCCATGTCGAGCGCGTCGAACAGGTGTTTGAGTTGCATGGCGTCAAGGCCAAGGAGGTCAACTGTCCGGCAATCGACGGCATTCTCGAGGAGGCCGACGACGTGAGCGGTGACGTCGATGACAAGGAGGTTCTCGACGCGGCGCTGATTGCTTCGGCGCAGGCCGTCGAACACTACGAGATGACGCGCTACGGCACGCTCATCGCCTGGGCAAAGCAGCTTGGCCGCACCGACTGCGCCAATGTGCTGGCCAAGAATCTCAAGGAAGAGCAGGCGACAGATCGCAAGCTCACCGAAATGGCGGAAAGCAAGATCAACCTGCAGGCAGCCGAATAAGGCTGCAATCCGGCCGGCTGGTAACTCGGCCGGCCGGATTGCCGGTAGGTTCCATCCCGTCAGCGAGACGGGTCGACGCCCAGTGCCGCTGATTGCTTGCGCAGCGCCTCACCGTCATCCTGCAGCACATGCCGAGCAGACCCTGCGGTTTCCGTGTAGATGCGATACGCTACACAAGCGAACGCCACCATGAAAAGCAGACGGCCCATCCATCCTACTCCTTCGTTGCGGACTTCGTTTCGGCCATCCTCAGTACCCTCCGACGACGGGCAAGATCTCGCCGGTGATGTAGCTCGAGCAATGCGGCGAAGCGAGGAACACATAGGCCGGCGCGAGCTCTTCCGGTTGCGCTGGTCGTTTCATTGGCGTGTCGGCGCCGAATTTCGAGACGTCGTCAGCTTCCTTGTCCGACGGATTGAGCGGCGTCCACACCGGACCCGGTGCTACCGCATTCACCCTTATGCCCTTGCCGATGAGATTGCCCGACAGGGCCCGCGTGAAAGCATGGATGCCGCCCTTGGTCATCGAATAGTCGACCAGCTGTTTTGAACCGTCGATACCGGTTACCGAACCGGTGTTGATGATCGCCGAACCGGGTTTCATGTGCGGCACCGCTTCCTGCGCCATATGAAAATAGCCGTAAAGATTGGTCTTCAACGTCGTGTCGAAATGTTCTTCGGTGAGCTCGCCGAAGTCGCTGGAATGGATCTGGAACGCAGCATTGTTGACCAGCACGTCGATGCGGCCGAATTTTTCAACGGTCTCCATGACCGCCTTGTGGCAGTGGCTGCGTTCGCTGACATCGGCCTTGACCAGGAGGCAGCGTCGTCCCTCCTTTTCCACCGCGGATTTGGTCTCTTCAGCGTCCTTGTCCTCGGCCAGATAGACGATCGCGACGTCGGCGCCCTCGCGGGCGAACAACACCGCCACCGAGCGGCCGATGCCCGAATCGCCGCCCGTGATGAGCGCTACCTTTTGGTTGAGTTTTTTCGATCCGAGATAGTAAGGCGCATCGTACAGCGGCGCCGGCTCTATGGCCCATTCATGTCCCGGTTTGGGCTGATGTTGCTCAGGGAAGGGGGGCTCGGGATATTCGCGGGCGCCAGCCTGCATGGCGCCTTGCAGCTTCCCATCGCCTTTCGATTTGTCCTTGGCATCGATGCCACGTTGGATATGACGCTGCTTGGCCGCTTCACCGGCTATTTCCGACTTCATCTGCATGATCGTCTCCTTGGCTTGAAAGAAAACAACGCATGTCGGCCAAAAAGGTTTGCGTAAAAGATCGACTGCAGAGAGGATTCCGACCAGCGGTTGGCAATGCGTGACGACGACATCGCCAACTGCAACAATTCAGCTGCAATGCAGCCGCACCAGCCACCGCCGCGATGGGATCGAGCACCTGGGGCTTGCCCGCTGCCTGCGCCGCCTTGGCGGCGAGCCAAACGTGATGATGTGGACTGGGAAGCACTTGCGTCAAACTGGCATGCGCAAAGCAGCGCCATCCGGTCTGCTCCGGGCGGAGCGCCGGAATTCTATCTTGGCGAGAGGCCGTCGAGCAGGAAGTCGAGGCCTCTTCGGAAGGCGCCATCCCAATCGTTGTCCAACAGCAGACGAGAGCGTTCGATTGTCGGGTAGTGTTCGCTGAGATGTGTAAGACGCTGCTGTGCGGCTGCCCTGTCTTCTTCCGAGAGGTCGAAGCTTGCCCGGGTGAGGGTAGCGCCCATCACATAGTTCCAGAGCGACCATATCGCGGCGTTCAGATCCGCGTCCGCAACACCGGCTCTGGACAAGGTCTTGCTCAGCATTTCCAGGCGACCGAGAATGTTCCGACCGAGCGCCCGGCGCGGCAACAGCGATGCCGACCAAGGATGGCGCAACATTCTGGCGCGCCAGTCTTCGAGCATATGAACGACGTCTCCGCGCCAGTCCGGAGACTCACCTGTTTCAGGCGATCCGCGATGTTCGAGCACCGAATCGACTGCTAGATCAAAGACATCCTCCTTGTTGTCGACGTGCCAATATAGACTCATCACACCCGAGCCGAGGCGATCGGCCAGCCGACGCATTGTCAATCCGTCTATGCCCTGGGCGTCCAGCAGTTCCACCGCGGTCGCCACGATACGCTCTCGAGACAGCGGCGGCTCGCTGCTCGCTTGCTGCATGGGCTGGAGCGACACGCTTATCCGTTGATCCCCTTTGCTCCGGGCGCCGCTGCGTTTGGCTACCATCCGTCGTCCTCGCTTTTTCAGAACATCGATTTTGACCGGCAACGCGACAAATGTCGATCTTGAGCGATTGACTCGTACGACGTACCATACGATGACTCGTACATCGCACGATTCACGTAGCGATTAGGTTAAAGTTCAATCTGCAGGCGCCAGGGTAGGTTGCTCGCAGGCTGCGGAGCCAAGCGAAAAACCATGTCACGCGCAATCAAGCATCTGCTTATCGGAGGGCTAATCATCATGACCATTGCAGTCCCCACTGCGTCGCCGGCGAACGAGTTCAAGCTGACTATTGTCAATCCACAGGCGCTCTACGACCCGTCACCGAATGGCTACAGCACCGCCGTAATCGCACCGCTCGGAGCTCGGATCGCCTACATCTCCGGGCAGGGCGGCCAAGACAGCACAGGAGCCTTGTCACCGGATTTCGCCGTCCAGGTGAAGCAGGCCTACGCAAATTTGCATGCTGCGCTTGAGGGCATCGGCGCCAGGCCGGATCAGGTGGCGAAGCTCACGGTCTTCGTGGTCGACCACGACATGTCCAAGCTCGAGGTGTTGACCAGGAACGTCAAGGACATGTTCGGCGAGGCGCTGCCGGCGCAGACTCTGGTTCCCGTTCCCAAGCTTGCAATCGATCCCATGCTTTTCGAGGTGGAGGCCACCGTTATTCTGGAATAGTCGCTCCGATTGACCCGATCGTTCGAACAAAGAGTCGAGCGCGCTGCCGACGGCTGCGCGCTCACAATATCGAGCCGATGTTTGCAAGCCTGACGTCTCTCCAGGCTGAAGCCTCCAAGGGAACTGGAAAGTGAAGTCGGGGACCGCCGCATCCATGCCGCTCGCCGTATCCAAAAGTCGCATAAGATAGATTATGGAACTAACGTATGGGCCAAGAACTGTAAATTGCCGCTGATTCTCACAGGCTTGAGCCGATTGTGGCGTATTGCCTTGAGCGGATCGCCAACGCTAGGCTGTCGAAATGAAGATGGCAAACAGCGAGATCGAAGCGGCAATCGAAGTGTTCGTGCATGGCTTCAGCGCTGACAGGAGCCGCACCTTTCCTTACGAAGCCAGCCGGGTTGGACCATTGTGGCTGATGCGCGATGCCGAACGCAAGAATCCTCGCGATTACCGCGGCGAAGAATGGGTCGTCCATGACGTCGCCGCTCAAGAGACCGATGCCGTCGTGCGGCAGCATGCACGGCCGGGCTTTGCCATTTCCGTTGTGATCGCGAACGACGATCCGGACGGGCCGACACGAACCGCCTACAAAGCTCTCGGCTACCGGCTGCTGCGGACCGAAGGCTTTTTCGTCCACCGATTGCACCGGATTCCGAACCCGCCATCGGTTGCTTCGGTCGAACGCGTGCAGACGGCCGAACGGGCGGCACAGTTGGGAAAGATCATCCGCAGGCAGCCGATCCCAGACGATTTGCTCGGCGACACCGCGCCGTTCCGCCAGTATGTGGCAATCGACGGCGCCGACATCGTTGGGCGCGTTCGCAGCCTGGATGCCGTGGGAGCCACCTGGTGTTCGAGCATGTATGTCGAGCCGTCGCACCGGCGTCGCGGCATTGGTCAGGCTTTGATATCGAAAATGTTGCACGACGATCGCGCGCGCGGGTCAAGGTACTCGGTGCTGGCAGCAACCCATGCCGGGGCGCTGCTTTATCCTCGGATGGGCTACGAGCGGATCGGAACGCTGCTGATATTTGCACCAAGGAGCCGAAAGCCCTCATGAAGCTCTATTCGCATCGTGCTGATTCATAAGGGATTTCTATAACCATGCCGTCATAGGCAGGTTCGACATTGGCTGGTGTCTCGGCCATCACCGAGACGTAGTCGAGCGGCACGTGCATATGTGTCAGCACCGCATGTATCGGCGCCAGCCGCTGGATCCATTCAAGCGCTTCGCCAAGTGACAGATGACTTGGATGCGTCCGGTACTGCAGCGCGTCGATGATCAGCACGTCGAGGTCGCCCAGCCGTTCGGCGGTGGGTTCCGGAAAGTCGCTGATGTCGGGGCAATAGGCGAGACCGCCAATGCGGAAACCGAGCGATACGATGTCGCCGTGGATCTGCGGCAGCGGCTCGAGGGTGAGGGTACCCCCCTCTCCTTCGATGACCACCGGCCTGGTGTGGTCGATGAGATGCGGGCTGACGATCGGCGGATAGGAACTGCCTTGCGGCGTCTCGAAACAGTATCCGAACGCTTCCCGCAGCCGAAGCATCGTCGCCCTGTCGGCATGGACGTCGATGAGCTGGCGCTGATCGAGGACGAAACCGCGCAGATCGTCGATGCCATGGATATGGTCGGCATGCGGGTGGGTATAGACGACCGCATCGACACGTTTAACGCCGGCCAGCAGCATCTGCTGCCGAAAATCCGGCCCCGTGTCGATGACGACAGTCGTTCGGCTGCCGTTCGCCGCGATCCGCTCGACGAGCGCGGCGGCACGGGTGCGCCGGTTCCTGGGGTTGTCGGGGTCGCAATTGCCCCAATCGCCGGTGATGCGCGGCGTACCTGGGGACGAGCCGCAGCCGAGAATGGTGAGGCGCAGCCGGTCAGTCATCGTTCAGGCACTTTGCTCTGCAGGCCGCGGCATCTTGCCGAACAGCCGGAAGAAATTATCTGTGGTCAGATCGGCGATTTCAGCTTCGCTTACCCCGATCGTTTCGGCCAGCACCTTGGCGGTATGGGCGACATAGGCGGGCTCGTTGCGTTTGCCGCGAAACGGCACGGGCGCCAGATAGGGCGCATCGGTTTCGACCAGCAATCGGGCATGCGGGACATCGGCGGCAATGGCACGCAACTTAGCTGAATTCTTGAAGGTCAGGATGCCCGAGAACGACACGTAGCCACCGAGAGCGACGCCCACCTCGGCAAGCCGGCGCCCGGAAGAAAAGCAATGCAGGATGAAGGGGAAGGCGCCCTTCCCTGTTTCGTCCTCGAGAATATCAGCCATGTCGGCATCGGCATCGCGCGAATGGATGACCAGCGGCAGCCCCGTTTCACGGGCGGCGGCGATGTGATTGCGAAAGCCTTGCGCTTGTGCATCGCGTGGCGCCTTGTCGTAAAAATAGTCGAGACCTGCCTCGCCGATGGCCACTACTTTCGGGTGCGCGGATAGCCGCACAAGCTCCTCGACCGTGATATCCAGTTCTTCGGCCGCATTGTGCGGATGAGTGCCGACAGAGCAATAGACTTCGTCGAAAGTTTCAGCGATCTCAAGTACTTGTGGAAAACGCTTCACGCGTGTCGAGATCGTCACCATACGGCCAATTCCGGCGGCTGAAGCGCGGGCGACGATGGCCGCCCGCTCCTCGGCGAAATCTGGAAAATCCAGATGGCAGTGGCTGTCGACGAGCATCAGATGTTCGCGTCCGGCTGTTCGACGTAACGCGGAAACACGCCTTCCGGCACCGGCAACGCAGTGCCGGGCACAAGCGCGTGATCCGCGTGGACATGCACGAAATCGCGGCTCTCCGCCGGCACCGCCAGCAGGTCGAGCAGTTTCGCGGCCGAGCCCGGAGTGAAGGGCTGACACAGCACCGCCACGCGGCGCACGACTTCGGCGGTTGTCCACAGCACCGTTTCCATGCGCGCCGGGTTGGTCTTCTTCAGCGCCCATGGTGCCTCGCCGGCGAAGTAGCGATCGGCTTCCGCCACCACGCCGAAGATCGCTGCCAGCGCCAGATGGATGCCCTGCTCGGCGACCGCCTTGCGCGCGGTGTCGAGCGCGGCGGCGGCCTGATCCAGGATCGCTCTGTCTGCATCCGTCAGCTCGCCGCGCTGCGGCACCACGCCGCCGCAGTTCTTGGCGATCATCGACAGCGAGCGCTGCGCCAGGTTGCCGAGGCCGTTGGCAAGATCGGCATTGGTGCGGTTGACGATCGCGTCATGGCTGTAGCTGCCATCGTTACCGAACGGCACCTCGCGCAGGAAGAAGTAGCGCACCTGGTCGAGACCGTAGTGCTCGACCATCGCGAATGGATCGACGACGTTGCCAACAGATTTCGACATCTTCTCGCCGCGGTTGAACAGGAAGCCATGCGCGAAGACGCGCTTTGGCAACTCGATGCCCGCCGACATCAGAAATGCCGGCCAATAGACCGCATGGAAGCGGACAATGTCCTTGCCGATGATGTGCGTGGCCGGCCAATAGTGCCATTGCTCGGCCTTTGTGTCGGGATAGCCGGCGGCGGTGATGTAGTTGGTCAAGGCGTCGACCCAGACATACATCACATGCCTGTCGTCGCCTGGCACCGGCACGCCCCATTTGAAGGTCGTGCGCGAGATCGACAGATCCTTCAGCCCCGACTTGACGAAGCTGAGCACCTCGTTGCGGCGCTCGGTCGGACCGACAAAGTCGGGCTGGCTCTCATAAAGCGCCAGCAATTTGTCCTGATAGGCGGAAAGCCGGAAGAAATAGCTTTCTTCCTCGTTCCATTCGACCGGCGATCCAAGCGGTTCGCGGCGCACGCCGTCGTCGCCGAGCGTCGTCTCGCTCTCGTCGAAATAGGCTTCCTGGCGCACCGAATACCAGCCGCTATAGCGGTCGAGATAGATGTCGCCATTGGCGGCCATCGCTTTCCAGATCGCCTGACAGGATTCGTAGTGGCGCGGTTCGGTCGTGCGAATGTATTGGTCATTCGAGCCGCCCATCGCCTCGGTCATTGCGCGGAAAATCGCCGAATTGCGGTCGGCCAGCGCCAGTGGCGTTATGCCTTCCTTCTCGGCCGTTTGCTGCATCTTCAGGCCATGCTCGTCGGTGCCGGTCAGGAAGAAGACGTCCTTGCCGTCCAGGCGCTGGAAGCGTGCCAGGGCGTCGGTTGCAATGACCGTATAGGCGTGGCCGATATGCGGCTTGCCGTTCGGATAAAAGATCGGGGTGGTGATGTAGAATTTGTCGCGTGACATGAATGAACCGTCATGAATGTCTGGAAAGGCGTGGCGGTGGATATCGTATCGAGGCAGCATTTGCCATCCCGATCCAGGAAACCCAGTCACATTCGCATTGCAGAATTCAGGCGGTCGATCATGATCAAGGCGTGCTGCTTCTTATCGAGATTGTAAGTATCGGTCTCAGATATAGCGTCCAGCGCCTCATGCCAAGTGTCCGACAGCGTTTTGGCTCGTGCGAGATCGCCAGCCAGTGCTGCCTGGCTTGCCGCGTCCGACAACAGGTCTAGCGCCCGGCGGTTGAAGATATCGAACTGGATCGCCTGATCGCGGCCGGCCACGGCTTCGGCGAGGCGGAACGCGCCGCCGACATCGCTCTTTTTCCCGGTGACCAGAGCGTCGAGCGTTGAAGCGATCTCCAGCCCGCCATACTGCGTCAAGAGGATGGCGGTGCGGGCGCTGCCCCCTGCCCGCTCGGCCAGTGCCGCGCGCGCCGCCGGATCTTCAGGCGGCGCCGGCTCGGTCGTTTCCAGCACCGTCATCAGGTCGTCGGCGTCGAGCGGGTTCAATCTCACTACCTGACAGCGCGACCGGATCGTCGGCAGCAGGCTGCCCGGCGCGTGGACAATCAGGATGAACAGAGTCCGTGCCGGCGGCTCTTCAAGATTTTTCAGCAAGGCATTGGCGGCATTGGTGTTCATGTCGTCGGCGGGGTCGACGATGACGACCCGGTAGCTGCCGTCATGCGAGGTCAGCGACAGGAAGCGGCTGACCTTGCGGATCTCATCGACGGTGACGACCGTCTTGAAACTCTTGGTCTTGTCGTTCAGCGGCCGGGTCAGATGCAGCACGGAAGGATGCGCCCCGGTGGCGATCTGGCGAAACAGCGACGACGCCGGATCGGGAGCGGCAAGGCTTTCCGGCGCCTGCGCGAAATCCGGGTGCTTCAGCAGATGATGCGCAAGGTGGAAGGCGAGCGTCGCCTTGCCGATGCCGACTGGCCCGGAAAAGATCAGCGCATGCGGCAGCTTGCCGGCGCGATAGGCGGCGGTGAGCACGCCTGCAGCCTGGCCGTGCCCGACCAGAAGGGGCGTTTCGGAGGGCTCCGGCACGCCGTCGAGCGTGTCGTGCTGCTCGGGTGCGATGCGCTCGAAGATCATGCCGGCGTCGCCTGCCTGTCGCGTGCCGGCGCTCTCGCCGCCAGCGCCGCGAACACTGCCGCGGTGACGACGTTCTCAACCGCGTCGGGCTCGGCGGCTGCGTCGACGACGATGCAGCGCTCCGGCTCGGCCTTGGCGATCGCCAGAAACGCCTCGCGGCGGGCCCGGTGGATCGCCAGCGTCTCCTTTTCGAAACGGTCGGCGACTGCCTCCGCGCCGCGCCGCAGCGTTGCGCGCCTCAGGCCTTCCGCTGGGTCGATGTCGAAGATCAGCGTCATGTCCGGCATCATGCCGTTGATGGCGACCTGTTCCAGCGCATCCATGAATGCCGGATCGATGCCGCCGGTGACGCCCTGATAGACGCGTGAGGAATCGAGGAAGCGGTCGCAAAGCACGATGGAGCCACGCTCGACCGCCGGCCGGATCACCTGCTCGACATGATCGGACCGCGCGGCGGCGAAAAGCAGCGCTTCCATCTTCGGCCCGAACGGTTCGGCTGCGCCCGACAGCAGCACATGCCTGACCGCTTCGGCGCCCGGCGAGCCGCCGGGTTCGCGGGTAAGCAGCACGTCGTATTTCTTGGCGCGCATCTTCCTGGCCAGCCGCTCGATCTGCGTCGACTTGCCTGCCCCCTCGCCGCCTTCGAAGGTGATGAAAAAACCGCGTGCCAACCGAGAGGCCTTCTTGTCCATGGCTGAATGGGATTGTAGCGCTCTAGATAGTCCGCGTTGGGCCAAACGTCCATGCCGTCGATTTTTTGCCCTTATGCATGTCGTTCCCCAAAACCATGGCTGGTTTTGAGCGACATGCGTTAGCGCAGCCAGCCGACCGCCAGTTCCTTGACGGCATCGAGCGCGCGCTGCGGCAGCGTGCCGACGCCGATCGATTCGGCTGCGAAAAGCGGCGTCTCCTGGCTCAGCGTATCGCCGATCCAGACGCGCAGCGCACCCACCGGCTGCCCCTCCTCCACCGGTGCTGCAACCGGGCCGTCATAGACGATCCTGGCCGTCAGCTTGTCGCGGTTGGTGATCGGCAGGAAGATGTCGATCGGACCCTTGGCCTTCAGCGTCACCCCGGATTTGGCGCCGCCGAAAACCTGGGCTTCTCCAACCACCTCGTCCCTGGCGAAAATTTCGGTCTTCTCGAAGGAGCGGACACCCCAGTCGAGCAGCTTTCGCGCTTCCTCGGCGCGCTCCTTGTCCGAGGCCAGCCCGCTCATCGCCGCGATCACGCGGGTACCATTGTGGCTGAGCGAACCGACGATGCCGAAACCGGCTGCCTCGCTCGCCCCGACCGCCAGGCCGTCGGCGCCGATGTCCATCGCCAGCAGCGGATTGCGGTTCCTCTGTGAGATCTTGTTCCAGGTGAAATCCTTTTGGGCATAATAGCGATAGAAATCCGGATAATCGCGCCACAGGTGCAGGGCGAGCTGCGCCAGCTCGCGCACGGTCGTCTGCTGGCCATCCGCCGGCAGGCCGGTCGAATTGACGAAAGTCGACGTCTTGAGGCCGATCTGGCGGGCGCGTTCGGTCATCTGCGCGGCAAAATTGTCTTCGGATCCCGACATGCCTTCGGCGATGACGATGCAGCCGTCATTGGCCGCCTGCACGGTCACGCCCTGAATCAGGTCTTCGAGCCGGACCGACGACTTGAGCTTGGCGAACATCGTCGATGTTCCTGAAGGCGCGCCACCCTTGCGCCAGGCGTTCTCGCTGACCACGAACGTATCGTCGAGCTTTAGGCGGCCGGATTTGATGGCGTTGAAAACCACTTCCATGGTCATCAGCTTGGCCATCGA
Source organism: Mesorhizobium sp. BR1-1-3 (assembly GCF_020165455.1). NCBI lineage: Bacteria > Pseudomonadati > Pseudomonadota > Alphaproteobacteria > Hyphomicrobiales > Phyllobacteriaceae > Mesorhizobium > Mesorhizobium sp. BR1-1-3. Next base: position 154,810 of record NZ_JAIUIC010000005.1, read on the forward strand.
GGCCGGCGGTATCGGCTTGTCGGCCTCCTTGGAAAACAGCACCGTCCCGGTCTCGGCATCGATCATGAAGGCCTGCGCGGCCTTGGTCTCGAACAGCTGTGCACCGGCCGGAGCCTGGAAAAACAGCAGCAAGCCAAAAACCAGAAGCCCGGCGAGAGGCGGGAGCAAGCGAAATTGCATGATGTTCGACCCGTTGGCCGGCACCGCCGGCAAGCCCGCGAAAAGTATCAAGCTTTTTGCGCGGCGGATCAACCGCGCAGCGGAAATCCCATCAGGCTTGCGCTCAGTTGCGCACAGCCAGCGCATCGGGCGCGCCATGCGACCAGGCAGCCTGCAGCAAATCATCGAGATTGCGGTGGCCATCGGGATAGAGATTGACCGAATACCAATCCTCGCCATCGAGTTCCGAACGCTGGATCTCGATCTTGCCGTATGCGGCAAGCTCAGCAGCAACACGCTTGGCCTCCGCTGCATCCTCGAACGAACCAGCCGCGACGTAGTCAGTGGACGGACCGGCCGTTGGCGGCTGCCGTTTCCATGATTGGAGCACATCGGCCGGCGACATGCCGTCGCCACCCATCGCGGCGAAGGCATTTGAGGCGCGTTCGACCCGCTCGTCGGCATAGGACAGCGAGGCCACGGCAAACGGCGATTGCGGCGGCAGATTGATCTGCGGACGCTCCGGCACGATCGGGCCGAAATCCGGAAGCGCCAGATCGCCATAGGCCGACGACTGCGTCGACATGATCGGCTGGACAGAACCGGAATCGGTCAACTGGCCCGGAAACGGCACGGCAGCAGTGCCGGCAGGCAGGCTTGGCGACGGCCCGTTCATGGCGACCATGACGCCGGTCGGCAGTCCATCCGACGGGTCTGGCGCCCTGTTGCCGGGATGATAGGAGGCCATCAGATACTGGTCGTCATCGCCGTCGAGCGGCGCGCGGCCGACATATTCGACCTTTACCTGAGCGGTGCCGGTGTTGGCATAGTCAAGCATCTGGGCAGCGCGCTCCGATACGTCGATGATGCGGCCTTCGTGATATGGGCCGCGATCGTTGACGCGAACGATGACCGAACTGCCGGTCTTGAGATTGGTGACGCGGGCATAGCTTGGCAGCGGCATGGTCGGGTGCGCCGCCGTCAGATGGGTCATGTCGTAGACTTCGCCATTGGCGGTAAGCCGGCCATGGAAGGCGTCGCCATACCAGGAGGCGAGGCCGACCTTGGCGTAACGCTTGTCTTCCTTCGGGTAATACCACTTGCCGCGGACCTGATAGGGTTTGCCAAGCTGATCCCTGCCGCCGCCACGTTGGATGCGCCCGTTCCGGGAGATCACACGCGGGCTTGCCTTCACGCCATATTCGGATTCGGCGAAATATTCCTTGGGGCGGGTCTTCTTGTTGACCATCGCTTTCGGCTCAGGCTGCGACGCGCAGGCAGCCAGCAAGGCGGCCGACATGGCGAACAACGCGACGGTAGCAGCGCGACGAAGACGCGGTGGCGTCACAGCCTGCATTTTCCTGATGTCCCCTTCAGTCTCAACTCAAGGCGTCGCGTTCAACCACCAGAGGAGCCAAAAAACTCACCCGACAATACCAACGACGCTTAAAACCCCGATCCTTTGTGCGCAGGAATTGCTTATCACGGTATTAACCGATTGTGGCCGCAACCGGGCAAGATTGTGGCGTCTCCACCGTAAGAGCTCTCTGAAAAGTAACGGTTTTCGTGCTTCCGCGCGAGAGATGTGATGCCCTCTGCCACAGAAAGCCTGGCTTCGCTCCTGCCCGCCGTGCCTGCCGGTTGACCGGGCTTTGTCGGGCAGCGGACCGACCGCCGGAACAAAGAAATGCGCCGCTAGTTTCATCCGCAGGGCACTCGAACAGAAGGACGAGCATGATGAAAATGACTTCATTGATGGTCGCGATCGCGATGTCGCTTTCTGCCGGGTCTGCGATCGCCGCATGTCCGGACAAGTCAGCTTCGAACACCGGGACCGATGCCGGACAGACCGCCGGTATTTCGAAAGATGGAACCCACGCGCCTTTAGAGACTCCGAAGGCCATGGGCAACGCGAACAAGCCAGCCGCCAAGGATGGCACCACGATGCCATTGGCGGGCGCTGAAGGCGCCGGCGACAAAAACCTTGCAACCTCGCAGCAGGACATCGAGGCGCAGCAGCACGGTGATAAGGCCGCGGCGGCAAAGGCGGACGAAAATTGCAAAGACTGAGGACCGTACAGGCCGGAGCCGATTTGCAGCTTCGGCCTTCCTCACCAGTAGCTGTTCCTTGGCGAAAGTTAAATCTGCGGGATACCGCAGCTGTCCCAAGAGGCTGACCCGTAGGGATTACCTCCGCCCAATTCCGAGGATGGCTTGGTCGGTAGGTTGCGCCCTCGGTCGGGCTGCACGAAAGCCCTCCAGCGTCAGGCTTCTTGTGTTCGCGCGCAAACCTGTACATCGGCAGTCGGCGGGCTCCTTCTTCATCATGCACCAATGGGATAGCGAGTTCCGGTGCTCGATTCCGACAAACTCAGAGCCTGCCAGGACGGCAGGAACCGACACAGTGGTGGTTGACGCAGCCCTCAATGCCGCTTTACAGGAATGAGGCGTGAACCAGCCGGGAGTGCCTTCGGTGCCAATCCGGTGCCACAGGCCAAACGAGTTGGCCCCGCGCTGCCCAAATGGTTGAAAAACCACGATGGAGGAATGGCCGAGCGGTTTAAGGCACCGGTCTTGAAAACCGGCGTGGGTGCAAGCTCACCGTGGGTTCGAATCCCACTTCCTCCGCCAGAACTTTTCGTAAAGGGTTGAATTGCTTATTCTATTTCGTTTTGCCTTAGTTCGTGCCTAACTTGGGGCCTAACGTCCGCAAACGATGAAGCCCGCCACCGTGAGGCAGCGGGCTTCAAGTCGCAAAGTTTGCGAGTTGGTCAGTTGTCGCCATCGACCCCCGCGACGTACTGGCACCCGGCACGCATCCACGCGTCGCGCCCCTGACTGCCCGATTCGGACCAGCCGAGGCTATATTCCGCGTCGGCGCCCTCTTCGTCGTCGGAGTTGTCCCCTTCCCTGTCATCGGTGCCGACGACTTCGGCGCCGCCGGCTAGATATGGCTCCAGATCCGGGTCGGGCTCTACGAGGTCGAGCAGGGAAATTAGCCGTTCAATCTCGTCTTCGATCGAGCGGCGGACAGTCGGGTCGGAAAGGCGAACGTGCGCGTTCATCGCATAGCCCCCGCCTTGTTGAGGTGTTCCCGCAAGGGCTCCAAGATGTCTTGCGCGTAGATGAGAACGTAGCCGATCGACGCCATTTCCTTTTCCGAGACGTTCGACGGGTCAGCTTCGTAAGCGTTGATCGCGAGCCGAACGACGCGGAGCAGATCAAGAGCATGGTCCATCACGTCGACCGGCTCGTTACCGGTATATTGCTTGCTGAGAACGGGGCTCATGACCGCACCTGTTCGACATGCAGAGCGCGAAGCATCGCGGTCAATGCGTCGTTCGACACGGCATAGGCAGGCCGCCATTCGTTTTCATAGACCGCCTTGTCCTGTGTGGAGCAGTAGCGATCCCATATCTGGTTCTGCACCATCAGGGCCGTTTGCCAAGCCGCGATGGCGGCGAGGCCGGCGGCGGAAATCGTGGGAAGGCTTGCGCCCTCCCCGATTGAGCCCGCCGAAATCGCGGCGCTGGCAACAGCCGCTTGACGAAGGAAAAGGCGACGGGTGATCATGCTGCACCGCCTTTCGCGTGACGGAGAACGGACTCCGCAATTTGGCCGTGCCAGTTCCTCTTGCGGTCGACCGCCGCCCAGATACGGTCCTTCTCGGATACCCTCCCCCATGCAGCCAACGCTTCAGCCTTGATCAGCATCCCTTCAAGAGTGATGTCGGGCTGATCCAGAACGGCGGTGATATGGTCGGCAAGAGCTTGCGCGGCTGCATGCCGGGCTTCCCACGCGGGCTTGTAGCCTGACGCCTTCTCTATGTGCGCGGTCTTCGCCTCGTACTTTTTGGCGATCAATAGCAAACGGGACGCTTTATCAAACTCGGCTTGCCACTCTTCCCGCGTTGAGCAGGTGTGCCAAGCGGATGGCGACTTGGAGCGGCTTTTCAGTGCGCTGCTGGCACGATGGAGCCGCCATTCGAAATCGCCGCTGGTGTGAATGTGCCGCCCATGATGCGCGCCGAAGAAATCGCGCTCTGGCTGATGACGCGACGGCTTCGCCGTAAGCTCTGCCGGGGCGGACGGCCATTTTGGCGCCCATACCCGAATAACTTCTTTCTCATGCGCCCAGGCATCCGCATAGGCCTGTTCGATTGCCGGGGTGCGATTGCCGATAGCAATCAGGTCCGGGTTTTCTGCCGGCGCCGCCTTTGCTCCGCTATGAGTGGCGACGGTTCCAACCGCAGCCGCCGTGGAAGCAGCCGCGAGGCCAAGAAGGAGACGGCGGCGGTTGAGATTGGGCATGCCTTCGGCGGCAGCCAGAACACGGGTGTTCTGCATGTGTGTAATTCCTCTTTAACTAGTTTTATTTACCAGTTCACCATGAATGACAATTAGCTTGCCGTCAACAGCGAACTATGAAAAAATACTAGCCAGATAAGAAAGGGACACAGAATGCTCACAACCGGAAACCAGCTTCGCGCCGCGCGCGCCTTGGCTGACATGGATCAAGGGACGCTTGCGAAGCGCGCCGGGATAAACATCAACACTGTAAGCGCCATGGAAAAGCGCGGCGCCGAGGGGCTGACCAGCGGACTGGACAAGGTGCGCGCCGTGATGACCGTTCTTGAGGAAGCCGGCATCGAGTTTCTGAATCATGGAAGCCCAGGCGTCAGGCTAAAGGCAAAGTCATGAAAGCGGCCACAGTCTACGCTTGCGTGGCTTTTTGCATGCTGACCTACCCTGCGGGAGCGGGCGAATATGCCACATATGGCCCCGGCGCAAACTCCTGCGGCAAGTGGGTTAAAGCAGAGGAGATGAGCCGAGCCGTTGGCATGAGTTGGGTGTTGGGCTTCATGACGGCCATGAACTTCAGAAACGGCCGGAGCGGCAACCAGCACACGGATGTCACACACGGCACTGATGCGGACTCGCTTGAATTATGGCTCGTCAACTATTGCAGTGAGCATCCGCTCGAAGACCTTAACGCAGCAACTCTCAGTCTCTATTTCGAGCTGGTAAAGTGACCGCCAACACGCCCCGCGCTCGCATGTCGGCCAAGCGTCGACAAGCTATCTTCACCGAGAATTGCACCGGCCATAACATCGCGCCGTGCTGCAACTGCGGCGAGCCGGTTCACCGTCATAACGACCGGTGGATTGTCGAACACAAGCGCGCCCTCGCCCTGCTAGGCCCGGACGTGAACACCAACTGCGGCCCGGCTCATTTCGCTTGTGGCGAAGTAAAGACCCACACCCAGGACTTGCCGAGGATCAGGAAGGCCAAGCGCCAGCAGGCCCGGCATGAAGGCACAAAAAAGCCGGCGCGGGGTTTTCAGATCCCGGCCGGCGTTGTGTTCGATTGGAAGGCGCGTCGCTACGTTGCCATTGTCTAGGGCCGGAAGCTCGTTGGCTGTGTCTTCCCGCTCAGGTTCTTAACGTCTTGGGCCACGACGCGAACATCAGCCTTCACGTCGGCAACGTTCTGGGTCAGCGTATCGAGCTTGGCTCCGATCAGCTCCAGCATCCGGTCAATGCGGGCGTCCTGTGCATCGTCTCGCTTGTCGTTCTGGTCTAGGCGCAGCGAGACGGTATCGAGCGGCTTGAGCTGCTTTTGAATGTCGTCAAAGTTCCGATCCGATTGGGCAGACCGCGCGGACCGGGCCGCCGCTTCACTATCGACCTTCACCGACAGCGTGGCAAGATCCGCTTTCGAAGCGGCGTTGGCAATATCGCTGGTGAACTTGTAATAGAGCCCGCCCCCGACGAACGCCTGCCCCATGAGGATCACGACGAAGCCTATAAGCTGGGCTTGCGATATCGGCCGTTTGTCCACTTTGATCGACAACATTGCCTCATCCTCACTGCTCATGCCCCGATGCCCTTTAATGTTATTTCGAGCAGGCCGAAGAGCGCTTGCAGGAACGGTTGTTGCCCGCCACCTGTTCCGCGAACGGCCTGTCGTTCTTGATGATGAAGTCTCGCGTCGGCCCGGAGGGCTTCAGCAGCGAAAACCCGGCGCCCTCAGTCGCAGCGGTCCGGCTGCACCCACCGGCCGCCAAGCTCAACGCAAAGATGCTGCTGGTCAAAAGCACTGATTTCAACATTGTCGTCGTTCCTTTTCTGGATGAGGGCGAGCGCGGCTTCTCGCGCCTCTGCCTGGACGAGCGCGCGGGTTTCAGAGCGCGTTGCAGGGTCATGGACGATTGCGACATAGAGAACGGCCACGAGACCGCAGATGCCGGCTCCTGCGACCGCCCCGACGCCTACTTTGATCCAGTCGAACAGGCCGAACATCACTCCGCGACCTCCGCCTTGATCTGGCGCACCGCAGAGACGATCTGAGAGCGAAGCAGGAGCAGGACCAGCAGGAACACCAGCAGGACCACGCCGCCAGCCAGGACGGCTTGCCAGTCCATGCCGGCCAGCCAGCCGAGGCCGATGGCGCCGGAACCGAAAAGACCGGTCAACCAGGACAGAAAGCCAGATTTCTCCTTGACCTTCTGTTCGACCTTTTCAGGAACAACGGGCTTGTCGACCGGCACCTTCACCTCGACAGTGACCGGCGGCGGAGTGTCGGGCAATGCTGAAAGCTTCAGCGCTTCGGCGCGCACTGACTTGACGCGGTCGGACCAGCCTTTGCCGAAAGTCTTCCAGGTCGGGAGACGCTTCAGGAAGCCTAGGCGATTGTCGCACAGCGCGTCGATGACAACGCCGGCCGGCTTAGCCTTTACGGCCGCAATGGTGGCCGGGCCAATGCGCCCATCCTGCTTTACGCCTACAACGTCCTGAAGGTATTTCGCTGCTCGACCGGGACCGCTATTCACCGCGAAGTCAAAAACAGCGTAGTCGACCCCGCTGGGAAGCAGTGCGCCGGCCGTCGCATCCCAATAGAACCGGCGATAGACCGTGGCGACCTGGCTGTCAGTGATTTTGCGCAGATCAGCCTTCGTCGCGTCGGCCTTCACATAGCGGCGGAAATTGGTGAGCGTCACCCCCTTCATGGTGGCGCCGCCGGGATCAGCCGGATTGTCCGACCATAGCCCTTCCGATTTGAGAACAAGCGAAAGCGCCCGCGCGAAGTTGCGATCCATGGCTAGTACCTTTCCGCCCCGATGGGCAGTTGTTGAGTTTGGCAATGAAGGTGGAGGGGCTGAAAATCAGCCGATTGAGGAAATCAGCGGTCTAGCCGCTCGCGCGCACATGGCCTGCGGCTGGACGAGTTGGTTTTGGGGTGATTGGTGGCGAAGCACTACCCGCGCCCAACTAACAGTAGAAACCGCGCTAATATCTGTGCTAGTCGTCCAAACTTGTGCGGAAGGAGCATATTATGCGGTGGATCAATTGGCGCGATAGTAAGCCGGCCACGCGCGCTGAAGTCAGCGCGGAAGCCTCACAAGAATACGATTTGATGGTTAGCCGTGAGCAGGGATTTTATCACGGCGAGCGACCTTCAGCGAGTATCCCGCCGATATTTACCTATTGGGCAGTCAAGTCCCTCGCCCCTCGGATGAAGGAGATGTTCGGCACGATTTCGGTCGAGGAATTCTATGCAAATGAGATCGAACGCGTGGCACCGCATGGCTCGCTTTCCGTTCTGAGCCTTGGCAGCGGCGAAGCCAGTACCGAGTTGGAAATTGCACGGATACTTGTCGGTCGAGGCCGCACTATAAAGTTCTACGGTTCCGACATCTCCCCCGCCATGAGCGAGGCGGGACGAGTTAATGCCGAAAGCAAGGGGCTTAGCGAACATTTCGAATTCCTCACCTTCGACATCAACAAACAGTTCCCGGAAACCGACGCCACGGTCGTCCTGGCAAATCACAGCCTCCATCACTTCGTCGAACTCGAATTCATCCTGGACAATGTCAAACGACAGATCGGCGACGATGGTGCGCTCATCACCAACGACATGATTGGGCGGAACGGTCACCAGCGGTGGCCGGAAGTGCTCGCGTACACTGAGATGTTCTGGCGCTTGCTTCCGAGAAACAAGAGGGTGGACCGGATACACATGGTCCCTCACATCGAGTACGTTGACTTCGACTGCGCCAACGGCACTTTTGAGGGCATCCGCGCGCAGGACATCCTGCCGCTTTGCGTCGAGAAGTTTCATTTCGAGCGGTTCCTGGGGGCGGGCGGCATCCCCGACACCTTCACGGATAGGATGTACGGAAGCAACTTCGCGACTGATGAGCCTTTCGATACCGCGTTTATCGACACCGTTGACATGGTGAACACCGACCTTCTGGTGGCAGGCAAAATCAAGCCAACCATTATGTTCGCCACCATGCGCAACAAGCAGTGTGACTGCATCAGTTGGCCGGTTACTGCTGATAAGGCCGTCAGGACACCTGGCTGATCACATCGGCCTGAAGACCGCGAACCCGAAGTCAGCATCTGCGACGGCGGGTGTGGTTCCGATGGTGTACAGGTCAATGGTAATGCTCGTATCATCAAAGGTGAAAACGTTGACCGCGCGCAGTAGGGTTGGGCTGACAGATATTGCCTTGAAGCCTACCCAGCCCCGCTTCAGCGTGATTTTGTAGCGCCCCGTCGAAAGCTTGGCGACCGACGCAACGTTTGTCGATCCGGTTGATAGTGCGCCGGCAAAACTATAGCCGAGCGCCTGGGCCATGTTTTTTTGGCCGAATGTGTATCGGCTTGAGAAATCCGGCTTCGCGACCGCAGCAGCGTAGTTGTTTCCCGCGCCCTCGTCCAAAGTGATGACGTTGTTAACGTCATCGCAGAACACATAAGGACGGGCCGAGCTCTCGACATAGGCAGAGGAAAGTTTCCCGAAGCCGTTGCCGCTCCAATGCAGCGTCTGCGCCGCGTCACCTCCGATCAGGTAAATGTTGTAAGTTGTAAAGGATGTGGCGCTAAGCCGCGTGAAGCTGTTGCCTGTTATCGAGTGCGAGCAGGGGAAGTCGGCGGCGGCGTCATTGAAGATGAGTATGTCAGTCAGGCCGGCATTATCCTCATAGTACACGCCATCTGAAACAACGCCGACGTTGCCGCCCATGCCGGGGTTTATGATGGAAATGCCGCCGCTGTTGTTAGGATCGGCGCCAGCAGTTACCTTGCCGTTTCCCTCTACCGAGCCGCCGCGAATGGCGAACGTGGCCGGGTTGGTGATCTTGGCCCCGATCCTGTCGTTGCCACTTAGCCATGGCTGGAGCATGGTTATCGCATTGGGCGGGATGCTGGCCGTTCCTGGGCTGGCGGTAAGACCGGTGATGTTTCCGTTTAGGAAAGGTTGCTCTAGGATTGAAGAAATGGTGTCGGTCATCTTCAGCCCGACACTCCACCCCGTACACCTCACCCGGTGCAATGACAGGAAAGCGATTTTGTCGACCGACAGACCGCTTTTCGTTTTGCCGGACGACACCAGATCCATATCGGAAATGCTCAAGAAGCTTCCGAGTATCCCTCCCGTTGCGGAGCCAACGACAGACAAACCGTCCACACCGGCATCGAAATAGAGCCGGGTCAGGGCCGCGCCTTGGCCGCGTATTGACGGCACAAATCCGGTGTCGCCATTGATGGCGCTCTTGTCATAAGTGATTGCGGTGGAACTTCTAAAGGCGCCAGGGCCGAAGACGACATTCATGCCAATGAACTTGGCCAACGTGAAGGCCGCGCTGATGGCGGTGGCATTGTTGGTTCCGGTACCAACTCCTGTGCTGTCGGCTACCGCTCCGAGCAACTCGACCTCGATATCGAGGTTTCGCCGGTTGCGTACCCATGCACCGCTAGCCCCTGTTGTATCCGTCGCTGGCGCCACATAGTACGCTTTCCTCGTGTCGACAGTGACCAAGGAGGAAAGATTGCTCGACGAAAATGTCCATAGGGAACCGTCGAATTGAGCCCTGGTATCTTTGGTTTGATCAAGCGCGGCAAGCGCCGTGTTGGTGGCGACGTATGGCGCTGTGTCGAGAAAGTCACGAACGTCCGCTTTTGCCTTCGCCAGATAGCCGGTAGCGTCAGGCTTGGCCACGAGCATTGTGTCGGCGACGATGGTAGGCAGATTGAGGGACGCGGCGGCGGCAATTGCATCATCCCGCGCCGCTTCGGCCGCTGTCTCCGCCGCGCCAGCGGTATCTGCTGCTGCTGTTGCTGATGCCGCCAGGGCTTCAAGCTGCGCGGCGTTCACAAGTTCGCTTTGCTCGATGACAATATCGGTTGTGCCGACTATGATTGGATTGGTTGTGGTGATCGACCAGCCGCTCCGAGCGTTCAGTGCCCCGGCCGTGACAAAAATCTGCGTACCCGAGCTGATGTCTCTATTGCTGTCGAAATCCCGCGCGCGCGACCACAGACCAGAAGAGGCGATATAGATGCCGTGGTAGCGGGCGTCGGGCTGGTCCTTCACCAGCACCCGGTCATTGGCGGCCACCACTACACCGTCTATCGTCTGTAAACCACTCAGCGCGATGTTCGCCGTGGTCGCTAGGCGGCACGGTGCCTTGTATGCTACCGTTTCGCCATAGCCAGTGACTTGATCAACCGAAGTGGTCGCCATTTTGATGGACTCCATTGCAAAGAAAAGGGTGACGCCGCCCAAGCCAAGGTTTTGGCAGGACCCGCGTTTCAGCGGGGTCGGCGCGTTGATCGCCTTGGCAATTATCGTGGTTATGGCCATGGCAGTGACCAGCTTCATTCCGGCCGGAAGCGGCAGTTCAGACAAATGCTGGAATTACGGCGGCAGATCCGACGACACCTATAACTGCTAGTCGCCGACCGCCTGTTTCAGTTGCGGCTTGATGCCGGCATCGCCAACACCGAAACCGCCCTCAATGATCCACCGCCAATAGGGCAGCGTCGCGAACGGCGTCATGCCAATCGCGCGGTTAATGTCCGCACCTTTGATATCGATGTCGCCGTGCGTTGCCCGCGCACCGATGCCCAGCAATTGCGCTACATCGGTTCCGAGTTGGAAGGACGGGCCAAGCAGAGCGCCGAAGGCGTCCCGGTTGGCGTATCGAGAGGCCGGCGCCCGCTGCGTCGCGTCGGGGAATGCCGCGCCAGCGAGCGCATAGATTCCCGAACCGCCTAGCTTTTCCCAGGTGTTGTTGACTTCGAACGCGAGCTGGAACACGCCCGATCGGTCGAGGCCTTCAGCGACCCATCGGCCAGGGTTGTCGTTCAGGTCACGGTTCGATTCCACCTGCTTAAGGTAGAACGTCAACATTCCAAGAGCCGTCATCCCCACCGTGCCGGTGATGAACGAGCCCGGCCCTTCCTGAAGGCCGCGCATCAGCACCCGTTGATTTGACGCCAAGGCAAAGCTTTTGAATTGGAGCAGGGCCCGCCCGGTCGGGGTGTGTGCGAACAGCGGCACGTCGGCAACTGACTTGGTGACGATGATGCTGTCCACGTCCTTGTTGACCGCCCCGGCAAACGCGCGCCTTGCGCCCTCGTCGGTCCAGTTCGCGAGGCCGGGAATGTGGACGTTGCCGTCGACATCGCCGAACTCGTCAAACTGCTTCGCGATGCGTTCGGCCATATGAGCATCGACGCCGAGGAAGCCCATGTATCTAAGTTCACCAGGCGCCAGCTTTTCGTAATCGACCGCGGCGTTTTTCAGCAGCCGGTTTTGCACCAGAACCGAGGCAATCGACTTGTGGATATCGTTCCACCAAGGCAGCAGCGTCATTTTCGAAAAGACGTTTGCCGCATTGTCGATGAACCTTTCAAAGGGCGAATGGCTGGAGTACGGGTCCGCCAGCTCAGCCATCGTTGCCAGGCGGCTTTGCAACGACCGCTCCGTCACCGCGCCCAAAAGTTTGGCGTCCTCAACAGCCAGCTTCACCGCCTTGAGGTTGGTGACCAGCGGGGCAATGCCTTCGCTCATATAGCGCGACATGCCGTGAACCATCGGCGGCCGGGCTGCATCGGAAAGGGACGACACCACGACACCGCCGAGGGAGCGCATGAAGTTGAACACGCCGGCCATCCGCAGCACGCGAGCGAAATTCGTGTGTTGAGTGTCGACCTTGTATTGCCCGCGCAGCAAATCGCGAACGCCGCCAATGTCTTCGACATCGTTCTTTTCGCTTTTGGCCAGCTCCTTCAGCGCCTTTTCCCGCGCCTTCGGCTCAAAGTCCGGATTGGCATTCACCGCTTCGCGCAGCGTCAGATAATCGTTCTTCACCCGGTCGAGCTGGCTTGCCAGTGTCGGCTTGCCAGCCCCACCAAGACGCTTGTCCATATTGGTCAATTCGACATCGGCCGCCATAACGCGGGCATAGCGACGGCCGATCAGCTCAATGTCGTGTTCGAGAAAATCTTCAATCAGATGGTCGGGAATGTTGAAGGTTCGTTCCTTCAGCGGGCCGCGCGATGACATCGTCATATCGTAGGAGGGCATGCCCTGGTTGGCGCGTCCGGTAAGCTGGGAAAAGATATCGTCAACGATGCCTTTGACATAATCCGCCCGATCGGCCGGCGAAACGAAATCAGGGATTTCCTGCTTCACCTTGGGCATCATCGGTTCCAGCTTGTCGGCCTTCACCTTAAGCCCGTCGATGTTGGCGCGCAGCCGGTCCAGTTCGATGGACTTTGCAGCGAGTTCGGCCAGGATATCGTCATTCGCGCCACCTTCGGCATCAAGGCGCTTGAGAGCGTCGACACGCTTTGAAAGGGTGCGTTCCTTCAGCTTCGACTTGAAGAGGTCGCGGCGTGTGGTGCCATAGTCGACCACCAGGCCCACGCGCGGCGAAGCGTTGGCAAAATCCCGCACGGCTTCAAGTTCGGCTTCCAGGCTGTCCAGCTCTTCGCCTACCGTCTTAGCTTCAGCAGCGGTGATTTTGCTTTCGTTGACGATGCCATCGGTAACGCGGTCGAATTGCTCAATCTCCTGTTCGAAACGGGAGATGCGCGAATCAATGCCGGTTGTGTTGTTTTCGGCGCCGACCACACGGCCGATGAAATCCCGAACGTCCTTCACCGAGGCGTTAGGAGCCAGCCCAACGCGGTCCAGCCATTCAGAGGCCACTTTGTCCAGATTATCGAGCGCCGCCGCTGTAGCCTCTTCCTCTGGCGTGCGCAAAGGGTTGCCGGCCAGTTCGGAGCGGATCGATTCCATAACGGTTACAGGATCGACGTAGCCGTTGCCATCTTGCGGGAGGTTCGCAAACATCTCATCTTCGGCATGGACGAAGTTGTCGACATCGCCAATCCCGCCCTTTTTAACGAACATGCCCGGATGCGTCTTTGGCGTCACGCCCATCGCCCGGAGCTCGTTGTCGAGTTTCGTGCCGATGCGGACGCCGCCCTTGCCTTTGATCAACGCCAGGACCGGCGACCGTTCAGCAAAGGATTGTTTCTTGTTGGCAGAGCGTTCAGCCGCCCTCGCCTGCTTGACGGTATCGACCATCACAGCATTTTCGTCAGCACCGCGCAGCATCTTGACCACATCAGGTGGCGCGCGTTCCTTCAGCACGTCCAGACGGGTTTGCTGCATTTGGCCCAGCGAGGCTTGCTTGCGCTCGCGCAGGGCTTTCCGATCGGCGAGACGGCCTTCTATCGAATCGAGCCGTTCAGTCACCTTGCCGAACGCTTCACGCTTCTTTTCCGCGTCGACAATCTTGTTGCCCACGCGGATCTCATCGGCCTTGAATTCCAACTGCGCTAGCTGGTCATCGATCCAGGGCCGCACGATTTGCTTGAAGCGGTCTTCGCCAGCGTTGAGCCGGTTGGAATTCCAGAGGCGTGTCAGATAAGACGTTGCCGTCTTGACGTTGACATCGGCCGGCAGAAGACCCGCCTCAATGGCCTCATCCTTCAGCGGGTCAAAGAGTGTCTTGCGCCAGGATGCCGCCGCCTTCGAAACCGCTTCATGGTCCCCGACATCGCTGCGACGCATGGCATAGCTGACAGCAGTGCGAAACTCTTCCGGGTTCAGATCCAGTCCGCCCTTAGCGCGGGCCTCCTTGTAAATCTGGCGCATGTCATCGAGGCCCTTGGTCAGGGCGCCACGGTCCCAATACTTGACCGCGCTTTCGACCGCGAGATTGCCTTCGCCCCGCACGTTCTTTTCGAGATAGAAGCCGGTTTCGGCCAGGTCCGCCATGATAGAGCGATGGACGGCCGAGGGACTATGTGCAGCGCGCAACAGCGGGTTGAAACCAGCCTGCAAAGCGCCGACCGACTTGGCGCCCGAGGCGATGCCGTAGTCCCCCAGGACAGGCTTGTCGACGGCTTGCGCGCCCCCACCGACCGCGTTACCACCCATGCCTAAACCTTCAGCATGGGCCGCCACGTCATCGGGCGTCGGAACGTGGGCCTGCAACGCTTTTTCGATGGAGGAAAACGCGGCCTTGCGCTCAGCATGGGAGAACAGCGCACCAGCGCCAGCGCCGAGCAAGCCGGATAGAATGGCACCCGACCCGATATTCATAGCGCTTTCGCTCAACGGGCGCGTCTGCTGCGATGCCTGAAGGGCCACCTCAGAAGTGCCGGCGGCGAGAGCGCCCGCAACGCTGGTTCGCAGGCCGGTGCGCACCACTGCTTGACCCATTCGAACGCCGCTGACCAGTTCACCGCCAGGAATAAGCGATGGCAAGTCGAGACCGCCGGCAAGCATGGAAGCGCCAGTCCCCCACCACCCGGCCGAATCCACAGTCCGCCTGTCCTCCTCTTCCATGTCGATTTGTGATTTCATCGCCTCGAATGCTGGACGATTGAAAATCGGCATGAAGCGGTCGGAATGCGCTTCGTATTTGGTGCCTTTGATCTGACCCCAAATCTCGTCACCGGTAACTCCGTCTCGGGTAGCAGTGTCGACACCGGCCAGTTTGTTCGTCGCCATGGAGGCGACGGTGTTGTCCTGCCTGAAAGCGGCACCGAGCAGCGTTGCAATGTCGGGCGCAACTTCGCTTTCTTGACCCGGCTTGTAATCGACGGCGCCAAACGTGCCGAGCGCCGGCCGGTCTTCAGGGTACTGGACGATAGGCATCAGAAATTGCCCCCCGGCGTAGAGCCAAAGCCTGATTTCTGGCTTCCGTCATAGGTGTTTGTTCCCGGCGCCGGCTCGGCCGGTGGCGTGTCCGCCTGCTGGCCTTCGGAGCGCAACATATCTGCCTGTACCTTGCCGGCGCCGATGGTCGCTTCCGAGCCCAGAGCCTTGATGAAGTCCTGGGTGTTCGGGTCTTGGTTGATTGCCTTGGCCTTCGCAGCCGCGCCGCGCTCGATATCGTTGGCCTTGTCCTCGACCCCGTGGCGGGTCAGGAAGCGTTTCTTGTCGGCTTCCCCGCTCTTGGCAACGCCAGCGTTCAAGGTCTTGGGATCGATGCCCCACGGCCCCGCAAACACTTCATCGAACTTGGTCTGGCCGCCTTCCAAGTAGGTATAAAACAGCCGGTAGCGCGGCGGGCGCTTCATCTCGATATCGGCGCGCGTGTTCTCGTTCGGGATGATGGCGACATTCTCGACCTTGCGCCCGTCATGCAGGCCGGCGACGTACTCTTCCGCCGTCTTCATGGCATCGCTGCGCAGGTAGTCAAACTTGCCTTCGATCGGCGGATAATGCAGCTCAGGCGGCAGCCGCATCAGGTTAGGCGAGCCGGAAATGTTGCTGATATTCCAGCGGGTTTTCATTTCCGCCAGGGCCTGGGCCTTCGCCGCGCCAGCGTCGCCGCCTGTATCGTAGAACTTTTCTTCGGCTATTTCCTTGTACTCAGCCAGGAGCGCGCTCGACTGTAGCGAGACGATCCCGGCGCCAGGCTCAGACGAGAAGATGCCAGGGTCAAACGCGTTCGTGACATCGGCAACCGAAAGCGTCTTGGTGAACTTGTCCAGCCCAGGTTTGAGAACTTCGCGATTCACCTTTTGCGCCGGATCATCCATCGACATGATGCGCTGCGATGCCTCTTCGCCGGACATGCCCCGATCATTGACGAAGTGCCGGAAGGCGGCCAGCTTGTCGCGAATGTCGGCCGCGCCTTCGACGGCGCCGAATGAGACCGGCGCCGTTGTCTGTAGGGCGTCGGCTTGCGACATGGCGGCAGCGAAGACGGCAGGGTCTTTCGAGGCTGCGCCCTGCCGAACCTTGGCCTGTAGCGTGTCGGGAATGTAGCCAGTCGCCTTGACGAAGCCTTGCGTCACAACCGGTTGTTGATCTTCAGGCGTCAGCTTCATCATCCGGTCATAGGCCTTGTTGGCCGTGGACTTCTGGTCGCCGTCGAAGCTGTTGACCGATGCCGCAGGGCTTCCGGCCAGGATTGCCGACACCAGCGCCCCGACGCCGCCGTCTTCCTTCTGCTTTGAGCGGAAGGCCTTGAGCTGCTTCGTGATGTCGCCGTCATCAAGGACCGGATCACTCAGGATCTGGTCTTCGCTGACAATCTTGCCGGTCTCGACACCGAGCCCGATAGCGTCGTCATAGGCTTTGTATTGCGCCTGCTGCTGAACGCGCGCCGCCGTGGCTTCGGTCTGAATATCCTTTTGCGCACCCTTCGCCAGAGTGTCGCGGGTCACATAGTCCATGTCGGCGAAACGAGGATCTACCTTGAACCCGGCAGCGCCACGCTGGCCAAGAGGTACGGACTTCCCGGACATGTGCGCGTCGATAGCGCCACGAGCCCACGACGGAACGCTGTCCGAGTGATGCGACCCACCCCAGGCGCGGCGCGAACCGATATCGAGGTGGATGGAGTTGGCATAGACACCGATGCCGGTAAAGCCGAGAGACGAAGCGGTCTGGATCAGCCGGACGCGGTCTTCCGTCGACATTTTGCTGACATCGAGGTCCAGCGCGTTGCCGTGCATGTGTTCGGACTTTCGCGCGCCGCCTGCCCGTGCGTTCCGTTCCGGGTCACGATAGCCCGAGACGATAGGCACCGAAGCGCCAAAGGCGTCCTGCACCTTCTTAAAGCGGTCGATGACGACGCTGTTGACGCCGGCAACATCAGCAGAGCCTACGCGGCCGGGCTGGTCGCCGATGACGATAGGCTGTTCCTTGCCGCCGTATTGCTTCGCCTGGGCATTGTGGAGGTCTTGCGCGTAGGCGGTGGCGTCATCGGCATTGTCGAACTTGCCAAGGTGCTTGCCGGTCTCACGATAGAGCTTGATGGCGTCTTGGTTGCTCAGGATTTTGCCATCGTCCGAAACAGTCGGGATTAGGACTTCCTTGCCGTCTTCCTCGAAAGAGATCGAGCGCACGGTTGAAATCGTGCCATCGGCATTCTTGACCACAGGCCGCGCGTTCAAATCGATGTTGCCAGGTTCTTTCAGCCCACGAGGTGCCGACTGGACGCCACCATCAGCCCCGCCGCCATGAACCCGCGCCAGAACCTTCTTGTAATAGTCGGCCGATTCCTGCGGGATGACGCTATCGTTGCGACCGCCGGCAATCCATTTGTCGGCCCGATCGGCACCGCCATTGTAGGCGATGAGCGCCGCTTCCTGATCGCCATCGTAGCGGGCCAGCATCTTGTTGTAATAATAGGCGCCGTACTTTTCCGAGATGTCAGGGTCTTTCAGATACTCAACTTGTGCATCCGGGTCCTTCGGGAAGTTGGTATCGCCAATCTCCTGTGCGATTTCGGCGCCGGTCTCGGGCATCACCTGCATTGTGCCGATAGCGCCCTTCGGCGAAACTGCGTTAGGGTCGCCCTCGCTTTCGACGCCCTTCATGGCGTTGATGATGTCGTCGTTGCCCGGAGCCTCCCCGAGCGCGCGGAGACGTTCGGAGGGCTTCATGCCGTTGAGAGCCGCCATTTGCGCCTTAGCCTTCCAGCCACGGCGCAGCGCGTCCTTCTCAATCGGGTTCACGTCTTCATCGGGAATTGCATCAATGAAGTTGTTGCCTTCGAAGACGGCGTCATCGAACTTCGCCGGGTCGCTATAGAGCCGGCTTTCGATAGCCGTCAGGCCCTCATCGATATTGGTTTTGTAATAGGCCTTGCGCTGCTTACGCTCGAAATCGGTTGCGCCACCGTCGCCGTTGACGAGGCTTTCTTCCGTGCTGAAAAGCTTGGCGTCATAGACCGGCTTTAGCTCAGCCGGCACCGTCTGCATGAACTGCTTCGCGGCTTCCTTGTAAGCGCCCAGATACTGCTCTTTGAAGCCGAACGCGCCCGGTTCGGCCTTGTCGCCGGCAGCGGTGAGCGCCTGGGCCTGGGCCGATTTGAACTGCTGATAACGGCTTTCCGTCTCGAAAAGCTGGGTCTTGTCGACCGTTTCTTTCGCCTGGGTTTCCTTCACCTTGAGGCTATTCGACATAGACTGAAGGCCGGCGCCGAGCTGCGCAACGCCGCGACCGATAGCCGAAGTGTCGAAGGTAGCGATAGGACGGCCAGAGCGCCCGCTAACCGGCGCGCTCAGGTCTTCAGCACCAGGCAGTTTCAAGGCCATCAGTAATAAATCCCCGAGGAAGGCGCGTTATAGGCCGGCTGTTTCCAGTCCTTCGCGAAGGAGCCCACGCCATCCATCAGCGTGCCGGCCGCACCGAAGTAAGACCCGGTTTGCGCGGCCTTGCCTTCCATGCGAGCCGACACGGCTTGCGCCCGGCGCCCCTTGGCGCGCTCTTGGCCCCCGTAGGAAATCATGCCCTTGTTGACTTCACCTTGGGTGATGACATCGCCGGCAAGGCTCTGGACGGTCTCATCGAGAGCGCCGAGGCCAGACGCGCCCGCCACGGCCTGTTGACGAGACAGGACGAACTTCTTTTCCTTATCCGCGCGCTGCGCCTCACGCTGGGCCGCAGCCGTCTCTTCCTTGGCCTGCTGGTCGAGCTGGGCCGCCTGATAATCGGCAGCGCTCTTCTGCGCCGCGCCGGCCGCTAGCGTGCCAGCAGCGGAAACCGCAGTGCCGACGAGGCCGATGATTGCGCTTAGTCCGAAGTCTGCCATGTCCAGATATCCCCATCGTCTGGCTTGAACCCAAGCCGCGAGAGCCATTTTGCCGAGGTCTTTTCGTCGCGGTCGCAGAGCGCGATAATTCGCCGGTGACGCGCCTTGGCGTCTTCCAGCAGGGACAGCGCCGTGCGGTGGATCGCGTGGCGATAAGGCCGCGCCTCGTCCTTCAGTGAGCAGAAGGCAATCACGTTGCCACCCGAGAACCAGAAGCCCGCGACCGCCGCCAGCTTGCCGTCGACCAGCCCGGCGATTCCGCGCACGGTTGGCCCCCTGCCCTGGTCGCCGTACCATTCAATGAGGTGTTCCCGCGTCAGCGGAACGACTTCGTGAGCCATCAGACTTTGTCGTTGGTCTCGACTGTCACAACCGCCGCGTTCAGAACGCAGGGCTTGGGAGCAGTTGCGCGGATGCAAAGACGGCTGTCAGGCTTCCACTCCCCGCCAAAGGAGGTTGCGGGCTCTTCGTAATCGGTGAAGATTTCATCGGCAGTGACGGGCCGCCCCTGATAAAGCCGAGGCAGCTTGTCCATGTTCGAAAAGTCGCGGCCGACTTCGATCCCGTCGTTGTGGACGCGACCCATGATCAGGCCGACATAGTTCACCCGTTTGATTTGGCTCAGCGCCGTGCCGGCCGATGCCGCATAGGCCAGCTTCGTTGACTGATACAGAGCGGTGTAAGGTAGCCCCACCATGACATCAGCAGCCGCCACAGCAGCGCCTAGCGTGATCGACCCGGCGGAGACGGTGTAGGCGCCCAGATACTTCCCTGCCCCCCAGGCGACCACACTCAGCCCGTTCAGATGCGATAGGCCGGTTACGCTCGTCCCCGTCACGGATGGCACCACGATGAACGCGTCAGCCTGCTTGTTCGTGGTGCCGCCGAGACATTCGGATTCCATCGCCATCTTTTCCAGATAGCGAACGGTCGATGCGCTCACAGTGCGGCGGGCGCGGTAATAGACCTGGTCTTCGTCTTCGCCCGGCAGAACCGCCACGCCTTCGATAAAGCCGCTACCGCCAAGCGAGATCCGCGACCAGCAAGTCACGTCTTCCGAGGGCTCATAGGTCAGTAGAACAACCGTCCCATCATCCAGCCAGACGTGAATGCGGCTATCCGGCTGGCGCTGAATGGCCATACCCACGACATTGGCCGAGCCGGTCAGATCGGGGCAAAGCAGCGTCAGGTCGCGCGGCGAATATTCGTATGTGCCTGGATCGAAGATTAGTTCAAAGAGGCGCTTGCCGGACCTTTGCGCGAAGATCCCGCGACCATCGATTTTGACCGCCGCCACGCCTTGGCGAGAGCCTTGCGTCGACGGTGCGCCAGCTTGGGAATTTTGTGGCGTCAGCGGCTCATCGAACGATGATGACTTGATCGAGAATTCAGCGCCAGGCGTTCCAATGATCGGCCGGCTGAGCGAGAGCATGAAGTTGATCGTGTCGACAGGCCCAGAGCCGAGCGTGCGGTTGATCGGCCCCGCATCGCCTTCGAAATCGGGGTCAAAGTCCTCGTAGTCATCCGACACGGAGAAGATGAAGCGAGACTTGCCCGCCCAGCCCAGCCGGCCTTTGTCGAAGGCAACGGCGCTAGGCCATCCCTGCTTGGTCGACCAGATTCCCTCCTGCCAATTGTCCGAAGGTTCCGTAGTGTTGAAGCGGCTCAGCACCTCGACAACAGCTTCTAAAGACGAATTGACCGACAGAACCCGGCAAATTCCATAGCCGCCGCCACCATCGTAATCGATCCGCACCAAAGCGGTTCCAGACGTATATTCCCCGGCCTCGAACCCGAGTTTGTAGTAGATGATGGCGTTGTCGTCGGTCTCATCGTTTGTGGTGGTTCCAACGTTCGCGGTTATGTCCGTCGCCGAAGATGAAACAACCTTTCGGAAGCGCTTGAAGCCGGTGTCTTCCCCGTCAAACGAACGCTGCCAGCGGAGCGTACCTGCCCACGTTCCCGAAACCGAATAGGTCCAATTCCTATCGTTGTACTCGTTGGCGGAACCGACCACACCAGTGACGCGAAAGGCATCGGTGAATGTGTCTGCGGCGCCGAGCTTATAGTCTTGTCCGACGCCCTCGTTGAAGACCCGGAAAAGAGCCCCGACATGGGCTGCCTTGAAGAACGGCAAATCGGACGTAAGTGTCGTGTTTCCATTCGTGGCCGCGACCTTCAGCTTTACCTTGGCGCTACGCGCACTGAAGAAAGGTCCATTCTCAGGTGCATAGAGAGCGATCGACCAGCTATCAGTTGACCGCCTCTCAATGCGGCGCTGCTGGTAACCGTCGCAGGCCAGGAACAGCACATCGGCTGACTGGTCCCACCGGACATAGGGCAAATCAGCAGCGGCATAGGGGGTATCCAATTCCATTGTGCCGGCAGAAGCGACTTGGCAGGATGCAACAATCTTGTCGATGTCCAGATCATTTTGAAACTGGACGTAGAAGCTCCCGGTTGGCGTGAAAGCCAGGCTGTGGACACCAGTCCGCAGGGCGGTCTCAGAGATGTATTCGTCACCGCCCGAGGTTGAACCGCATCGGAATGTCACCGGGCCGCGCGTCACGCTGATGTTGAGTGCATGCCGTTTGTTCGCGTCGCCACCGGAAACGGTAATCTGGCGTTGGCAGAGAGCCAGGCCACCGACATTTACCGCATTGAGGACAAGTCCAGAGCCGCCGAACGTCAACGCTCCGCCATTGGTCGACCCATCCGTCCAGCTCGCTGAAGTGGCGAATGTGCTGTTTGAAATGGTGGTCGCAACGGACACACGCGAGACCAGCGCATCATTGACGCGAACCCGCATCTTGCCGTCCGCCATCTCTATCAATGCCGTGTCGGTTGTCGACGCAACAAAGGGAATGTCGATGCCAAAGGCGCTATTTCGGTTCGTCCCGATGTAGCCAAAGCCAGGGCGAAGAAACATGGCGCCGGCCGTCTTCGGCAACCAGTTCTCCATGATTTCGGCAGAAAGGCGGATGCGATCGACGTCAACGCGCGTCAGCGCAGAGCTTGAGACAAGCCCGCGGTTAAATGCCAGCAGCGGCGCATTGGTCTTTGCCATCAGCGAAGGCCTTCAGGCCGACGCCGCGAGGACGAACCCCGGCTTTGCACCAGCCGGCCAGCAGGCGGATAGCGCGTAACCGCCTCATTCATGGCATCCGTGTTCGATGCCTTGTATTTTGCGATGCTACGCGCCTTTTCGAGCCGGTCTTTCCGATCGGCCGAGCCGGTCACTTCCTCGCAAACCGTCCAGGCTAGGCTTGTCTCTACAAAGTCAACGAAGGTCTGCGGCCACAGGCCGAGATCCATCCCGTAGTCCTGGTCGTTCGAAACGTAGCGGAGATAGATCGTTTCGTTGTCGGCCAGGAGCAGGCTCGCCCTGTCGTCATAATCGAGAAGCGGCACCTTCCCATAGCCGTCAAGCGTCACGCCGGCCGTGCGGATCCAGTCATCCGGCTTGTCGAAAACATACCGGTAGCCAAACGAACTACCGACTGACGGTGTGGCTTCGAGCTGGACGAAGCGCATGGCGAAATTCCAGAAGGCCGCCTCGAGACAGGCCTTCAGGGTCTTTGCATATTCAGCGTCGAGCGCACGGCGCGCTTTCCCTTCATCCGTGAGGGCGGAAAGGCGCGGCTGACCCAGCTTGATCAGGGCGCCATTGTAGAGGGAAAGCTGATCCGTCATGGATTAGGCCGCCTTGAGGTGTTCCGAGATCCACGCGAGGCCCGCTTCCTTGGAATCGAGCATGTCGGCCAGGACCGTCTTGTCCTTCGTGCGGATCACCCGCCAGCCGCCATTTGGGCCGCCCCATCGCACTTCATGCTCCGATGGCTTGGCCAGGCTGTTTTCGTTTGTGAGGGGCGTAGGACCGGCGATATAGGCCACGCGCGCGCCGCCAGCGGCACCCTTGCCCACTTCGAGGACGATAACTTCGCCAAACCATGCCTTATCGAAGCCGACAACCTCGATACGGTCGTCCGCTCGCATCTGTGGCCCGACATGGACCCAGAAGGCAGGGTCGAGAAGGTCTTCCGGCTTGGTGTTGGCGTAGAGCGAAACCCGGTAGACCGTGCGCTTGCTTTCGGCCAGCACGAGGCCGTTGACGTTCAGAGGCATGGTAGCTCCTTCAGGTGAAATTGCCGGTGGCGATGACCGATACGCCCGCCCCGGTGGTAATCTTCCAAGCCCCGGCCAGTGACCGGAGATTGAGCAGGATGGTGTAGGTACCGACGCCGCCGCCTGGGCTGTTCGGTAGGACCGTGATTGCCGAGCCGGCGCCGTCCTTGATCTGGACTTGCGCCGTGGCAGCAGTAGCGACGACACAGACCAGCGACGCGAGGACATCGCCGATAGCGCCGGCAGCACCCATCACTTGGTCAGTCTGGGAAGCAGCGACGGTTTCGAACTCGCCGTTGCTGGAAATCTTGCCATCCGGGTCAACGAGGATGACCGGCATGGACTTGGTGGAGGCGGAATCACCCGCCACAATCGGGATTGCATCGGCCATTGCCGCATCCTTTCGAGGGGAAAGAGGAAGGGCGGGAGCCGAAGCGTCCCGCCCGTATTGCCTCAGTCGGTGTCGGTGGTGCCGACAGCCAGGCCGTCAGTCAGATCGACGCCCGAGGACGAAGCCGAGTTGACCGTGTGCATGGTGGTGGCGTTCGAGCTATCCGTGTCGGTGACGAAGATGATGTCATTCGCACGCATGCCGAGCTGCCAGCCGTTCGTGAAGTAGCCCGAGACGCGGACCAACGTGGCCGCGTCGACGGATTCGTACTTCCAGAGACGGAAGCCAGCGATGCCCTGAGCGATCAGGACCGGAGGGTTGGTAGTTGCGTAAGCCATGGTTTCAGCCCTCCTTAGACGCCGACGATGGCAGAGCCATCATGGTTCATGACAACAACGCCGCTGTTTTGCAGCAGCTTGGAGCCCATGAAGGCGGAGCAACGAGCCCAGGAATAAGCCTGCTCTTCGTCGTAGCCGACAAGGGATTCAAGGTTCTCGACATCGGCAGCGTGGCCGATGGACGAGCGGTGGTAGAGGAAGCACTTTTCAGCGTTCGTACCGACGCCCGGAACGTTCGGGTGCACCAGCCAGTTGACGCCGGCCCAACGCATGACGCGCTTGATCGGACCGCCGGCCAACGGCTGCACGTCGACGTAATCCTTCGACGTGAAGGTTGCGTCGCGCATGAAGTACGTCAGCATTGCCGGGCTGATGAGGCCCCACATGTTGTCGATTTCCTGGATTGGCACGGATGCCAGGCCGAGGATGCCGATTGCCTTGGTGACGAGCGCCAGGGAACCGGTGACAGCGGCGCCAGTGTCGACGGTGCCGTTTGCCAGCTCAGTGATGATGTCCGAATCGACCTTGCGGTTCATCACCTTGAGGGTCGTATCCTGCATGACCTTCTTCTGATTGCCCTGCGAGGCAAAGATGTTGAAGCTGGTCTTGCGGGCCAGGTCATGCCACTCGACCAGAGTAGCGGTGAACTGGTTGAGGTTGTCGCCGCGAGCGGTGATCAGACCGTTCACGCCGCGCGTGCGAGCTTCGGCGGCGCCGGAATCGGCAACGAGGAAAATCGCTTCGTTGCCCTGCCGCACGAACTCAGTCGTGACAGACATGCGCAGCGGGCTTTCACCGGCTTCAAAACCGGCGATGGTTTCTTGTCGGTACTGTTTCTGGAATGCCGTGTCGGCCATGGTCCAGATTCCTTCTATTGAGGGATCGGGAGCCGTAGGCAGGTTGTCCGCAGGCCAGTGTCGCGGGTTGTCCAGGGTAACTGGAGCCGCTAAACCGCCCTTCGGCGCTGATTACGTGCTGGTTTGGGTAGAGCCGCTGTTGACGGAGCCGCGTGGCGGGTTGGCCGTCTTCGAGCGGGATATCAGGCCTTGATCTTGTCGCGGGCCGTGATCAGTTGGCGATAGCGCTCTTGCGCCTTCGTGTCTTTGTGCCAGGCGTTGCGGTCATCTCGCATCCGCTTTTCCATCGTGGCAATCTCTGCATGCAGGCTTTCGGCCGACGAGCCGCCAGCGGGAACAACCGTTGCGAGCGGGTTTTCGGCGACCGCCTTATGCGCGAAGAATTTCAAAACGTCAGGGTGATTGCCCACCTTGGTCCCGTCTGCCATGCGACCACCCATGAGGTTGTCAAACAGCTCGGGGTTGACGGTCTCGAAATAGGGCCGCATCGCAGCGAAATTGCCGGCCATGTCGCCGCCCCACTCAGATTTCAAAGTGGCTTCCGCCTGCTTCTTGAACTCGGCATCCTTGGTTGCCTGCTGGAACTGCTGTTCCTCCTGCAAGGCGTAATATTCATCCACCATTTCGGCCATGTCGGTCGGGGCAATGCCCTTCTTGATGGCGCGTTCGGCGAAGGCCGCGACGACCGGCTTGTCATCGTCGCCGATCACCCGCTTGTCAGGCAGGACAATGGCCTTGACGAAGTCATCGACCCCTTCGGGAATGTTGTTCTGCTTGCGGTAGGCCGACCACTCTTCAGCCGTGGCCTTTTCGCCGGGCTTGCCCTTCGGCTTCAGCCCTTCGGAAATCTTGCGCTGGGCTTCCTCTTGCGCGATGAGCAGCGCTTCAGGAGAGGCGAACCGTCCGAGGCGTTCCAGGCGCTTTGCATCACCCTTTGCCAGCTTATCGCGCCAGTCCTTGCCCCAAGGGCCTTCTTCATCGGCAGGCGGTTCCTTGACCGGCTCAGCCGCCCCCGCCACTGGCGCCGCCGCAGCGGGCGCAGGGACCGCGACAGGAGCGGGTTTCGCCGGTTCGGTCGTCACAGGAGCGGCGGCAGCCGTTGCCGCTTCAGCAGCACCCGGAGCGGGGTTTTCGGCCGAGGCCGCGCCCGCTGCTAGAGTGTCATCCGACATCAGTTGTTCCTTTCGGTTTCGTCAGCAAATGGATTGGCGTGTTGACCAGTTTCAGGATCTGGTTTCCGACGTTGCGCCGGCCGGTCAGGTGGTGACCCACGTCTGGTTGCCCAGGCACGAACATTTCGTCGTAGGTCATCGCCGCTTTGTGGACGATCCAGGCCAGAGCCCGCTTTTGCTGGCCTTCTGACGCATTGCCCGCAGCAACCGCCTTGATCGCTTGGACATCGAGGTCGTCATATGCGGCCGGTGCCATGGGACCGGCGCGCGGGGCGTTATTGCGTGGCGTGTGCTGCGTCATGCGGCCTGCTGTAGAGCCTTGACCATCGGAGCGGCCTTGCCGGCAGCTTCAGCAGCACCGCCCACGGTCTGGGCTGCTGTCTGTTCCTGTGCAGCAGCCGCCATCTGTTCAGCCGCAGCGGCAAGCTTCTTGTCGTCGTTGAGCCATTCTTCCGGCCAGCCTGTACGGCGTAGGAGGTCTTTGGCAATCGCCATAGCGTTCGGCAGCTTGGCAACCATCGGATCGAGTGCAGCGGCTTCCTTGACCACGCCCAGGCCTTCGATGAGCTTCTGTTGCATGCCCTCGTCTTCCAGATCCTTGATAGGCGACTTGAAGGAGAACTCGACACCAGAGCCTTTGAGCGAATCCGGAATTTCATTGGCAGGGAAAGCGCCGAGCGAGCGCATCACCTTGAACGTCTCGGAGCAAAGCGGTTCGGAATATTCGACTTCGACCGGCTCAAACATCGGAATGTGAGCCCGCATCTGCTGTTCGACCACCTTGCGGATTTGGTAGGCGGTCATGCCGGACGTGTCGGGGATCTGCACCTTGTCGGTCATGAAGCCCATGCGGATTGTCTGGTCGAGACGGTCCGACATGTTTTGACCCGCAGGCAGGCCCGAGAAGTCCAGCGCCAGAGGCCGCAGCGCCTCGCCCAAGCGCTCATCATATTCTTTGTCCAGCCAGGTAATGCCGCCGGCACCGAGGCCGATATCCGAGCGGATGACATCCATGGCGGCAATCATCGGCGGGTCGATCGCCTTTTCACCCGCTTCAAGCAGGATGCGTTCGATTGCCTGTTGCGTCCGGCTGTCAGGCAAGATGATGGAGGTGAACACCGAGCGGGCATATTGCGAGCCAGAGACGGTCGGACCGCGAGGCACGATATAGCCCCGGAAGGTGCGGCCGATGTTTTCGAGGACTTCGCCTTCGCAGTCGGGCAGCACCCACAGCGAAATGAACTCCTGATCAGCCCGAACCGAGATGCCGGTGTCATAGGACGCGGCCGGCACCACCACATGACGGGCAGAGATTTTCTTGTATGGATCTTTCTCAGCATCACGCGTCAGCGCTTCTGGCACCTTGCCGGGAAATAGCTGCATGAGCTGGGTAATCGTCGGCTTGCAATTGCGGTGCACGTCCGACACCGACCCGGCATAGTCTTCCGACCAAGCGCAGTCGCGCAGATGCCAATTGCGATAGAAGACGTTGCGCCGGTCAGAGGTCGCCGCGCACTCGATTACCGCCTGTCCGAAAGTCAGGTGATCATGGTCGCCAGCTTCCGTTGCCCGAGTGAAGCCGGCGCCGTTGCGGTACATGACCGCCCGCTGCATCGTCGTGGCATATTCCAGCCAGGCGCGGGCATCCGGCACCTTGTTGCGGGCGTCATCGAGAGACTTCACTTCGAAGAAGTCGGACGGTCGCAGCATCGTGCGGTATAGGTCCGCCATGTCGCGGCGGTAGATAGAGGCGCGAGACGAGAACGAGCCGGCCGCATAGTCGGAGCCAATGTTGAGCGGCGACGTGAAGTCCGCCCGGTCATAATAGAAATGCTCCGCCAACTCCTGCCAGTGCGACAGCAGCGGTGTCTTTTCGCTGAAAAGCCGGTTGCCGTTGTCGACAATCGTTTGGACGGCAGCGCTTGTTGCGGTCACTGTGGAACCCCTGGGATGATGAGCCCGCTGGCGGCGCCGGCCATAACGTCCATTCCGTGGTCGACGTTGGCCCGGACCACGGCGCGCATCTTCTTGCGGTTCGCGTGGCTCTTGCACCCGCTGACAATCGCAGCGCCGGCACAGAAACCGAGGATGCCGACGATTTCGTCAATCATCATTGGCGACTGGCGCGTATGGGCGGCAACAGCATCGCCAATGGCCTGCATGAGCTTGTGGTGGCTATCGGAAGCGGATGCAGTGACTATCGCCATAGATCAGGCGCCCAGCTTGCCGACAGAGCCGGTGAGATTGTCGGACATGATGGTCGAATCCCGACCGCCGCGAGCCCGCATTTCGGCCATTTGCTTGCGCTTCTCTGCCAGGATTGCTGGGTCTTGAGCATCAGGCATACGGGTCGCTTCTTCGACTTTCGGGGCTTTGGGCTTGAACAGGCTTGCCATGGGTCTTGGTCCTTTGTGCCTCAATTGTTCAGTTCATAGGCAAGGCCGGACGCATCGAGAGCGCGACCATTCAGCCCGTACAGCAGAGAGACAACACCGTTGCCGCGTTCTGCTCGCAGCAGGCCGAAGCGCGCTTCCCCGAACGCCTTTGCCGCCGCATCGAGCGAGGCTTTCGCCTGCTTTTCCGTGATGACGCCGCGAGGCGCATCCTTCTTCGGCTTCGGAACGTTGATGCTGTCTTCGAATGTCATCGCCTGCCTACCTTCTGTTGCGCATAGCCGACCTTGACTTGCGGCAGTCGGCCGCCGAGAGCCGCTTCATGCATCTTGCGGATTGCCTGCTTCTCGCCTTCCGCCCAGCACATGATTGTTGCGTCGCCGTCGTCAGGCGATCGACCAATGCGCTTGCGGATTTCTTCCTTGCTTTCGATTTGAATGTTGCCGGCGCCCACAGGCTTCCACCGATAGGACACCAGATCAGCAACCAGCATCGGGTCAGGAGGAAGCGCCAGAGGCGAGCCGCCTTCCTGTCCTGGGTCTAGAGCCTCACGGAACCGCCAGATTGCTTCAGCGCGCTTGTTGAGGAAGCCCAAGGCCTTGTCCTGGGTGCGCGCCGTCGACCCGTGCGAGGCATTGAAGCCAGCGACCGAGACGCCATTGTCGGTCAGGAATCGCTTGGCATCGCCACCATAGCCGCCGCCCAGGTCGATGATGACCACAGCGCCATCGCGCCGGATCTTGAACACTTCCGCCCCGATGCTAGGCCCGTCTGGCGTATCCTTGCCGGGCTTGCGGATCAGATCAGCGAACCATGTGCCGTATCGCGAAGCGAAGGACGACTTGTCCGGCCCGCCTTGCGCCACATCGACGGCGACCGCCGTCATCTTGAGGCCCCGGAACCCGTCAGGCTTCCAGCGCCCTTGCGCCTGCCTTATCCAGTCCGAGGGAATGACTTGCCACCGGTCATCTTGCGCCCCGACATCGAAGCGCCCTTCCCGCAGCATCGTGCGCAACGGTTCCGGCATTGCCTCGATGGTCGCCGCATAGCCGGTTTCGGCAAGGTCCGGATTGTCTTCCAGCACTGAGGCCACGAAGGTTCGCGACCGTGGCCGCTCCCCCTTAGGACCGACATAGTCTTGGTCGACTTCCGTGTCTTCGCCGTCGATGGTCGTGTACCAGCGCAGTTCGCCCGGCTTGGCAGGGTTCGAATGCGTCGGATCGAGCCAAGGTCCCCAACGACGGATAACCCATTGCCCTTCAGCAGTTGACGGCGGGTTGCCGGTGGCGAGCGTGCGGCAGCGTTGCTTTGGATTGGCCGAGCGGTTCCATCCGATGATGTAGGTATATTGCGTCTCGGTGAACTGCGTTATCTCATCGAACGCCTTCAGGTCATGCGGTATGCCCTGGTAATCTTCCTTGTTCCCCTCATGCTCGCAATGGCCGAGGTCGATGACGCCGCGCGCATGGCGCCAGGTGCCGGATTGTTCGCTGAAGCCGTCCCGCGAGCCCAACAGGTCTTGCAGCTCACGTTTCACGCCCTTCAGGTTCTTGCCGATCCGGCGAAGGATCAGGGAATATTGATGCTCATTCAGCGCCAAGAGGCATATCAGGAACGTCTTGCCGCCGCCGGCCGAGCCCCCATAGAAGGTTTCGTCCGCATCGCTGAAATAGGCCACGGTCTGAGGCCCAGGGTTCGGCAGCGCGACCTTCTCACCGGACAGCGCCTTCGCCTGGTCGACCATGGCTTTCTGCTCTTCAGCAGGGAGCGCCTGGTAAGCCCGCAATATGTCGTCAAGCGTCTGCCCGACTGTCACTTGCTGGCCTGTTGCCCCTTGGCGAGCGCGAAGGCTATGAGCCGGGCCAAGTCGCGCGCGCCGCCAGCTTCCGGCACCAGGTCCTTACCATCCTTGCCGGTCACTTCCGCCTTCTCGACCAGCAGGCCATGCAGTTTGGCCTTGCCCATGGTGGCAGAGACAGCAGCCGAGGCGCCCTTCTCATCCTTCATGGCGTGGACGCGGGCCAATTCGAGCTCTTCAGTGAGCGAGCCGACCGAGACCATGGCCATATCGCGGGCGAGAGCCTGAAGCTCCTTGACCCTTGATTGAACCTTGACGTCCCCCAGGCACCGAGACGCAGCCGACCAGATGCTTTCGGGCTTGGTGTCGGTCCCTACATCATGGGTGCGCCGGTAGGCTTCTGAGGCGTTGCCGGTCTCGACAAACGACACCGCGAACGCTTCCTGTTTTGCGGTCAGATCAGGCAAGAGGGTCTTGCTCCTTCACGGCCTGTAGCGTGTTCGTATCTTGTTTTTCTACAAGATGCGGGTTGTCCGAAAGGACGACGACACAGTTTGATGCAGGTACGGCTTTCCCGCCGCGCGAGGGGCGATCCTCACACCGTTCCGGCGATAGCTCAGAGGCCTCGCACAGACGAACGTATTCGCCCAAACCAGAAGAGCGGGACAAATGTCCCAAATCGAAGCGCAATCTAGCCTGTTCGTCCCAAAATTTCAATAGGTGCCTTGGTCTTCACCTCACGCCCCAAGATATTGAGCATCATGGTTATGTCTTTTTCGCCGACGCCATGGACCGCGCCCTTGAGGCCGACCAGCGCGCCCTCTGTCACCTTGACAGTTTCACCGACCGCGACGTTGTGGCCGTGCACTCGCAGCTCATCGAAGTCGCCAGCGTCTTGTGCGCGGCGAATGGTCTGGACGGTCGTGTCGTCAATCATCACCGGATCGCCCGCCCCGCCTTCCAGTTGGGAGCGCAGAACCTTTTCGACCGCGCCACAATTCAAGACGCGGTGCCAATGCTCGGAGTTGAGAACGAACACGTAGCCGGTCATCAGCGGGAAATAGCGCGTGATCCACCGGTTTTGCCGATGGTGGCGATACTCTTTCCTGAATTGCGGCAGATAGACGGCCTGCCCGAGCGCCAGGATTTCCTCGCCGGCCTTCAAATCCTGCCCCGGCCGCGCTTTCGCGATGAACCAGCGCAGCGGTTGCACATGCTTATTCATGCTTTCCCTTTCAGATATTCGGCAGGGTCAACCTGCCTCACTGGCGATGCCGCCCCGAAGGTGCCGAGCTGCCATTCCCGATATACGCGTCTGCCTTGCGGGTCGAACTTCCCCGAGGCACCCTTCCTTAGCCAGCCCGGCGCCTTGGCCGCATTGACCTTCAAGCGATGCTCAGCCTTGCGCTGCTTTTTCGCTTCGCGCTTTGCCTTGCGGCTGGCCTTCGCTTGCCGTGCCGGCGCCGGGCCGCTCGACAGGATCTTGGTGGATATCCAGTCTGCGCGTTTCTCAGCCGGCGATATCGGTGAGCCTTCCAGCCGATCGACCGCGCGCCAGGCTTCCGCATTGGTTGGGAATGGCCCTGCCAGCGTTTCGCCGCCGTCGACCACGACGAAACCGCCGCTGCCCTCAATGACCGTCATGGGCGTATATCCATCACGTCATAGAGCATATCGAAGCGAGCGCTTTTCGGTCGCTCCTTGAACGTGGTCGGATTGGCTTCAAGGCGCCGCTCCCGTTCAAGCCGGTCAAGTTTCTCGCCTTCCGTTTCGAAGCGCCGGACAGGCACGCCCTTCGCGCGGATCGCCGATAGGACAATCCTTAGCTGCTCATCATTCAGCTCAGCCTTGAAGGTCTGGCGCCGCCCGTTCTCCAGAAGATCGACCTGCCACCCCCAACCGGCTTGGTAATATTCGATGATGTGGTTCGGCCGGCGATATCGGAACCGCTCAGTTCGGCCAGTGGTTGCCAGTCGCTCGCTGTTCGAACGCCCGAGCAGCCTTTGCGCCATTCGCAATTCTTGAGCATCCAGGCCGGTGAGCGCCGACGCCGGCTTCCAGCCCGCCAGCAACTTTTCGGCCATGCGCTCCAATTGCTCTTCGGTCAGGTCATCATGGGCATTGTCAACCATCAGTGATGCTCCTCACGCCCTCTCAAGTCGGTTTTCGCGCCGTTTTTGAAAAAGCCCCTGTCGGTAGGGTAGATGGGAGGAAGAGGGAGCAGAGCAGAGAGAGGGTGTAGGTTAGTATTGGAGAGCATTTCTGTACCCCTTTCTTCACAGCGGGAAACGGTAGACGGGCGGGTCATTTCTTCCGCGTCCGCCGGGGTGAATGCACTCGATCAGCGACCGAGCCAGGAGCAAATCTCGGGCCGCCAAGAACTTTCGTACGTCCCACTTCATGCTGTCAGCCATGGCCCGGGCCAGAAAGAAGCTTTCGCTGCCGGCATGGTGCCTACGGAGGATGCCCAGCAGCGCGAAGGCGTCAGGCGCGCTGGCAGCCAACTCGTCCACGATATCGACGTCCAGAACCAGGCGCGGGCCGAGACCGAACAGGTTTTTGCCCTTGCACTCGTAATCCCAGGCCGAGGCGACAATCTTCAACACTTCGTCGGCGGGGAGTGGCGTGTAGAATTCGGAGCTGTTGTAGTCCACGGCTACCTCCATAAGACCTTTGAAGTTCGGGCAGCTTCTCGCCGCCTTCATGCAGTGCCGCCAAAGCGTGTCATTGCGCTTGATGTCTTGCGGCTCAGGGTCAAACGCGTTTGACTTTTCAGCCAAACCCCTGCCCTGTGACCTGTCTCCCATGGGAGACATTTGTGCCGCACGCGGCACAATCAGCTTCGGCGAAATGTCCAACGCGTTTGACACCCCGGCCTTCATCGTGGGCAGGGTTTCGAGGTCATCCAACGTGCCTTGGATGATGGTGTACTGCCCCTTGGCGCCACGAGATGGAGGGGCGACCACAAACCCATCGCCCAATATGTCGATAGGTTTTTCCGGGTCAGGACGAACCCGGCGGGTCTCGTTGGTGCGGCGGTACCAAGCTTGATGATTGCCGGAACCGCTACGAACGATGAAAGGTGTTTGGCCGTGGCGAGAGAGCGCGTCGGCAAGGACGCGTTCATCCGGGGTGTCCACGTCCAACACAGTGATCCGGTTTCGCCGGCAAGCGATTCCGATAGCGTCGTTGTCAGGGAACCGCATCGCCAGTTGCTCGCTGGCGTTCAGCCCTACTCGAAGGTACCCCTTCACTGCCGGAACCTTGCTGTCGGTTACCGGGAAAGTCGCTACGTTGTGCTCAGCGTAGCGAGGTTGCCATTCCGCGAAGACTCCGCTCATGGCCTAGTGCGCCCGCGCCCGGATCAGCGCCGCTTGCCGGCAGGCCTCGACCGCGTCTTTGAGCGGCAGGGAGAACCGTTCCTGAAGTTGCGGGATAATCGCCTTTTTCCGGTCCGCCGACCCAGTGGCCAGCCACGAGGCGGCGAGGTCGACAGGGCTTTGAGTATTGCCGGGGCCGGCGCTCACGCAGCGGCCGCCATGTCTTCAAGGATCGTGACTTCGGTTTCGAGCCGGTACAATGCATGCGTGCCCGGAAACTGGCCGCCGTGGCTTTCATGCTGTGTCGAGACGGTGAAGCCGTCCTTGCGCAAGAGAAAAATATAATGAGCGACACGAACCCCGGTAGGGAGATCCAGCGGCGAGACGCCACGCTTTCCGGCTTCCACCAATTTGCGCATCATCCAGGCTGCGCGACCATCAAGGCGCTTTATCCGGCCATCGGGCTCTATGCGCACCGTGACTGTGGACTTCTTCGACGGCGATACCGGATTTGATTTTGCCTGGGCAGGATGCCCTGCTATGTCATTCATGGTCTGGTTCCATTCGTAATCTTGAAGGGGTTGTGAAAAACTATCGGGACTGGATCGGCATGAGCGGCTTAGGTTTGGCGACCGCCGCTCATGCTTCCCCTGATGCCGAGGGTTCGGTGTTTCCTTTCGGCAGACCGCCGAGCCACGCATCAGCGTCAACTTTGCGGATCAGCGTCTTCCGGCCCGCCTTCCGATATTCGAGCCTCCCAGCCTTCATTTCGTCATAGGCCAAGTTCCGCCTGATGCCGTAGGCGTCGCAAAAAGATGCAACCGTGTAAGCTACTGGATTTGTACTCAATTTCAGGTTCCTTTCGTTGCTTGAGGTACTAAACAAATCACTACAAATCTTAGCATTTTTCGGGACTCGCGTCGAACCCAGGATGCGTTTTCCCTGTGGTTTTTGTTCCCTTTTGGTTCTGCTGTATGGGTACGGCAATGCGCCGGGCCCAAAAACCTTCAGTTGCCCTCCCAGGCTATGCACGGAAAAACAGAGGGTTTAGCGCAGCGCCAGCCAGCACTGTGTCGCGGCCGGCTCAGAATCAAGCCGCGAATATCCCACCACCGGGCCCCTCAAGACCGCAATATCGGCTTCTGCGATTCGCCCGTCAAGACTCCAGACACGTCAGGAAACAAGTATTAACGGTTTCCCCCAACAAGCCGAAGGTTACCCACTTTGGCTCTTGACGCTGGCGAATCGAGATAGTTGGCCCAAGCGGCCATTAACTTGCGTCTCTTCTCCAAAGCATCAGACCGGCGGTAAGCATTTTCAACCGCATCACCAACCTTGTGGGCAAGCGCTGCTTCGGCGACCTCGCGCGGGAAACTGGTCTCATCCCCGGCCCAATCGCGGAAGGCAGATCGGAACCCGTGCGGCGTGAAATGTCCGACGTCCATGCGCCGCATCTGCATAGTCATCGCCATCACCGATAGCGGCATATCAACCGGCCGCTTGCTCTCCCCTGGGAAGACATAGTCGGATACGCGCGCATCGTAGAGCGGCATCAGGATAGCCAGGGCGGCATCAGTCAGCGGCACCCTATGAAGGACGCCGGCCTTCATGCGATCAGCCGGCACAGTCCAGACCTTTTCGTCCAGATCGAATTCGGGCCACTTGGCGCCCAGCACTTCGCCCGAGCGCGCAGCCGTCAGGATGAGAAAGTCCATCGCCTTCGCCGACATAGCCTCGGACGCCCGCAGGCGCTTCACAAACGCCGGCACGTCCGCGTATGGCATAGCGGCATGGTGCCCGCGTGACAGCTTCTTGCCCTTAGCCAGGAGGTGTTGCAGGTGACCGCGCCACAAGGCTGGATTTTCTCCCGATCGATGCCCACCGGCCTTGGCGGCGTCCAGTACGCGTTCAATCCGGCCGCGCAGACGCTGTGCCGTTTCCGGCTTCTCAAACCAGATCGGCTTCAGGATCTCCAGAATGTCGGCCGTGTCCACCTCGTCCACCGGCTTCTTGCGGATCGATTTGCAGTAGGCATCGCCAAGGGTCATTTCCCACTGTGCCTTGTGCTTGGCGTTGCGCCAGCCCTTGCCGACAGCAGCAATCAGGTCTTCGGCGCACTTTGCGAATGTCGGTTTT
Organism: Mesorhizobium sp. BR1-1-3; assembly: GCF_020165455.1. NCBI lineage: Bacteria > Pseudomonadati > Pseudomonadota > Alphaproteobacteria > Hyphomicrobiales > Phyllobacteriaceae > Mesorhizobium > Mesorhizobium sp. BR1-1-3. Next base: position 190,360 of record NZ_JAIUIC010000005.1, read on the forward strand.
TCGGTCTTGGCTTCCGTGTCGATCGGATCGAGGCCGCGCCGCAGACGGTCGCGGCAGTCGGTGGCTGCGATGCGCGCATCCTTCAGAGAGACGGAAGGGTAAGAACCGAGACCCACTTCCTTCCACTCACGGCCGGTGCCAGAGCCTTTGAAGTGGATGAAGGACCAAGACTTGGTGCCGCCTTTCCTCACGCGCAAGTAGAGCCCGCCGCCGTCGCTGTATCGGCCACCCTTCAGGTCTTTCTTTCGGATGGTCGTTTCGGCGAGCAGATTGAGCGAGCGTACCATTTTCCAGCAACTCCGTGCCTAACTTCGATGTGTGATGTTAGCGGATTGGAAGGGATTACGGCAAACAAAGAATGGTTAAAACTCAAGGGAATCAACGGGTTTCTGCTACATCAGCAAACGTTGAAGGACGGAGGTATAGAAGACACTTCCTCCGCCATATTGCCTTGATTTACTTGGATAATCTTCCGTTTTATTGATCTTACGTACAGAATTGCGCATCACGCGAAGAGTGCTCGAATGACCACCCTGAAGAATCGGCTGACTGCCATTCACGGGCAGGAACGCGAATTTATAAAAACGGCCAACCAGGATTTCACGCCCGGATCCATGTATCTTACCCACATGTTCCTGTTGGGGGCAGGCCAGCGCACTCTTTCTCAGTCGCGCGGGTTTCGGAAGATGATCGAGGGCAAGAACTTCCCATCAGCGACGATCCTCCTGCGAACTCAAATTGACACGGCCATGCGAATTCACGCCCTGCCCCTTATTCAAGACCGGGAAGACAGTATGGGACGCCTCATGGCCAATCAGGTGCAGTTCGACAGACTGACCACATTGGAAGATGGAAAGCAGGTGCGCCTAACAGACGCCTACCTTCGGAAGCATCTGTCGATGCAATACCCCTGGATCGACAAGCTTTACGCCGAAACGTCTGACTTCGTTCATTTGTCGTTCCGCCATCTTTGGACAGCCATAGCCCGCGTTGACGATAACACAAGGACGGCTCATTTCATGCTGTCGGCTAGGGATGCAAACCGGAACGAAGCGGAGTATTTCGAGGTCTGCGAGGCCTTTTTCGAGGTCTCAAAGATAATATACAAAATGCTTCGCCTGTCGTGGGGTCTGGCCCGCCCGCCGCCGCCCGAAGAAAGCCCCGCCACTGTGAGTTGAGGCAGCGGCTTCTACCTGCGCCTTGCTTTCGGTCTCGTTCCTGCGAGTATCGGCACGTCCGGGCGACACGCTAGCTGCTTGGCCATGTGCTAAATAATTCAGAGATCTTGGGGGGAGATCAATGTCGCGGGCTATCATCTCGACGGGTGCGCTGTTGGCGCTCAGCCTTTGGGCAGGCCCGACTTCGGCAGGCCAATCTTTCTCATGCTCGTTCGGTGAGCCGGCCTGCCTGGATTATGGCGCCGTCGTCTGCAACAGCAACGCTACCTGCGTTCGTAAGGACTCGGTCTGCTTCGATGCTTACACCTGCGATTACAAAGGATTTGTCTGCAAATCGAAGCTCGACGACGTGGTCGACACCTACGATGCAGAGGTCAGAAATACAACGATCTCGTCGACAAATTCAACTCCTTGAACTCGACTTATGAAGACGCGCGGACTGAGAAGGCATCGGCTTGTCCGACCTAGAGGATGCTCAAACCAAGGCCCGGCGTGTGTCCGACTGCGTCTCCAGCGCCAGCACCATTGAGAGCGCGAAGGCTTGCTTCTAAATTTCGTTTCGGACGAACTGTGAAACCATATTAATCCGGTCGGTTCCTGGGCTGTCGGCCGGCCCGTGTGACATTCCAGTGGCTTGGGGGATTATTAATGGGCGAAACCGGAGACTTGCTCAATCTTGCAGTCGCAGCAGTTGCGCTGATCGTCTCAGTGGTGGCCTTAGGTTTTTCCATCTTCTTTTGGTATCGTCAGTTTCGGCCGATCGTGACGGCAATGGTCGAGACGCACCACGGCGGGAACGATGCGATCGCATACGACCTTGTCATCCTAAACTCCGGATGGATCCCGGCAAAGAATATCAAGCTCCTCGTTAGCGATCAGACAGCGTTGCAGGCGGCGCTTGGCGCCGGGGCAAATGAAGAAAATAAGGCCCTGTGGTTGGCTTGTTTCGAACCTACGAGCGTGATCCGGCTCCTGCAAAATGGTGCGCGGACGTCATGCTCTTTTGGTCTAACCCATAGAGACCCGCGCCAAAGTTTTTGGATGCCACAGGCTGAGTTTCCCATTCAGATCGAGTACGATGGTTGGTTCGGAGAAACATATCAAAGAGACCTGCCAAACGTCTTGCAGATCGCAGATTCCGACAGCTTTACAGGCGGCATGTGGGGACCTGTAAAAACACTTGCCGTAAGCCGGCGAAGCTAAATGAAAGGCCCCACCACCTCTCGGCAGCGGGCCGCCGCCGTGGCGCCTGTGCAACAAAGGCCGTCGATCCGCGTTGAGGCTCGTCTCAGTGGAGCTTCGACAATGGACCCGGCAACCGCAGCCGTATTGCTTTTACTCTCTTGCAGCCCAGGCCAGGCTGCCGTCTGCAAGCCCATTGAAGCCGCGCCGACCACATATGCGTCGCTTGACGCGTGTCGGGCATCTCTGAAAGACAGGCTCGCAGGTGCGCCAAACGGTGAAATCGTCGGACGGTGCCATCCTGTCGACGAGACTGTCACCGGTTCACTGCCCGCCGGGTACACCACCGTTGTTGTCACGCGCGGTGTTGGGAGCAACGCCATCAGCAATAGCTACATCGTTCAACACCAAGAATAGAAAGGCCCGCCACCGTAAGGCAGCGGCCAAGCAGCATTGACGAAGTTTACGCCGCGTAGGCGGCCTTCACTTCCTCCCGGCTCATCGTGTGGTCCGGTGCCATGTCATAGCGGCGTAGGAGTTCAGCCAGCGAGATCGAGCCTGCCGGCACAAAGCTGCGTCAGCGGTGGGTCCAAATTCAAAGGCAAGCAAGCCAGCTAGAATTGTTCCGCCAGCAAGGAGTTTTTGCCCATAACGGCGTGTCGTCCGAGCGATGTCGCCTGCGGCGATACCGTGCGCGATTGTGCTATCCTAATAGTCCCGACGGTTGCCCGCGCCCCTCTCTCACCGGGAGAATGCGCCTCTTGCCGATCTGAGTCCAGATGGCGCTACCCAGCCGTAGACCCAAAAGAATGGCCGGTGCGGGTGATGCTTGGGTTGGGAAGCGTGGGCCGCACCGGCCATTGCGGGATAGCTCTTAGGGATCATCCCCCGCGCTGCCTAGGTTATAGGCATATTAGCGATTGCTCAATTTAGACTGAAGTCCCTACCGGAGCGGCTCGCGGGTCCTTTCAGCACAGGAAGGGACGTAGCTGTGCCGATTCACGACCAACACAACAGTCCTTTTAGCCAAGCGTTCCGATTAATCCGGATGTAGGACCATTGCGTTGGTTGGGGGGCTTTGGTCCCATCGTTGTTGAGGCCGAAGCCCATAAAGGGAACGTTTGAGCTGTGTTTGAGTGGCCGGCGCACCGAACCCACGTCAATCACTTACTCAACCGGACCAATGAAGATGATGAACCTTGAAGACGAGACGTCGCAAGCGCTCGTGGCCCGCCTGGCTGATCTCCAGGCAAAAATGCGGGCAGCACGTATAACTGAGGCGAAATGAAAACCTTCCAAAAGGTTGCAGCCGTTATGGAGGACGGTCGCGGCCAGATTGCTGGCGACGACTTGATCGCATCATCATTCCTCGTCGAACCTGATGTCATGAATGGATAGCTGCTTCGGGTCGCACCTGTCTTGAGCAAGCGACGAACCATTGGTCCGTTTCCGTACAAGCCTTTGTCATTGCAAAGTGCGACATCAGACGGTTTTAATTGACGTTGCCCATTGCTTTCTATGGAGGCTGTAATGGATAAGTGCTGCCCAATGGCAAGGTCTCACCTTGTATTGAAGTGGTCGAAGCCTGTGGCGAATGGTTCGTCCGCATGGTCGAGGAAGACCAGGAAGTTACCCGCTCATTCGAACTTGAATCTTTCGCGCTCGCATTCGCGGAAGGCCAGCGGATACGGCTGGGCCTTGCCGAGTTCAAGCGGCTGTAGGAAAAACAAGATGCCTCTCTCTGAGAGCCTACATTCGGTTGAGATGGAATTCCGATGCTCGGAGTGCGGATTGGGCTTCGTAAAGTCTGGGCGCTGGTTTAAGTCTGCCGCTCAACATCGTTGCTCCGGCTGCCATCACCTCACACACCTCACCTATCCGAAGAAATTGGCATTGTTCGACAAATACGCCAAGCTTCCGACGATGGGATCGGTGGCGAGGAACGATGAGGAGCGACCGTAGCTTCAATAACTTGTCCTCGGCAACCCTCATGCCCCTTCATCGGTAAGCGGTCTTGGCCGCACAATGCTCAAATCAAACTTGGTTGAAAGGTCGGGCTCCGCTTTGTTGATGGCGGCGGTGGTCATCCGATGGACGGGCGGGATGATTATCATCCGGACGTTCGTTCAGGCCAGAGCGGCGCCCCGAAAATCAGGAACACGACTGCCACCAACACGATGACCAACCCGGCTGTAAACGCGTTCGCAATGATATCACCAGGCTGCATACACTCTCCGTGAATGGGTGCCCGCCACGCCAAGGGGGTCGTGGCGGGCAATCAACCAACCGACGATGAGGGGACGATGATCGACGGTCACATTCCCGATGTCGAAGAGGCCGTGTTGTTTCAGAGGCCGGACCTTTGCGCTTCGGCATCGGACTTTAGTCGGGTGCTTGAGGCGGCCCCGCTCGGGAATCGATCGGCACGGCGAAGGCCCGTCACCGATCAGCAATGACGGGCCCCTGCCTCGAGACCGCTCGGCTGTAAACCAAGCTTTGAATCGAACTTCGGTTTCGCAGACAGGTTCCCTCGATCTCCAAAAATTGAGCTCCAGTGGGCAAGAGCACTATTGGAAGACCACTTCAGCCTTTGGAAAGGGAGATGTGGTTCTGCTTAAGGCTGAAGCGCTAGTCGCGCGCTGGCAGACCGGCAACTGAGGCGAATCGATGGATATCTTTGGCATCAAGGCACTTCTGATCTGCGCCCTGATCTTCATTCCGTTTGAACATCTGTTTGCCGAGCGGCCGCAGAAGATCTTTCGCAAGGGCTTCGCTGTCGATCTGATTTATCTGCTGTTCAACGGCTTCATCATAAAGCTGGCCATCGTCATGATGGCGGCAGGCGCGCTCGGTGCCGCTGCACTCCTGGTCCCGCAAGCGATAACGCATGCCGTCAGCGGCCAGCCCGTCTGGCTGCAGGTTGCCGAAATCATCGTGATCACCGATGTCGGCGTCTACTGGACACATCGGGCCTTTCACAAAATCCCGGCGCTTTGGAAGTTCCATGCCGTTCACCACGGCATTGAAGAACTCGACTGGCTCGGAGCCTTCCACAATCATCCCGTCGACGCCATCGTCACAAAGGCAATATCGCTGACGCCGATCTTTTTCCTCGGCTTCTCGGAAGCGTCGATCGCCGTCTTTTCGACTCTCTACCTTGGACATACGCTGCTTGTGCATTCAAACGTGCGGATTCCGTTCGGCCCCTTGAGGTGGCTGATCGCCAGCCCGCAGTTCCATCGCTGGCACCATGCCAACCAGCGCGAAGCCTATGACAAGAACTTCGCCGGGCAGTTGCCTTTCCTCGACGTGCTGTTCGGCACCTACAATCCCACCGGTGACAAGGTGCCGGAGAAGTACGGCGTCGACGATCCGATCCCTTCCACCTATTTCGGCCAGATCGGCTATCCGCTCCTGCGCCGCAGGAAGCTGCCGAACCGGGCGGTGCCGAACGCCGAAGCCTGACGGCTGGCCCGGCGTTGCGGTATCCACACCGGTCCCCTTTCGAGCCGCAGGACGCCGAACCACCGGAAGGCTTTTCGCCTCGAATCGGCTAAACCTTGCGCCATGAACGAGACCTCACTCTATGCGCCGGTGAAGCGGTTCCTCGAAAGCCTCGACTTTGTCGTCAAAGGCGAGATCGACGGCTGCGATGTTGTTGCGTTGCGCGAGGGGGAGCCGCCGGTTGTCGTCATCTGCGAGTTGAAGCTGCAGTTCAATCTCGAACTCGTGCTGCAAGGTGTCGATCGTGCGGCGGCCTGCGACGAGGTGTGGCTGGCCGCGCGCATGTCGGCTCGCGGCAAGGGACGCGAAAGCGATGCCAGGTTCCGCAATCTCTGCCGCCGGCTTGGCTTCGGCTTGCTTGGCGTGACCGCGACGGACCGGGTCGAGGTGCTTCTCAGCCCGATCGCGCTGGCGCCGCGCAAAAATGCCCGCCGGCGCTCCCGCCTGGTCGATGAGCACCAGCGCCGTCGCGGCGATCCCGTTGCCGGAGGAGGATCGCGCAATCCGATCATGACCGCCTATCGCCAAAGCGCCCTCGCCTGCGCTGCCGCCATGGTGGATGGCCCCAGGCGGCCGCGAGATCTGAAGGCGGTGACGCCGATCGCGCCCAAGATCCTGCAGCACAATGTCTATGGCTGGTTCGCGCGCGTCGACCGCGGCCTGTACGATCTTACCGATGCCGGCCGTGCCTCTTTGGTCCGTTGGCCGCAGGCATCGCACGACGAATCCCGACACGCAATTTTGAACGCAGCAGCCATATGATTGAAGATTCCCGCAGCGTCCGAGGCGGTCCGCTCGGTTGATTTCTCCGACAAAATATGTTGCTTGTCCCGCCCATGAAGAAGCTCTGCATGACCGCCTTGGCGTCAGTGACACTGAGTTTTCCAGCCAGCGCAATGGACAATGCATTGCGCGCCGGACTGATGAAACTCGATCCCCAAACTCGCCTTGAACAGCGTTGCGACGCCGAAGTGCTCGACCGCATCACCCATGACGATCGCAAGTTCAAAGCCGATCGCGTCGTCGCCTACGCCTTTGCCACGCCCGAGATGGGCGCGGATGCCATCAAGAGCCCGGGTGCTGCGTTTCGCAGCAAGGGGCAGTGGTATAGGCTGAAATTCAAGTGCCAGACCGGGCCGGACCATATGGAAGTCTTGCAACTCCGCTACCGGATCGGCGACGAGATTCCGGAAGCCGACTGGGCAAAGTATAATCTCTACGATTGATTTGCGATCGGCCATGGTTTTGCCTGGCTGTCGGCGAGTGCCGCGAGCATTGGATCTGGCTTGACGTAACGATGCTTCGGTGATGGCGCCACGCGTGATCCCTTGACGCCAAGGGACCACCAAGTTAGGGCCTCTGGGTAATCGACGAACACTCGGCAAAATCAGCAAGGGCTTCCGGTCGATGGACATTTTTTTCAGCGCTGCCAGCCTGACCGCCCTGCTCCAGGTCATCGCCATCGACCTCGTGCTGGCCGGCGACAATGCGATCGTCATCGGCCTTGCCGCTGCCGGCCTGCCGGCTGACCAACGCAAGAAGGCGATCCTCATCGGCGTGATTGCGGCAACGGTGCTGCGCATCGGTTTTGCCGCAATTACCGTCAAGCTGCTGGCGATCGTCGGCCTGCTGCTGGCCGGCGGCATCCTGCTGCTGTGGGTCTGCTGGAAAATGTACCGCGAGCTGCGCACGTCACATGCCGATGAGCTGGAAGCGACCGAGGCGCTGTCGAATTCGGACCTCAACAGTGACCAGGCAGTCGCCGGCAAGTCGAAGCGCAAGACCCTTGGCCAGGCTGCCTTGCAGATTGTCGTCGCCGATGTGTCGATGTCGCTCGACAACGTGCTGGCGGTGGCTGGAGCGGCGCGTGATCATTTTCCGGTGCTGGTCATCGGCCTTGTGCTGTCGATCGCGCTCATGGGGCTGGCTGCGACCTTCATTGCCAAGCTGCTGCATCGCCACCGCTGGATCGCCTATGTCGGCCTGCTGATCATACTCTATGTCGCGCTGGATATGGTCTATCGTGGCGCGGTGGAGGTCTGGCCACATGTGAACAACGTGGTCGGCTGAAGCTGGCGGACATCCGCGTCTTCACTCCGTCGAAGCAAGACCGCCGTGCGTTTTGCCGCATCGCGGGCCTGCCCATACCAATGCCGCAATAAGTGTGGTACTGCGCCGGCAATCCTGAAAAGCCCGGAAACCCTCTATGTCCGCTCCCCGCGTGAGTTTTGTCAGTCTTGGATGCCCGAAGGCCCTCGTGGATTCGGAGCGCATCATCACGCGCCTGCGCGCCGAAGGTTACGAAATCGCACGCAAGCATGACGGCGCCGACCTCGTCGTCGTCAACACCTGCGGTTTTCTCGATTCCGCCCGCGACGAGTCGCTCAACGCCATCGGCTCCGCGCTTTCGGAAAACGGCCGAGTGATCGTCACCGGTTGCCTGGGCGCCGAGCCGGACGTCATTCGCGAAAAGCACCCCAATGTGCTGGCGATCACCGGGCCGCAGGCCTATGAGAGCGTGATGGCCGCGGTGCATGAGGCCGCACCGCCTTCGCACGATCCCTATATCGATCTCCTGCCGCCGCAGGGTGTCAAGCTGACGCCGCGCCACTACGCCTATCTCAAGATTTCCGAAGGCTGCAACAACCGCTGCACCTTCTGCATCATTCCCGCACTGCGTGGTGACCTCGTCTCGCGGCCGGCGGCAGATGTGCTGCGTGAGGCTGAGAAACTGGCCAAGGCTGGCGTCAAGGAACTTCTGGTCATCTCACAAGACACCAGCGCCTACGGCATCGACATCAAGTACCAGACGTCGATGTTCGGCGACCGTGAAGTGCGCGCAAAATTCCTCGATCTTTCGGAGGAACTGGGCAAGCTCGGCATCTGGGTGCGCATGCACTATGTCTACCCCTACCCGCATGTCGCCGACGTCATCCCGCTGATGGCGGAGGGCAAGATCCTCCCCTACCTGGATATCCCGTTCCAGCATGCCTCGCCGCAGGTGTTGAAGAACATGCGCCGGCCCGCGCATGGCGAAAAGACGCTCGAGCGCATTCGCGGCTGGCGCGAGGTCTGTCCGGATCTGGCCATCCGCTCGACCTTCATCGTCGGCTTCCCCGGCGAGACGGATGACGATTTCGAGATGCTGCTCGACTGGCTCGATGAAGCCAAGATCGACCGCGCCGGCTGCTTCAAATACGAGCCGGTCCGCGGCGCCCGCTCCAACGATCTCGGTCTCGAACAGGTCCCGCAGGAAATCAAGGAGGCGCGCTGGCACCGCTTCATGCAGCGTCAGCAGAAGATTTCGGCGACACAGCTGGCCAGAAAAGTCGGCAAGCGCCTCCCGGTGCTGATCGACGAGGCGCATGGCACATCGGCAAAGGGCCGCACCAAATACGACGCGCCCGAGATCGATGGCTCGGTGCACATCCAGTCGCGTCGTCCGCTGCGCCAAGGCGATATCGTCACCGTCAAGATCGACCGTGCCGACGCCTATGACCTCTATGGTTCGGCGGTCTGACGCCTCGTTCCGCCGTAAATTTACTACATCTGGCGATAATCTAGGCCTCTTAACCCGCTCAGCCGCGATCCGCTCTATGGTTTGCGGACCGTAGATGCGGGAAATGCGGATGAACACCAGACCTGCGGAACAAAATTACATTGCGACGCTGGACCTGCTCAGGCTGGTCGCGGCGATGGCTGTCGTGTTCTTCCACTATTTCTTTCGCGGCGCGGCTGCCGAGGGCATTCTGGCTGAGGGTTATCCGCTTGCGGCACCGTTCGCCCTCTACGGCTATCTCGGCGTCAATCTGTTCTTCCTGATCAGCGGTTTCGTCATTGCCTGGTCGGCGGAAAACCGCAGTTGGGACCAGTTTGCGGTCGCGCGGTTCGTTCGCCTCTATCCGGGCTTCCTGCTCTGTATGACGATCACCTTCGCGATTGTCTTCCTTGCCGGGTCGCCGCTGCTTTCGGCCTCTTTCGTTCAGTATGCCGCCAATCTGTCGATGTTCGCGCCGGTGTTCGGCCAGCCCTTCATGGACGGCGTCTACTGGTCGATCGTTCTTGAGCTGGTGTTCTACGGCTGGGTGACGCTGGCGCTGCTCACCGGGCTGTTTCAGAAACGCAAGCTGGAGCTTATCTTGATCTGGCTGGCGATCTCGGCCTTGAACGAGTTCTTCATCGGCAGCGGCGCCGCCAGGCTGCTGTTCATCACCGAGTTTGGACCGTTCTTCGCCGCCGGCGTGGTGGTCCACCACCTGCATGCGCATGGCCGTTCACTGCCTGCAATGCTGCTGCTTGCCGCCGCCTTCCTGATCTCCTGCGGCACGCTGTCGGTGACGCAGCACTGGATGCTTGGCCACTACGGCATCGCCGTTTCGTCGGCCAATCTCGTCATCGCCAACGTCGTCATGCACACGGCCTTGATCGGTGCGGTGCTGCTGCGCAATCGTCTGCGGCCATCGGCGCTCACCCTGGCGCTGGGCGGGCTGACCTATCCGCTCTATTTGCTGCACCAGGACATCGGCTATCTCGTCATCAATGCGGCAACGCCCCTTATCGGCAAATGGTTTGCCGCCTTTGGCTGCGGCGCACTTATGCTTTTCGTTTCGTGGGCAATCTGGCGCGCCTGCGAACGACCCGCACAGCGGTTGCTGAGGATTTGGCTCGGCCGCGCGGTCGATGCTGGCCTGGCGCGATTTCGTCGCGTCTCAGCCGGAGCGCAGCCCGCCGAATGAAAAAGGGCGCCTCGCGGCGCCCTCCTCATTTCGATCTCTTGCGCTGCTTACTGCGGCAGCTTGTCGTCGACACCCTTCACATAAAAATTCATGCCGAGCAGCGTGCCGTCATCGGCGACTTCGCCATCCTTGAGCCACGGCGTGCCGTCTTGCTTGGCGATCGGCCCGGTGAAGGGGTTCCAGCCGCCGGCGATCTTCTTCTCGGTGGCCTCCGCCATCGCCTTCACGTCGTCGGGCATGTTGGTGTAGGGGGCGAGCTTGACCGCGCCGTCCTTGATGCCAAGCCAGACATTGTCCGGCTTCCAGGTGCCGTCGAGGGCTGCCTGGACCCGGCTGATGTAATAGGGACCCCATTCGTCGGTGAGCGAGGTCAGCTGCGCGTTCGGCGCGAACTTGATCATGTCGGAGGACTGGCCGAAGCCGTGCAGCTTGCGCTCCTCGGCCACCTGCAGGGCAGCGGTCGAATCGGTGTGCTGGACGATAATGTCGGCACCCTGGTCGAACAGCGCCTTGGCGGCGTCGGCTTCCTTGCCCGGATCGAACCAGGAATTCACCCAGACGATCTTGGCCTTGAAGTTCGGGTTGATCGACTGCGCGCCGAGCATGAAGGAGTTGATGCCCATCACCACTTCCGGGATCGGGAAGGAAACGATGTAGCCGGCAACGCCTGCCTTCGATTCCTTGGCGGCGATCTGGCCGAGCACATAACGGCCTTCATAGAAACGCGCATTGTAGATGCCGAGATTGTCAGATGTCTTGTAGCCGGTGGCGTGCTCGAACATCACCTTCGGGAATTTCTTGGCGACCTTCACTTCCGGGTCCATGAAGCCGAAGGAGGTGCCGAAAATGATCTTGCAGCCTTCGCGTGCCAGGCGCTCGAAAGCGCGGTCGGCGTCGGGGCCTTCCGAGACGTTTTCAAGATAGGCGGTTTCGACCTTGTCGCCGAGCGCCTTCTCCACTTCGAGACGGCCCTGGTCGTGCTGGTAGGAATAGCCGAAATCGCCGATCGGGCCGGTGTAGACCCAGCAGGCCTTCAGCTTGTCCGCGGCCTCGGCCGTCGCTGCCAGCGACATGGCGGCGGTCGTGGTCATCAGGGCAATAAGCAGTTTTTTCATCGTGTTACCTCTCTGAGTTAGCCTTGGAGCTTCCCGTTTGTTTTTGTTGTCAACGATCCGGAACGAATGGCTGCCCCAAGGAAGCCGGCGTGTTCATCATCGTCAGACGCTTGTTGCGCGAGATTAGAACGAGAACCACGACGGTTGCCAGATAGGGCAGCGAAGAAAGGAACTGTGAGGGCACTGGAATGCCAAAAGCCTGTGCATGAAGCTGGCCGATCCACACCGCGCCGAAGATGTAGGCGCCGGCCAGCACCCGCCATGGCCGCCAGGAGGCGAACACCACCAGCGCCAGCGCGATCCAGCCGCGGCCGGCGCTCATGTTCTCCACCCATTGCGGCGTGTAGACCAGCGAGAGATGGCCGCCGGCGAGACCGGCACAGGCGCCGCCGAAGATGACCGCGAGGTATCGGTAGCGGATGACCTTGATGCCAAGCGCATGCGCCGAGGTGTGGCTGTCGCCGATCGAACGCAGCGTCAGCCCGGTGCGGGTCTTGAACAGGAACCACATGACGGCGGCGGTCAGTGCGATCGAGATGTAGAAGATCGGATCCTGGCCAAACAGCAGCCTGCCGACCACAGGGATTTCCGTCAGGCCGGGAATGTCGAGGTTGGGCAGCCTTTCGCCGGGCTGGCCGACGAAGCTGGTGCCCATCATGCCGGACAGGCCAAGGCCGAGCAGCGTCAGCGACAGGCCGGTCGCCACCTGATTGGTGGCCAGCGACAGCGTCATGACGGCAAACAGCAGCGAGAACACCGCGCCCATGGCAATGGCCGCCAAAAGGCCGATCCAGGGCGATCCGGTGAGATAGGTTGCGCCGAAGCCGCCGACGGCGCCCATGATCATCATGCCTTCGACGCCGAGATTGAGTACGCCGGAGCGCTCGACCACCAGCTCACCGATTGCCGCGATCAGCAGCGGCGTTGCCGCGGTGGCGATGGTCAGAAGGATGTTTACGGTGATGTCCATCAACGGGCTTCCTTCAGCTTCGGTGCGGCTTCGAGTTTGGCCACGCCTTCCGGTTTGGTCAGCGCCAGGCCGACCAGGCGTATGCGGTAATGGATGAGCGTGTCGCAGCCGAGCACGAAGAACAAAAGCATGCCCTGGAACACCCGCGCCACCTTGTCGGAGATGCCGAGCGCGCTCTGCACTGCTTCGCCGCCGAGATAGGTCAGTGCCAGCACCAGTCCGGCGGCAACGATGCCAAGCGGGTTGAGACGGCCGAGGAACGCCACGATGATGGCGGTGAAGCCGTAGCCGGGCGAAATGACGGGCTGCAGCTGGCCGATGGCGCCCGAGACCTCCGAGATGCCGGCAAGTCCCGCCAGCGCGCCCGACAGCAGGAAGGCGAAGAACACCATCCGGTTGAGGCCGAAGCCGGCGAAGCGTCCTGCCCGCGGGCTCGAGCCCAGCACGCGCACCTCGAAACCTTTCAGCATGCGGCTCATCAGGATCCAGACCAGCACCGCGGCGACCAGCGCGAAGACAAAACCCCAGTTTGCCCGTCCGGCATCCGGCATCAGTTCCGGCAACACGGCCGAATCGTTGAACTGGATGGTCTGCGGGAAGCCATGGCCCTGCGGATCGCGCCAGGGGCCGCGCACCAGCCAGTCAAGGAAAAGTTGCGCGACATAGACCAGCATCAGGCTGGTCAGGATCTCGTTGGTGCCGAAGCGCGTCTTGAGCAGAGCCGGGATCGCCGCATAGGCCGCACCTCCGACCATGCCGAGCAACAGCATCAACGGCAGCACCAGCGGGCCTTCGAACTGCGGAAACAGTACTGGAAGCATCGAGCCAACGATGCCGCCGAGGATGAACTGGCCTTCGGCGCCGATGTTCCAGATGTTGGCCTTGTAGCAAACCGACAGGCCGACGGCGATCAGGATGAGCGGCGCGGCCTTGATCGCCAGCTCATGCAACTGCCAGACTTGGCTGATCGGCTCGATGAAATAGATGTTGAACGCAGTCAGCGGATTGACGCCGAGCAGCGCGAACATGACGGCCCCGGCAATGATGGTCAGCGCGAAGGCGATGAACGGCGACAGGGCCGAAAACAGCATGGAACGCTGCGGGCGTTTGACGAGTTCGAGGCGCATCATGCCGTCTCCAACGTGTGTTCGGCGTGACCGGGTTCGGCGCCACCCATCAGCAAGCCGACCTTCTCGAAGGTCGCCTCGGCGATCGGTATCGGCTTCGACAACTCGCCATTGTGCATGACGGCGATCGCATCCGAGATCTCGAACAGCTCGTCGAGATCCTGGCTGATCACCAGCACCGCCGATCCGCTGCGCGACAACTCGATCAAGGCCTGGCGGATGTGGGCGGCAGCGCCCGCATCGACGCCCCAGGTCGGCTGGTTCACCACCATGACGCTTGGCCGGCGGTCGAGTTCGCGGCCGACGATGAATTTCTGCAGATTGCCGCCCGAAAGAGCCGCGGCCTCCGGATCCGGCGCGCTCTTGCGCACGTCCATCGCCTCGATGATGCGTTGGGACGCGGCCTGGATGGCGGCGCTCTTGACCATTCCGCCGGAACCGACGAACGCCTTGCCGTCGGTGGCATGGCGCGACAGCAGCAGGTTTTCGGAAAGCTTCATGCGCGGTGCGGCACCGTGGCCGAGGCGCTCCTCCGGCACGAAAGCAGCGCCCAGCAGGCGCCGTCCGGTGATGGTGAGGCTTCCCGAATCCTTGCCGCGAATGCGCACCGAGGCGGCATCCTGCTGCAGCACTTCGCCTGAAACGGATTCGAAGAACTCGCCCTGACCATTGCCGGCGACGCCGGCGATGCCGATCACCTCGCCGGCGCGGACGTTCAGGTTGATGCCCCTGAGCGGGATCGAGAACGGCGTTGCCGGTTTGCGGCTGAGATTGCGGATTTCGAGCAGCGGCTGCGCCTTGTCGATGCCCTCGACCGGCGCGCGCACCACGGCCTGCACCTCGTTGCCGACCATCATTCGCGCCAGCGAAGAGGCTGTTTCCTCACGCGGATTGCAATGGCCGACCACCTTGCCGTGGCGCAGCACGGTGGCGCGGTCGCAGATGCGTTTGACCTCTTCGAGCCGGTGCGAGATGTAGAGGATGGATTTGCCTTCCGAGCGCAGGCGCTCCAGTGTCTCGAACAGCTTGTCGGCTTCCTGCGGCGTCAACACCGAGGTCGGTTCGTCCAGGATGATGAGCTGCGGCGTCTGCAGCAGGCAGCGGATGATTTCGATGCGCTGGCGCTCGCCCACCGACAGGTCGCCGACCAGCGATTCAGGATCGAGCGGCAGGCCATAGCTGAAGGAAAGCGCCCTCGCCTTCGCAGCGATGCTGCTGATCGGCGAGCCGTCGTCCAGCGACAGCGCGATGTTTTCGGCCGCGGTCAGCGCCTCGAACAGCGAAAAATGCTGGAACACCATGCCGATGCCGAGCTTTTTCGCGACGCCCGGGCTGGAAATCCTGACGGCCTGACCGTTCCAGAAGATCTCGCCGGCATTGGGCTCCAGCGAGCCGAACAGCATCTTGACCAGCGTCGACTTGCCGGCGCCGTTTTCGCCGAGCAAGGCGTGGATCTCACCCCTGGCGATGTCGAGATCGATATGATCGCACGCCGTCAGCGTGCCGAATATCTTGGTGAGGCCACGCACCTCAAGCAGGTTCGTGCCGTCCTGATTTGCACTCACAGTGCCTCCCATCTGGTTAGCCAGACATGTTCTGTGTTCCCGCAGGCATGGTAGGCGCGGCCGGCTCTCATCGGAAAGCGGCACACGTCTTGAAAGAGCTTCAAGAATTTCAGCGGAAATTCAAGGGATAGCAAGGCAGAACGAACTAAGGGATGAGAATGGTCGTCCCTGTGGTCCTGCGGCCCTCGAGGTCGGAATGCGCCTTGCCGGCGTCCTTCAACGCGTAGCGCTGGTTGATCTGGATCTCGACCGCGCCGCTGAGCACGACCTCGAACAGGGCGGCAGCAGAAGCGTCGAGGTCCTCGCGTTTTGCGTTGTAGACGAACAGTGTCGGCCTTGTTGCGAACAACGAGCCCTTCTGTGCCAGCAACGACATGCTGAACGGCGGTATAGGTCCCGAGGACTGGCCAAAGCTGACGAACATGCCGAGCGGCCGCAGGCAGTCGAGCGAAGCCGGAAACGTGTCGTTGCCGACCGAATCGTAGACGACATCGCATTTTTTGCCGCCGGTGATGGCGGCGACGCCGGCGACGAAATCTTGTTCCTTGTAGTTGATGACGTGATCGAAACCATGCGCCCTGGCGAGCTCGATCTTGTCGGACGAGCTGGCGGTGCCGATGACGGTGGCGCCGAGATGTTTTGCCCATTGGCCGAGGATCAGGCCGACGCCGCCTGCAGCGGCATGGAACAGGATCGTGTCGCCGGCCTTCACCTTGAACGTCCGCCGCAGCAGATATTCCGCGGTCATGCCCTTCAGCATCATCGCTGCGGCCTGTTCGTCGCTGATGCCATCCGGAACCTTGACCACGTGGCTGGCATCGATGACGCGTTCTTGCGCGTAAGCCCCCGTCGTCACGGCATAGGCGATGCGATCGCCCGGATTCAGCCAGTCGACGCCATGGCCGACCTCCAGCACCACGCCGGCGGCTTCGCTGCCTGGCACGAGCGGGAAGCCGCCGGGTGGCGGATAGAGACCGGAGCGATGGTAGACATCGATGAAATTGAGGCCGATCGCGGTGTGCCGGACCAGGATCTGCCCGGATCCCGGCTGGCCGGGATCAGTGTCCTCATAGGTCAGAACTTCCGGGCCGCCATTGGCATGAATGCGGATCGCTTTGGACATTGCTAGGCTTCCTGTGGGCTAGGCTTGTGGGGCCAGGCTCCCTGTGGGAGTGGCCGATCAGGCCTTTTTGGCACCGAGATTGGGAAAGAACTGCATGATGCCACCGATGCAGGCAAGATAAAGCCCGGTGATGGTGATGCCGATCTTGGTGAAGGTGCTGACCTGCTCGCCCAGCACGCCGATCTGATCGTAGAAGGCGGCGAGCGCCGCTTGGGCCAGGGCAAGCGCGCCGAAAGCGCACCACAACAGGGTCATCCCAAGGTTGATGCGCCGCAGCCGCACCACCCGCACCGGGTGGATGAAGTTGATCGGCACGAAAGTCAGGACGCCGGCCACCACCACCACCGCGAACGAAACCCATTGTCCGGGCTCGATGACGAACAGGGTGAACACCACCATGTTCCAGACCACCGGGAATCCCTTGAAGAAATTCTCCTTCGTCTTCATGCCGGTGTCGGCATAGTAGATGGCGCTGGAAACGACGATGATCGCCGCCGACAGGAATGACAGGCCCTCGCCCATGAAGCCGCGCTGATAGAGCGCGAAGGCCGGGATCAGCACGTAGGTCACGTAGTCGATGATGTTGTCGAGCAGTTCGCCCGACCATGTCGGCAGGATCTCCTTGACCTCGAGTTTTCTGGCGATCGGCCCATCGATGCCGTCGACGAACAGGGCCAGCCCGAGCCACCAGAACATTGCGGTCCAGCGCTCTTCACTTGCCGCCACGAGCGACAGGAAGGCCAGGAACGACCCCGAGGCGGTCAAAAGGTGGACGGAGAACGCCCTCGCCTGCGGCCAGGTGACCTTCTTCTTCGGGCGCGGAATCCGGTCCGTGATCTTTTTGGCGGCTTTTCGTGCTGCCAAATTCCTGGCCGTTGTGTTCTTGCTCACGGGCCCCGCCAATCCAGCTTGCAGATTTCGGCCGAACGGCCGGCGAAATTCCAGTTGCGGCCAAAAGCCCGCATCTTGCTCTTGTCGGACCTGGCCACGATGATCTCGGGCGCGATCCAGTATTCCGAATTGCTGATCACCGTATCCTTGTCACGGTCCTTGCCTTGGATGGGTGTGACCGCTCCGTCGATAATCCTGGGTATCTGGAAGATACGCGTTTTGTCACGCGTCTCATAGGTGATCGGCACCTGCTCGACACCGAGGAATTTGCCGACGAGGATTGAGAGCAGCGATGTGGTTCCACCTGCCTTGCCCGTGAAGATCTTTGTCAGCGCCTTGACCGCATAGACAGAGGCGCGGCTGTCGATGAACAGGCCCGCGGTCCAGTTGCCGCGGCTCATATAGCCTGGGATTTCCATGATCAGCCCAAGATTGAGCCCGGACAGATCGACCTCACCGAAATGGCCGGCATCGATGCGAAACCCGGCCCATGTCTGGCAATAGCCTTCGGTCGGCGGATGATTGCCAAGCGAGAGCACGCAAGGGCAAAAAACCGTGCAATTGCAGGAGAGTACGAGCTCTCCCTTCATCGCCCAGCTCTGGTCTGCCATCGATTTTCCCCCACTCACAGCGAGACTACTAGCAGCGCGGCTGCCCAGACAAGCAGTATCGCACCGGCCAGCCGGGTTGGAACCCTGCTGGCCGTTTGTTTTTCGATCAGGGTGAACAGGCCGATCAACGCCATCCAGAAAACGTTCATGACGCCAACGGCGAACATCACCAGCATCAAGGCCCAGCAGCAGCCCAGACACCACAGACCTTGCGCGACACCGAGCCGAAAGATGTTAAGGGGCCTTGCGCTCCAGCTCGCGAAAAGGATCGAGAACGGGTTCTTGCATTTCTTAAGGCAAGCTTCCTTCAGGCCGCTGAACTGGTAGAGGCCGGCAATCAGCAGAGCGAGCGCACCGGCAATGCCGACGACCGGATCGAGCATCCCGGCTGACGAAGCGAATGCATGGACGGCCAAGGTCAGCGCCGCGAACGCAATTGAAGCGGCGAGCCAGACGCTGAGATAGCCGGCGACCAGCAGCAGCGGGTGAACGACCGGTTCGCCCTTGATGCGTGCCGTGTCAGCGATCTCGCAATAGGTGCGTATCATCGGCGCCGCCGAAGGCAGCATCGTCGCGATCGCCATCAGGAACCACATCGAAACGAGCGCGCCGGCCCGCAAGCCGAGACCTGCGTCCAAAGGCACCGGTGAGAGGCACAGCACAAAGAACCGTTCCAGGAAATAGGGCAGCGGCAGTTGCGGCAGGCTGCGAAGGATCGTGTCGCCAGGGGCGCCGACGCCCGCAATCCCTGTTTCAGCCCCGCGGATTGCCATCGCCGCAAGAGACAGCCATGCAAGCAGGATGCAAGCGCCGACAACGACGTTTACCGTGACCCGGGGATTGCGCGCGATGCCGGCCATGGCGCGGCCGGCGCGGTCGAGATGGCTGAAGTCGTCCTGCTGGCCGGTCATGACATCCGAATGGGCCGAATCGCCGCGTTGATCAAGCGGCATGATCTGACCTATATGCTGATCGAACGGCAGGTCGGGTGGACCGCCTCGCATTGCAAGCCGGAAGCCGATCTTGGAGCATCAGCAAACTGCGCGGATACTGGTTGCCGGCACGGGGCCGGCAGGGCTGATCGCGGCACTGGGTTTTGCCGCCGAAGGTTTCCCGGTGACACTGGTCGGGCCGGAGGCCACCGCCCCCGATGGTCGCACGACGGCCCTGATGAACCCTGCCTTGAAAGTGCTCGACCGGCTCGGCGTGCTCGAAGCCGTCGTATCCAAGGCGGCGCCTCTGAAAGTGATGCGTATCGTCGACGCCACCAGCCGGCTGATCCGCAGCCCGGTCGTCACCTTCCGTGCCAGCGAGATCGACGAGGATGAATTCGGGCTGAACCTTCCCAACAGCGTCCTCACCCCGGCACTCGCCGGCGCCGTTGCCGCGCATGCCGGCATCGACTGGCTGAGGTCGATGGTGGCGAACTGGCATCTCGATGCCGAGCACGTCCGTGCCGTCCTGACCGACGGCAGCACGGTCGACGCAGCGCTGGCGGTCGCCGCCGATGGGCGGTTGTCACCGGCGCGCCAGGCAGCCGGCATCTCGACTTCGGCCCGCTCCTATCCGCAGGCAGCTCTCGTCCTCAATTTCGGCCATAGCGGCGACCACGCCTTCACCTCGACCGAATTCCACACCGAGACCGGTCCGTTCACGCAGGTCCCGCTGCCCGGCAATCGCTCCAGCCTGGTCTGGGTGGTCAAGCCCGAGACCGCGACCGAGCTCGCCGCGCTGGACGATGCGACACTTTCTCAGCGGGTCGAACAGCAGATGCAGTCGATGCTGGGCCGGGTGGCTGTCGAGCCGGGCCGGCAGATCTACCCGCTATCGGCGGTGACGCCGCTGCGTTTCGCAAGGGATCGGGTGGCGCTGGTCGGCGAAGCCGCCCATGTGTTTCCGCCGATTGGTGCGCAAGGCCTCAACCTCGGCATCAGAGATGTCGACGATCTAATTGGAATCGCTTGTGAAAATCAATCCGATCCGGGCGCAGCCAAGGCGCTTGCAGCCTACGATTTCAAGCGCCGCCCCGACATTCTGGCGCGCAGCAGCGCGGTCAACCTGCTCAACATGTCGCTGCTTTCCGACATGCTGCCGGCGCAGATGGCCCGCGTTGCCGGGCTCGGCGTGCTCGGAGGCTTCGCGCCGCTTCGGGCTTTTTTCATGCGCGAGGGGCTTCGTCCCGGCAGCGGTTTTGCCGCGCTTGCCGGCGGGTTAGGGAAACAGGTCCGGCGCTAGGATATTGTGCCGGATCAGGTAGAGCAGCCCGGTAACGGTCACGACCGACAGGCAGGTTGTGATCAGCACACTGGCCGACGCTCGCTGTACCCAGACGCCATACTGCTGGGCGATGACGAAGACGTTCGTGGCGGTCGGCAATGCGGCCAGAAGCACCGCCGAGAAGACCCATGTCTCAGAGAAATTGCCGATCCAGCTCAGCACGACATAACAGAGCAACGGGTGCAGGATCAGCTTCAGCGCCGCGAGCGCCAGCGTGACGCCCATGGCAAACAGCGCGCAAGGTGCGGCCGCACGGGAAAGATATTCTAGAAATCGCTCCACCGGCACGGGCGGTCGAAAGCCGATATAGGCGGCGCCGACACCCAGGGCGGTTGCGATGATGAACGGGTGCAGCACGATCTTGCGCACCACACCCAGCGCAAGCCGGAGAGGAGTGGTCTTCTCGTCGCCCGACAGCGCCATCATCATGGGCGCGATGGCGAAATGCATGATGTTCTCGAAACAGAAGATCAAGGCGACCGGCACAGCCGCCTCCTCGCCGAAGGCCAGCAATGCCAGGCCCGGTCCCATATAGCCGATATTGCCATAGGCGGCCGCGAGCGCCTTGATTGTCGATTGCGCTATCTCGCCGCGCGAGGTCAGGACCGACCCCATGAACATCAAGGAAAATATCATGAAGGTCGAGACGACCGAGCCGAAGATGAAGCGCCATTCCGTCAGGTCTTCGAACGGCGTCTT
This sequence comes from Mesorhizobium sp. BR1-1-3, assembly GCF_020165455.1. Lineage (NCBI taxonomy): Bacteria > Pseudomonadati > Pseudomonadota > Alphaproteobacteria > Hyphomicrobiales > Phyllobacteriaceae > Mesorhizobium > Mesorhizobium sp. BR1-1-3. Next base: position 211,338 of record NZ_JAIUIC010000005.1, read on the forward strand.
GGCAAGCAGTTGGAAGAAAAGTGCCGGCAGCGCGACATAGACGATGAACGTGTTCATCCAGCCGAGCGCCTCCAGCGGCTGCCTGGTGATGCGCGCCACCAGAAACCCGACAAAAATCAAGCCGAAGAACGGAAGAACAAGACCGATGACGTCAGACATTTTTATGCTGGTCCGAAACCCTGGCGCCGGGCTAGCCCGTTGCTTAATAGGGCGTCAAGCGCCTCGGGATTGAATTGATGCGCGGTCTGCGCCAAATAAGCTCAAGGAATTCAGTGGTGAGTACGATGAAAACAGCCAAATTCGCAATCGGACAGGTGGTTCGCCACCGGCTGTTTCCATTCAGGGGCATCATTTTCGACGTCGACCCGCAATTCGCCAACACGGACGAGTGGTACGAAGCCATCCCCGCCGACGTTCGGCCGCGCAAGGATCAGCCTTTCTACCATCTGCTCGCCGAGAATTCGGAGACCGAATACATCGCCTACGTCTCCGAGCAGAACCTGCTCGAGGACCAGTCGGGCGAGCCGGTCCGGCATCCGCAGATCAAGGAAATGTTCGACAAGAAGCCGGACGGCGGCTACCAACAGAAGCGGCAGTCCAGGCATTAGCCTGCTGGAAGACAGTCACAAAAAAAGCGGGGCATGAACCCCGCTTTTTTGTTGGCTCGGCGATATCGGCCGATCAGTTGGCGGTCTTCGCCTTGTCCTGCTCTTCCTTGAGCTTCTTGGCGAAATCCTGGTTGTTCTTGGCGACGAAGTCCTGAAGCTTCTTCTGCCTGTCCTCGATGTCCGACTGCTGCAGCGCCGGGCCGTCATAGGCGCCGCTGAAGCCCTGCAGGGCGATCTTGATCGGATTGGGCTGGTTCTGGAAATTGACCGAAGTCAGCGTGATCGCCTGGCCTTTCTTGAATGCCGCGACGAGCTGATCGGTCAGCGGCACTTCGGCCACGCAACGATCCGGGAAGCAGATCACATAGTCGAGCTTCTGCGCCTTGCCGGTGTCGATCTGCAGGCCGATGCCGGGAGGCACCAGACGGCCGGTCGGAACCGTCACCTGGAACACCTTGCGGTTCACCTTGCCCTTGAGCTCGATCAGGCTGACGCCGGTGACCAGCTGGCCATTGCCGGCAGTGGTGATGTTCTGGACGTTGCAGATGTCGACATCTTCCTGCTTGGTGCAGGCCTTGAACCAGCCTTGCGGAATCTGCTGCTGCTGCTGTGCGGAAGCGGCGGGAAGTCCTGCGCCGAGAAAGCCGACCACGCCAGCGGCCATGACCGACAGGCGGTACGCGTTGCTGTTCAGGCTCGTCATGTCGTGCACTTCCTCTCAAATGATCCCGGGACCGGCTTCTTCGTGCCGTGTGGTCCAGCTACCTGTTGCCGAAATGAGGCAACAGAATGACTTCGGAGGGCGTGTTACACTGCAAGCGAGGCCGAATCCAGCCCGGCGCCTGCGATTCTTGGCCGTGCGATTTGGGCCGTGCGATTTGGGCTGATGTATCTGGCCGGAGCGCGGTGGCGCCATGCTAGGGTGCAGTCCGAATCATCAAGCCGCCCAGTAAGGAGACGGTCATGGGCCGCGTTCTTGTTTGGCTGATCACCGCGATATCGTTTCTCGCCCTTTCGCATCAGCCGGCCGCCTCGGAGCCGAAGCACGCCATCGCCATGCAGGGCGAGCCGGCGCTGCCGCCCGACTATACGCATTTCAACTACGTCAATCCCGACGCGCCGAAGGGTGGCTCGATCACCTATTGCGTCGTCGGTAGCTTCGACAATCTCAACCCTTTCATCCTCAAGAGCCTGCGCACCACGGCGCGCGGCATGATGGATACGATCTTCGGCAATCTGGTCTTCGAGCCGTTGATGCAGCGCAATGCCGACGAGGCTTTCACGCTCTACGGTTTGTTGGCCGACAGCGCCGACATGGATCCGGAGCGCAAGAGCATCGAGTTCCATCTCAATCCGAAGGCCAAATGGTCGGACGGTCAGCCGGTGACGCCGGAGGACGTGCTGTTCAGTTATGATGTCTACACCGACAAAGGCCGCCCGCCTTACAGCGACCGCATGGCCAGGGTCGCCAAGCTCGAAAAGACCGGCGACCACAGCGTGCGCTTCACCTTCAACGACAAGGCCGATCGCGAATTCCCGCTGATTATCGCACTGACCCCGATCATCCCGAAGCACGCCTTTGACAAGGAGACCTTCGACAGGACGACGCTCAAGCCGGTGATCGGCAGCGGTCCGTATACGATCGCGCAGGTGCAGCCAGGCCAGCGCATCGTCTTCAAGCGCAACCCGGACTATTGGGGCAAGGATGTCCCCGCCAAGCGCGGTTTCGACAATTACGACCAGATCACCATCGAGTATTTCCTCAACGCCAACGCCAAGCTCGAAGCGTTCAAGAAAGGCCTCTGCGCCATCGATGACGACAGCGATCCGGTGAAGCGCGAGCGCGATCTCGATTTTCCGGCCTTCCACAAGGGCGACGTGATCGCCGAAACCTTCGACACCGGCATTCCGCCGGTGGTGACCGGTTTCCTGTTCAACACGCGGTTGCCGAAATTCGCCAACCCGGTCGTGCGGCGTGCGCTCGGCATGCTCTACGACTTCGAATGGGCCAACAAGAACCTGTTCGGCGGCAAATACACGCGCACGATGAGTTACTGGCAGAATTCCGAGCTTTCCGCGCTCGGCCATCCGGCCGACGACAGGGAGAAAGCGCTTCTGGCGCCCTACCCCGGCCGCGTGCCGGCCGATGTCATGGACGGCACATGGCGGCCGCCGGTGACCGACGGATCGGGCCAGGATCGGCGCGTCTTGAAGGCAGCTTTCGATCTGCTGAAAAGTGTCGGCTACCACGTGCAGAACGGAACGATGCTCGATCCCGAAGGCAAACCCTTCGGCTTTGAGATCCTGACCGCTTCGCAGGACGAGGAGCGCCTTGCCGGCATCTATCAGCGCACGCTGGAGAAGATCGGCATCAATCTCACCATTCGCAGCCTCGACGGCGATCAGATCCAGTCGCGCAAGCAGCGCTTCGATTTCGAGGTCTTGGTCGGATCGAGCGGCTTCAACAATTCGTTGTCACCCGGCATCGAGCAGAGCGGGCGCTGGAGTTCGACTGCCGCCCGGACGGAAGGCTCGTTCAATCTCGCCGGCGTCGCCGATCCGGCTGTGGACGCGGCAATCGAGGCGATGCTGCGCGCCCGCTCCAAGGAGGATTATGTTGCCGCCGTTCGCGTTCTCGACCGGCTGCTGATCTCCGGCAACTACATGGTGCCGATGCAGTACAACACGCAGCAATGGATCGCCTACTGGAACTACCTGGAACATCCGCAAAAGACGCCCATATTCGGGTATCAACTGCCAACATGGTGGCGCAAACCCAACTGAGGGATCAGGAGATCGAGATGAGCGAATTGAACGCCATCACCGTCGATGTGGTGTCCGATGTCGTCTGCCCCTGGTGCTTCATCGGCCAGAAGCGGCTCGACAGGGCAATCGCCGCCGTCGGCGATGTCGACGTGCATGTCCGCTGGCGGCCGTTCCAGCTCGATCCGACCATTCCGCCCGAAGGCAAGGACCGGCGCGAATACATGCTGGCAAAATTCGGCAGCGACGAGCGTATCCGCGAGATTCACGCCCGCATCGAGCCGCTGGGCGAAGCGGAAGACATTTCCTTTGCCTTCGACGCCATCAAGGTGGCGCCGAATACGCTGGATGCGCACCGGCTGATCCGCTGGGCAGGGGCCGCCGGCGAAGCCATTCAGAACAGGCTTGTACGGCGGCTGTTCCAGCTGAATTTCGAGGAAGGCGCTGACATCGGCGACCATGCCGTGCTGGTCGAAGCCGCGCGCGAGGCCGGCATGGATGCGTCCGTGGTCGCCTCGCTTTTGCCGACCGAGGCCGATGTCGAGGCGGTGCGCACCGAGATCGCCACCGCGTCTCGCATGGGCATTTCTGGCGTGCCGTGCTTCCTGCTCGAGGACAAATACGCCGTCATGGGCGCGCAGGATGCCGATACGCTGGCCGATGCCATTCGCCAGGTGGCGGCTGCCAAGGCGCGAGGCGAACTGGAAAAGGCCGGCTGAGCCGACCGCCCTCTCCTCACCGCGACGGCAGCAAACGTTACTTCACCATCGCTTTGGCCTTGCTGATGAAAAATCCATGGCCGTTCGTGGCCGTGCAGGTCAGTCCCTTGGTTGACGACTGGCACGAGAACGGCCCGGCGCTCCAGCTGTTGCCGTAGCCAAGCTTGTCGACATCGCTGCAGCAGCCCTGCTCGCCTGGGTTCTTGATCAGCGTTGCTGGCCCCTTCGGACCCAGGATAATCGTAAGGTAGCTCGGCTCGACGCGCGAGCAGCTCAGCTCCGGGCCGCCATCCCTCGGCTTATAGGTGCCGGTGCCGCCTTTGGGCGTGTAGATGCAGCCGATGTTGCCGGACGGCGTGTTTAACTCGATCTGGCCCTCGGCGCTGGCCGGAATGCTTTGCTCGCTGGCATGCGCCAAAGGTACAAAGGCAAAGAGGGACAGGATTGCGGCCGCGCGTGCAAGCATTGGGAGCTTCCTCGTTGAAGAACCGGACATGCATGAGTGTCGCCGATGCCGGGCAAGGTTCAATCCCAGGCGGATGAATTGTCAAACGCAGTCCCTCAGCCGATCCGACAAGACGGAACGCGCCGCTCGACCGATTCTCTCGTCAATTCCTGCCCCCGGCAGGGACGACCACGGCAATCCTGGCGAGTCACGAGCCGCAGATTTTCGAGCTCTTTGAGCCGTCCACAGTAAGAAAACCGGTCGCTCGATACGATTTCGAGTTCACGAAACCGTGTGAAAGCCTTCCCTAGGGGAAGCCGTGCCAGCGCCACGCCTCGATATATCAAGCACATGAAATTAAAAGCAATATCCGGATTTTTGTCGACCGTTGTCGCTATATTTCAGCATGTAATCTGTTGCCTCACGGCAACGGCTGTCGGGGCAATCCGGTCGGCCCGGTTTTAAATTAATGGAAAATGATCAATTGGTGTTACCATCCGTAACAAAAGAAAAAAGGTTTGGGCGGGATAGTGATTCGGGTCGGTAGACCATCGCAAGAGTCAGTACCGGAAAAGACACCTCGCGATGCCGCAGGGCGATCGCTTCTGACGCCGGTGTCGTCGATGCACAGCTTCTGGGGCCTGATGCGGGCCTACTGGGTTTCCGACCGCTGGAAGGAAGCCTGGACGCTGACGCTGGTGATCGCGCTGCTCACGGCGTTGTCCAGCAAGGCCGGTGTCTGGTTCGCCGAAGCCTCGGGCGAACTGGTCAATTCCATCGCCTTCTTCCATGACGCCGCCAACACCACGCCGCTTCGCTCGCTTTTGGTCAATGCCGGCGTCCTCGTGCTGCTGGTCGTACTCAAGGACGCTGGCTTCACCGGCATCCGCAATCTTGTCTCGGCGACGTTGCACCGCAAATGGCGCGGTTGGCTGGACAGCCGCTTCAATGAAGCGCTGCTGGACGGCAATCATACGCATTTCCATGCCCAGCACGCGTCGACCGGCAGCGGCGCACCGGCCCCCGACAACATCGACCAGCGCGTCCAGGAATCCATCAAGGACATGACCGGTGGCGCCATCGGGCTCGCCATGGGCGTGCTTGGCGTTGCCACATCGCTCTATTTCGTCGGCCAGAAGCTGCTCGAAAACTCCGTCGAGGTGAAGGGGCTGGAATTCCTCGGCAGCTATGGCAGCGCCATCCTCGCCTTCCTGGCCGTCGCCACCTACGTGCCGCTGAACACTTGGATCGCGGTCAAGCTCGGCGGCCTGCTCGAGCGCCTCAACGTCAGGATGCAGCAGGCCGAGGGCAGCTATCGCGGCGAGCTGACGACATTCCTGCGCCGCTCCTTCCATGTCGCGGCGTCTCAGGGCGAAGGCGTGCAAAGGACCATGCATGGCCGGCTTTATGTCGACATCGACGGCACCTGGACGCGGCTGAACATCGTTAACACCGTCTACATGTCGTTCGAGCTGATCTACAATTTCATCGGTGCCCGCATTGTCGCCTACGGACCGGGCCTGGTGCCGTTCATCCACAACGGTCTCGACCTCAAGGGCTACATAACCGGCTCCGAACTGGTCAATTCGCTGATCGGCCAGTGTTCCTGGTTCATCCACGTCATGCCCGCCATCGCCACGTTGCGCGCCAACAGCCAGCGTGTCACCGAGCTGGCCAATGCGATCGAGAATGTCCAGCATCCGCAGGAATTCTACAGCCAGACCGGCCGCTCCGACTTCCACTATGCCAGCCAGAACCCGGTTTTCGGCCTGACCATCCAGAAGCTCGAACTGGCGCATCAGGGCGAGGACGCGACGCCCTTTCTCAGCGCCGCCAATCTGCGCTTCCGGCGCGGCGAATGGACTTTCCTGAAGGGCGAGTCCGGCTGCGGCAAAACCTCGCTGATCAAGGCGATCAATGGTCTGTGGCCATATGGCCGCGGCACCATCGTCTTTCCCGAAGGCGTCAAGAGTTTCTATGCCGCCCAGGAGGTCAAGCTGCAGCCTGTGTCGCTGAAGCAACTGGTCTGCCTGCCCGGCTCCGAGCACGACCATGGCGACGCGCAGGTGGCGTCGGCGCTGCACAAGGCGGGGCTCGGCGACTTCATCGAGCACATGGCCGACGAAAGCCGCGAAGGCAAAAGCTGGGACCAGGTGCTGTCGGGCGGCCAGAAACAGAAGCTGGTGGTGGCTCGCATCGTGCTGCAGCAGCCGGGATTGCTGTTCCTCGACGAGGCGACCGGCGCGCTCGACCCCGATGGCAAGGTCGCCTTCCACCAGGCCATCAAGGACAACTGCCCCGATGTCACGGTGATCAGCGTCATGCACGAGGCGGTGGCGCCGAGATCGATGACGGGCAGCGAATTCTATCACAGCATCGTCGCGATCGCCGACGGCGTCGCCACCAAGAAGCCGCTGGTTCCGACCCTGCCCGCCGAACTCACCACCATTCTGGTGCAGCCAAGGCCGGTCCCAAGGCCGGTCGAAGACAAGTGGCTGCGCTTCTCGCGCCGGCTGAAGCAGAAATAACGGTTATTCCACCCCGGTCTGCCTGGTCGAACGGCGGCCGGTGATCACAGTCTCGCGATCTTGCCCGCTCGTCGGCATTTTCCCTCCTCACCGCGATTGACACGGCAAGGCGCGCTCCTATGTTGCGCCCGCTTGCAGACAATCAAACGCGAACCCGCAAGCGGAAAGGTCACCGCGCCATGCCTGGCGACAGTCACAGTCGAACGCAACAGCCGTCCGCCCTGACGTGACCTCACATGGTTCATGTCCTGCCGGACGGCAAGGAGTGAGCCATGAACGAATTTACCACGGTGGCAAGCGACGAGGCCGTCGCGATTGCCCGTATCCTAGCCAACGATCACGTCGCCGACATTGTCGAGGCCCTGAACAGGGAGCCTCGAGAGACCGCGACGGAACTGCTCTGTGAAGTGACGTTCGAACGTCTGGTCGAGATCTTCGATCAGCCGGAACTCGACGGCGCGCCGGAACGCATGGAGGCGCTGCCGCGCGCCAAGGCGGGCAAGCTGCTCACCGCCATGTCGGTCGACCGGGCAGCCGACATCCTGCGCGAGCTGGAAGAGCCGGCGCGTTCCGAGCTGCTTGGCGGACTTGCGCCGCCGCTGCGCGCAACGCTGCTCTCCATCCTCGGCTATCCCGAAGGCAGTGCCGCATCGATCATGACGACGGAGTTCGTCAGCGTGCCCTCGGACTGGAGCGTCGGGCAAACGCTCGACTACATCCGCAAGGTGGAGCGGACGCGCGAGACCGTCTATGCGATCTATATCGTCGATCCGCAAACGCACCTGCTTGTGCGCTCGACGGGCCTGCGCCGGCTGATCACCGGTGAGCCGGACGATTCGATCATGACGGTGGCGCCGGATCATCTTCCGGTGACGGTCGGCCCGCTGACCGATCGCGAAACGCTGGCGCAGACGATCTCCAAATACGATCTGCTCGCCGTTCCGGTCGTCGACCATGGCAAGATCCTCGGCATCGTCACCATCGACGACATCATCGACACGATGATCGCGGAGACGACCGAGGACGTGCACCGTTTCGGCGGCATGGAGGCGCTGGACGAGCCGTACATGAAGATGAGCTTCCTCGCCATGATCAGGAAACGCGGCGGCTGGCTGTGCGCGCTGTTCATCTCGGAGATGCTGACGGCCAACGCCATGCAGAGCTATGAGGGCGAGCTGGAGAAGGCGATCGTGCTGACGCTGTTCATCCCGCTGATCATGAGCTCCGGCGGCAATTCCGGCTCGCAGGCGACCTCGCTGGTCATCCGCGCGCTGGCCTTGCGCGAGATCGGCCTTGGCGACTGGTGGCGGGTGGCGCTGCGCGAGCTGCCCACCGGCCTGGTGCTGGGCGCCATGCTCGGTGTGGTCGGCGTCTGCCGCATCGCGCTCTGGCAGTATATGGGCTTCTACGACTATGGCCCGCACTGGCCGCTGATCGCCACCACGGTGGGTGCTGCACTGGTCGGCATCGTCACCTTCGGTTCGCTGTCGGGGTCGATGCTGCCGTTCGCCTTGAAGCGCATCGGCTTCGACCCGGCCAGCGCATCGGCGCCGTTCGTTGCCACGCTGGTCGATGTCACCGGGCTGGTGATCTATTTCTCGGTGGCGCTGGTGATCCTGCGCGGCACGCTTCTGTAGCAACCATCTCCGCCGTGGCATGACCTTGCCGCGGCGGAGTTCCTCAACCAGGATTTGCCGTCAATCGACCCGCTCGCCGTCCTTCACGCGATAGGTCGGCTTGTACATGGTGACCAGTTCTTCCGCCGCTGTCGGATGCACGGCCATCGTACGGTCGAAATCGTCCTTGGTCAGGCCGGCCTTCAGCGGGATGCCGAGAAGCTGCGCCATCTCGCCGGCGTCCGGCCCCAATATGTGGGCGCCAAGCACTTTCTTCGACGCGCCATCGACCACCAGCTTTATCAGCATCTTCTCGTCGCGCCCGGACAGGGTGTGCCGCATCGGCCGGAATGTGGCGCGGTAGATCTCGATGTCGGAAAAGCGTTTGACGGCGTCGTCCTCCGACAGGCCGACAGTGCCGATCTCGGGCTGTGAAAAGACGGCGGTCGCGATCGTCTCGTGATCGGGAGCGGTCGGATTTCCCTTGAAGGCGGTTTCGATGAAGCACATCGCCTCATGGATCGCCACCGGCGTCAACTGCACGCGGTTGGTGACGTCGCCGATTGCCCAGATGTTGTCGACATTGGTGCGGGAATATTGGTCGACGGCGATGGCGCCGGTCTTGGTCATCTCCAGTCCGATGCCTTCCAGGCCCATATTCTCGGTGTTGGGAATGCGGCCGATGGCCAGCATCACCTGGTCGACGGTCAGCACCTCGCCGCCGCTGACCAGCGCGTCGAGCCGGCCGTCCGGCCGCTTGCGGATCCATTCGGACACGGAATGGCAAAGGATCCTTATCCCCTTCTTTTCCATGGTTTCGTGCAGCATGCACCGCAGGTCCATGTCGAACCGGCTGAGGATCTCCTTGCCGCGATAGACCAGCGTCGTGTCGACGCCGAGACCGTGAAAAATGTTGGCGAACTCGACGGCGATGTAACCGCCGCCCTCGATCATGATCGCCCTGGGCAACTCCTTGAGGTCGAAAGCTTCGTTGGAAAAGATGCAATGTTCGTGGCCGGGCAGCGCCGGATGCGCCGCCGGGCGGCCGCCGGTGGCAATCAGGATCTGGTCTGCTGTGACGGTGCGATCCTCACCCAGGAGATGCACGACATGCGGATCGACGATCATGGCGCGCGAGTGGAAGGTCTCGCCGCCGGCGCCCTCGACGTTCCTGACGTAGATCGCCTCCAGCCGGCTGATCTCGCGATCCTTGTTGGCGACCAGCGTCTGCCAGTCGAAACTGGCTTCCGGCACCGTCCAGCCATAGCCGGCGGCGTCGGCGAAGTGCTCGGGAAATTGCGAGGCATAGACGTAGAGCTTTTTCGGCACGCAGCCGCGGATGACGCAGGTGCCGCCATAGCGGTATTCCTCGGCGATGCCGACACGCTTGCCGAGTGCCGCGGCGACGCGGGCCGCCCTCACCCCGCCCGAGCCGCCGCCGATGACGAAAAGATCGTAGTCGTAACCGGCCATGACGCGGCTCCCAGGCTTCAGAAATGTGTCAGACAGGTAGGCCGCAAAACGGCAAAAGAAAAGCCCGGACAGGCCGGGCTTTCGCAGTAGGCCGCAAGGCCATTTGAAAATGCGCGTCAGTTGTTGTCCGCGGGGGCCGCACCATCGGCGGGCGCTGCGCCATCGGCCGGAGCGGCGGCTCCGTCGGCGGGCGCGGCAGGTGCTGCCTGCGCCTTTGCCTTGGCGGCAGCGGCCAGCGTTTCGCCGACCTGCTGGGCGAGATCGCGGCCGAGGCCGTTCTGCCAGATGTCGGCTGCCTTGACCAATTCGCGGGTCACCGTCGGGCCGCTATCGAGCAGCTTCTTGCCCGAATCGGAATTGTAGAAGGCGGCGATGTCGGTCAGTTCCTTTTCGGAGAACACTTTCGCGTAGGCGAGTGCGGCTTCCTTCTCGAGGTCGGCACGGCGCGAGGCCAGCGCCAGAGCCTTCTCGTTGATGGTCTTGCCGATCAGTTCCTGCATGTCCGGGTTCTTCTGGATCAGCTGCGATTCGAGCGCCGCGGCTGCCTGCGGCAGGATGTTGTCGAACGGGTCGGTCGCGTGGATCGCAGCGACCGCCGCGCGGGCGGCCTTCAGGTGCGCTTCCGTGACATCCTGCGAAAACGCCGGCGACGAGAAGGCGAAAACGGCCGAGGCCGCCAGAAGGACGGAAAGGCTGCGAACCCGGTTATGCAACGTCATGATCGGTAGAACTCCCTGGTTTTCGGGCAGCATGGACGGTTTGGATACCGTCGCCGCCGGCGATGATGGCCGCTGAAGCCAGCCCGATGAAAAGACCATGCTCGACCACGCCCGGAATGGCGTGGAGAGCATTCGAAAGCGCTCTTGTATCCGGAATGCGGCCAAAAGATGCATCGAGGATAAAATGGCCGCCGTCTGTAACAAAAGCCTGCCCGCCCGTCATCCTCAATGTGACCGGTCCGGAAAGACCGAGCTTTTCAGCCGCTGCGGCAACCGCGATTTCAGTGGCGCGCAGGCCGAACGGATTGACTTCGATCGGCAGGGGAAAACGGCCGAGCGTCTCGACCATCTTGGAGCGGTCGGCGATGACGATCATGCGCTGGGACGCCGCGGCGACGATCTTCTCGCGCAGCAGCGCGCCGCCGCCGCCCTTGACCAGGGTCAGTTCCGGGTCGACTTCGTCGGCGCCGTCGACGGTGAGATCCAGCTCTGGCGTTTCCTCCAGCGTCGACAGCGGCACGCCAAGCTCGCGGCAGAGCAACGCGGTGCGCTCCGAAGTCGGTACGCCGATGACGGTCATGCCGGTTGCAACCTTTTCGGCAAGCAGCCGCACGAACTCCTCGGCCGTGGTGCCGGTGCCGATGCCAAGCCGCATGCCGTCGCTTACATGGGCGAGTGCTGCCCGCGCGGCTTCGACCTTCAACTGCCTTGCATCCATGTCGGTTATTGCCCCGGAAATTCGCTGCCGGGCTCGTAGCATTTTTGCCGGTCCGGTCAAAGCCCTGGACGGCGCTTCTCCAGGTGATGCTCAGTGTAGGAATTATTTCCTTGACGGGTGAGTGCAGCTATGCTACATTTTTGCCTATGGTGCTGATTTGCGCCAACAACCCGCCGTCGAAGCGGGTTTTTTCATATCGGACGGGCCCGCTGCGAATGCCCGGCCTGATAAGCAGGCCCCGCCTGAACGAGCTGGCCCAGCGCTTGCCTTGACGCGCCGCAGCCTTTATCGCCTGCCCCTGTAGAAACTTGCCCCAGGACAGACCATGACCCGACCGATCATCGTGTTCGACCTCGACGGTACGCTGATCGACACAGCGCCGGACCTGCTCGACAGCCTCAACCACAGCCTGGCCGCCAGCGAGATCGCGGCGGTCGACGAAGCCGGCTTCAGGCGCTTTGTCGGTCACGGCGGCCGGGTGATGATCGAGCGGGCGCACGCCGCCCATCAGCGATCGCTTGCCGTCGAGGAGCACGACCGGCTGCTGAAACTTTTCCTCGACCACTACACGCTCAACATCCCCGGCAAGTCACGCCCCTACCCCGGTGTCGTCGAGGCGATCGCGCGCTTCGAGGAGGCCGGCTATACCCTCGCCATCTGCACCAACAAATACGAAGCCAACTCGCTGGCGCTGATCGAGGCGCTCGGCCTGACCAAACATTTCGCGGCCATCGCGGGCCAGGACACGTTCGCCTTCCGCAAACCCGACCCGCGCCATTTGATCGAGACCATAAAGCTGGCCGGCGGCGACCCTCACCGCGCCCTGATGGTCGGCGATTCGCAAACCGACATCGACACGGCGAAAGCCGCCGGCATTCCGGTGGTGGCGGTCGATTTCGGCTACACCGACCGCCATGTGCGCGAATTCGAACCGTCGGCTGTCATTTCGCATTTCGACGCCCTGACGCTCGACCTGGCGCAAAGGCTGATTGCCGCTGCCGGAAACTGACTGGAAGGCGGCCGGAGACAGGGCGCAAAGCACAGCAAAACCGATCCGTGTCAGAACGCCGGACAGCGCCTTGACTTCCCGCACCCGCCTCCCTTATATCGCGGCTCGCTTGGCCTTCGGGCAACGAGCGGGCGATTAGCTCAGCGGGAGAGCACACCCTTCACACGGGTGGGGTCGCAGGTTCAATCCCTGCATCGCCCACCATCGGCCTTCCTGAACGCCGCACCCCAAAATGCCTAGCAACTACACCCCGCCCCTTGCCCGCCAAAAATTCTTCTGGGCGAATTCCACGCGCTGCTGTAGCTCGCATATCTCTGGAACGGGCAGACGTCGGAGCCGTTTTGGACCTTCATCTGTTCGCGATCCCAAAACGACACCCTCGATGCGGTCGTCGGCGCAAAAGACCGTATAGCGTTGTTCCGGCTCAGCGCTCGGGCTTGCTCCATGGGCCGGGCTTCATCGAGCGCCACTTGCCCGACAGGTCGCTGACCGCTTCGTCCGTTAGCCAAAGATGCGTAGTCGCAGCAATGGAAGGCGGCGAGATAGTCGCCGCGCATGAACTCCTGTCGATGGGGCCAAACTCTGCCCTACGCCGGTCGAGCCGCGATCAGCGCTTCATCGCGTGCAGGATGGCCTGCATGTGCTCTTCCAGGTCGAGTTCGCCCCGAGCCTCGGCGGTCAACAGGTAATCGGCCTTGGCCCGGCGGTCGCCTCGGCTGATCGCAGGATAGGAGCAGATGGCAAGCAATGCTTCCTGTTCAATCCGGTCTGCCCTCTTGCGATCGTGGCTGCTGCTGCCCGCTTGATGAACAACCCTGTGAAGCCCGACATAGCTGGCTTCATGGGCTCCGATCAGCGCCCGCAATTCGGGTGAGGCCCCTTCCGCTTCGGCAAATGTCGGTTCAACAACCGAGGCCACGGCGGTGAACGCAAGAAGTGTACGGCGTGTGATTTCGGGCATGCCTCATATCCCTGCTGTCTGATCATGCAGGCACACCATAGCACCGGCGCAACGGTTCGAAGAGATGCTCCTGGACGCGACCGCACTGTCTGCTGACAAAATGTACTCGCTCCCGTAGCTCGCCCGCCCAGCAGCCAGTGTGGCCTTAAGTCGCAAGGATTGGCTTGCGAAAGCGGGGTTTCGGCCTTCATTGACGCTGCGATCGACACCATATGGTGATCCACAGCCCTCCAAACGAGAGAAGCTCGCTTGACGCGGTCGCATAGCGGCCGTCAGCCGGCAATGGCTATGAACCAGGAACCTGAAAAACCATGCCTGAAAATGTCAGACCAATTTCGAAAGACGTCCCCCTCATTCAGCTAGGCGTCTATCAGTGCCGCTTCCCGGTAAGCGAAGACCGGTCGGTACCCGGCGGTTATCGTTTTTGTGCCGGGCCAACTTCGGCGGATCGCGTCTATTGCGATCACCACCACAGCATCGTGACCGCCGTCGACCCTCGCCGAACCCGTTCAGGTCTCCACCCCGCTCAACGACGCGCCGCGTAAGTCAAGCGGGCAGCGGCCCCTCGTTCGGGCAGCTGCAAACCGGTGGACTGAATCGGCACGCATTCCACCCGCGGAACAAACCGGTACGCCAGCGAGTTTCTCCCCGACGAAACTTGAGGGAAAGCCATGTCCAGATTTCTGCTGGCGACCAGCGTCGCCGTTCTTTTCTTCGTCGCGCCGGCCTTGGCCGCGGACGACAAGCCGCTGCCGCCGCCCAATGCCAAGAAGCTGTCGGAGATCATCGCCAAGGTCGAGCAGCGCGACGGCTTTCGCTATGTGGACGAGGTCGACTGGGACAGCGGCGCCTACACCGTCACCTATTACACGGCGGACAAGGCGAAGGTCGAAATCACCTACGATCCTGTGACGGCAGAGCCGAAATAGGGACGCTCCGACGCGAATTCGTTCTCGGCTGCGTCACAGGCTCCCGGCGCCAACTTCGGCGATCGCCCTGGCGCGGGCGCCTCCCCTTGCGTCAGTCGTGCTTTGATGGCTGACTGTCGTTTCCTGGAATAGCTCCGGGCGCCGCATTGGGGGATGGGGATGGCGACGGCAAAGCACGTGATGAAGCGCATATTGATGATGTTGGCCGGCTACTTCGTATCGGTGCTGGTCGGCCTGATCGCCGTGGCGGTGATCTATGGCGTGCTCAGTTCCTTGCCCAATGCGCCCAACTATTTCGACGTCATGGGTGTTTCGCCGATCGCGGTGCTGCTGGTGCCGCCGCTCGGCATGTTCGTCTATTTCCTGACGATCGTGGTGACCGCGCTGCAAACGTTGATCTTCGCGCTGATCGCAGAGTTCTTCTCGCTGCGCAATGTCCTGCTGCACATGGTTTTCGGCGCTGGCGCCGCAGTCGGCGGCTTCGCCCTGATCTGGCCGAGCGCACCGGAGGACATGGACCCGGAGCGTTGGGTCGACATCGGCATCATTGCCGCTGCCGGCCTTGTCGCCGGGTTGCTCTATTGGCTGATCGCCGGGCGCGACGCCGGCTTCCGACGGCCACTGTTCGAGCGCTAAATCAACTCGAAGGCGAGCGAACCGCCTCCGTGGCATCCAGGGCCTGCTTCAGCCGCGAGTCGCGGTCGTAGACGTCGCCGAAATATTCGACCTTGCCCGACAGATCGGGCCATGCGGTGAAATAGGCGACATAGACCGGGATCGTGCGTGTCACGTTCTCGGTCGCGTGGCCGTGCTTCAGCTTCTCGGCGATATAGTCCACGGAGGTGCCAAGCACCGCCGCCGCCATGCCGCGCGGGTCCTGCAGCCGCACGCAGCCATGGCTGAGCGCGCGCATATCGCGCTGGAAGAACGATTTCTGCGGCGTGTCGTGCATGTAGATCGCATGCTTGTTGGGGAACAGGATCTTCAACTCGCCCAGCGCGTTGGCCTCGCTCGGCTGCTGGCGCACGCTGTATGGGATGTTCGAGCCATAGGCGCCCCAGTTGACCGCCGACGAAGGAATGCGCTTGCCGCGCGAATCCGTCACCTCATAGCCGGCCCGGTCGAGATAGCCCGGATCGTTGCGCAATCTCGGCAGCATCTCGTTGACGATGATCGACTGGGGCACGCCCCAATAGGGATGGAAATCGACCTGCTTGATCTGGTCGTAGAAGAAGGAGGTCTGGTTGGTGGTCCGGCCAATGACGGCACGCGTCTTGAGCTTTTCCTCGCCATTGTCGATGTAGCTCGCGGTGAAGGCCGGCTGGTTGATGAAGACGCGCGGGCTGCCGAGATCGGAGGGCAGCCAGCGCAGTTCCTCCAGCGCCACTTCCACCTTCAGCAACTTGTCGGCCTTGGATGTTCCGGCCAGCGACGCGACGGTGCGCGGGCCGATGACGCCGTCGCCCTTCATGCCTGCCTTTTGCTGCACGGCCTTGATGACCGGGATCAGTTCCGGATCATAAACTTCGCTGGTGGCCAGCCTGGACAGGACCTCGCCATAGGCGCCGCCCATCTCGTCATCGAGATTGCGCGCGATCAGGGTCAGCAGCTTCGGCAGTTCGGGGCTGGTTTCGCCCGGCTTCAACAACAGTTTGGGGTCGACGACGATTTCGTTTTCCGCACTGGCCTGCAGCGCTTCCAGTTCGACGCGCAGCGCCTGGTATTCCGCATTCTGCGGGTGCCGCGATTCGAGATAGGTGCGCACCTGCTGGGTATGCGCCAGCGTTTTCAGCACGCCTTGCAGATCGAGCGGCTTGGCCGGGAAATCATAATAGCCGGTCATGCGGTTGGGATCGACGCGGCCGTTCTGGGCGTCGTGGGCATAGCGCAGCACACGCGCCGAAAGCGCCATCTCGAAACGGACGAGTTCTTTCAGTTGCGCATTGGCATCGGTCGTCGATGCGCCGGCAGCGGGCACTTCGACCGTATAGTCGGCGGGCGTGAGGCCATAGCTTGAAGCCTCGCCAAGCACCCGCACCGCATCCTGCGCACGGCTGTTGAGGCTGGTTCCGCTTATCCAGATGAAATCCGGATTGGCCGAGTAGTACGCGATCAGCGCCTTGGCGATGTCGGGCTCGGCTAAGAGTTCGTAGTCGCCCAAGCTGGCAACCGCATCACGAAACGCGGCACCCGTAGCCGACGGGACGAAGGCGGCGTCCTGCGGTGTCGCCGGCGCCGGCGTCGCGGCCAATGCCGAGAAGTCGACGCGAACCAGCCGGTCGGCCTTGTAGGTGTAGTAGGACGGGCTGCTGATCTTCACATTGCCGCCGCCGCCACCGGACACTTTCGGCTTTGGCTTGTTCTTCGGTGGCGGGGGCGGAAACTCGCCTTTCGGCGCATGCCTGACGCCGCCGCCGAAAAGCATGTCGAAGAGCCCCTGCGCGCCTGCCTGGGGTACACCGAAAGCCAGCGTCGCCGTGATTGCCATCAGCGGCATCACGGTTGCTTTGTTTCCGAGGAATTTCATGAATCACCCGCTCCGGCCGCAACCGGTTCCCGTTCCGCACGCTCGATCGTCCCGCTCACCGCATGGCGGATGTAAGGCGCGACTATACTGATTCATACCGATTTCGTTAAGCTTTCATAAATTTTGGAAAGCCTGTTGCAGAACGGTTTCACAAGATCGTGACGGCTGGAGCGGAGGGTGGTTCCGCCCCAGCCGGAAATCCCCGCGGGATCAGGCGTTGGCGCCGCCGTCGATGGTCAGGGCAGCGCCGGTGACGAAGCGGCCTTCCGGGCCTGCGAGCCAGGCGACCATGCCGGCAATGTCGTCGGCCTTGCCGAAGCGCGGCGTTGCCATCTTCCGGCGCTGATGCTCGGCATGCGGGCCGTCGGCCGGGTTCATGTCGGTGTCGGTCGAACCGGGGTGGACGACATTGGCGGTGATGCCGCGCGGGCCGAGGTCACGCGCCAGCGCCTTGGTCAGGCCGACCAGCGCCGCCTTGCTGGCTGAATAGGCCGTGAGGCTGCCGTCGGTCGCCCGCTCGGCAAGGTTGCTGCCGATCGAGATGATGCTGCCGCCCTCACCCATATGGGCGGCCGCGGCCTTGGAAGCGATGAATGGGGCCCGGAGATTGACCTCCATGGTCTCGTCGAAATCGGCGAGCGACAGCGTGTCGATTGGGGCGGCGCGCCAGATGCCGGCGCTGTTGACCAGGATGTCGAGCCGGCCAAAGGCGGTTACGGCGTCGTCGACTGCCTTGTCTAGGGCGACCGCATCGCGGTTGTCGGCTTTGATCGCGATGGCGCGGCCGCCCTTGGCCTCGATCTCGGCGACGACAGCGCGGGCCTGTTCCTCGCCATGCACATAGGTCAGCGCGACGCTGGCGCCATCGGCCGCCAGCCTCCGCGCAATCGCTGCGCCGATGCCGCGACTGCCGCCGGTGACGAGCGCGGCCTTGCCGTTCAATCTGCTGGAAGACATCGAATTCTCCTTTTATGTAATGATCGATACATAAATATCTGTCAGCCTTGCCCGCTGGCGTCAACTGAATTATGTATCGATCAACACAGAAAGAGCGTCATGTCGGAACGAGGCCGTCCCCGCACCTTCGATCGAACCGCAGCCCTGCGTTGCGCGATGCAGGTGTTTTGGGCGCGTGGTTACGAAGGTGCATCGATGAGCGAACTGACCGCCGCCATGGGCATCAACTCGCCCAGCCTCTACGCTGCCTTCGGCAGCAAGGAGGCGCTGTTCCTGGAGGCGACGGATTTTTACTCGCACACCGAGGGTGCCGACATCTGGCTGGCATTGGACGAGGCTCCGACCGCGCGGCAGGCGATCGAACAATTCCTGTGCCTGACGGCGAAAGCCTATGCGCAGAGCGATCGCCCGCAGGGCTGCCTGATCACGCTGGGCGCACTGCATCAGGATTCGAGCCGCGGCGCCATCTGCGACGATCTGCGCCGCCGTCGTGCCGAAAACCACACCGCCCTGCAAAAACGTCTGGAGCGCGGTATTGCCGAAGGCGAATTGCCGGCGGATTTCGACGCGAGCGCTGCCGCGACCTTCTTCGCCACGGTCCAGCACGGCATGTCGATCCAGGCGCGAGACGGCGCCTTGCACGCTGCCCTGCTGGCGACGGTTGCCGGGGCCATGGCTGCCTGGCAGACGTTGGCCGGCGGCAACGCGGCGTGACAAACGCCGGCTGGTGTGCTCGAAATCCGCCAGCAAGGCCGGGAGGGACGAGAGCGTGAAAAAGGGTTATCGCGAGCTGCTGGACGAGGCGAATGCCGTGATCGAGGTGGTTTCGCCGGAGGAAGCGGCCGGGCTGCTCGACGATGAAGACACCATCTTCGTCGATCTGCGCGATCCACGCGAAGTGGAACGCGACGGCCGGATTCCGGGCGCCAAGCATGTCACGCGCGGCATGCTGGAATTCTGGATCGACCCCGAAAGCCCTTACCACAAGCCGTTCTTCGCCTCGGGAAAGAGCTTCGTGTTCTTCTGCGCCGGCGGCTGGCGCTCTGCCCTGGCCACAAAGACGGCGCAGGACATGGGGCTTTCGCCGGTCAAGCACATCCTCGGCGGCTACACCGCCTGGAAGGCCGCCGGACTGCCGGTCGAACCCGGCGAGCAGAAGAAATAATCTCGACCGCCGCTCAATGCAGCAGCAATGGCTCGCGATGCGTCACGAAGCCGACCGCGCGTTCGACCACGCCCTTGTCGGCAAGAATGCGGCGATGGCCAAGCCCGTCGGCCCAGTAGAGCCGCACATGGCCGCCGGCACCGGCATAGCGCCTTGCGTGATCGGCCGAGACTTCGCGGTCGTCCGGCGCGTGGATGACCAGGGTCGGCACCGGTGCCTGGGCGAGCTGGCGGTCGCCGGTGAATTCGTGCAGCGGCCGGCCGGAAAGATGCTCGACCCGGTCCGCCATGGCGGCTTGCGAGCGCGGGCCGACATTCAACATATGACTGAAGTCGGCAAAGATCGCCGGCAGGGAACTTGGCGCCGCGATCAGCACCAGGCGTCCCGCCGCCAGCGGCGGGATGTTCTTGACCGAACCGGCGATGGCATTGGCGGCGACGGCGCCGCCGAAGGAATGGCCAACCGCCGCCGCGAACGGGCCGAACCATTCGCCGGCAACCCGCACCGCATCCACCGCATTGACCATGTTCAGGCGCCGGCCCTGCGACTGGCCGTGGCCAGGCAGGTCGAGCGAAACGACCCTGTAGCCGGCGGCGCGATAGCCTTCGATCAAGGCGCGCATATATTCGGTGCGCGAGCGCCAGCCATGGACGACGAGCACCGTGCCGACGGCCGCCCTGCCCGGCTCGGGCCGGAACTCGTGCACCATGACGCAGCCGGTCGCGGTCTTCAGCCGGTGATGACGCGCCTCGGTCATGAACCCCGTCGCACGCTCGACAGCGCGGCGCTCGCCATCGCTGAGCGCCTTGACATTCGGGGTGCGGCAGAACAATTCGAACGCCGCGCGTCCGCTGAGCCGCGGCGCGACACGCTCTGCCGCACCGAACACGCCCCGGATGACCTTCAGCCCGAATGATGCCATAGTGAGAATCCATCCATACGTTCAAGCATGAACATAATAGTTCAAAGATGAACAATAAACAAGAGCTGCCTTGGGACAACCCGCGTTTCCGCAACTGGGTCGCGGTGGCGCGCGCCTGCCATGTGCTTGAGCGCACGCTGGCGGTGAAACTTGCGCCGCTCGATTTGAAGCCGGCGCAGCTCGACGTGCTGATGAACCTCTATCGCCACCCCGGAATGTCGCAGCACGATCTTGCCCGCAAGCTGCTCGTCGGCCGCTCCAACATCACCATGCTGTTGCCGCAGCTGGAAGCGCGTGGCCTGCTGCGTCGCGAAGGCGACGAGAAGGACAAGCGCATCCTGCGGCTCGCGCTCACCGAGGCCGGCGAGGCGCTGCTGATGCAGGCGCTGAAAGTGCATATGGCGCTGATCGAGAAGGCGATGAGCCAGTCGACGCCGGAGCAATGCGACATGATCGGCGAGCAGATGCGCAAGATCTATGATGTGCTCAATGAGGCTTGAGCGCCCTTCAGCCCAACCCTACCACATCGTCTTCTTCGCCCGTTCCGGCCATTCCTTGTCGTAGGTTTCGCCGTCGATGTTCTTGCGGCTGGTGATTTCCAGGATCTGTCCGGGCGTCGGCAGCGACTTCGGCTCGACATGCCTTGCCGGGTTCCAGAGCTCGGAGCGGACGATGGCCCGGGCGCATTGGAAATAGACCGCATCGATGTCGACGACGGTTACCGATCGCGCCGCCTTGCCGTCCACCGCAAATGACGCGCACAGCGCTGTATCCGTTGTGATGTAGGCGCGGCCATTGACGCGCAGCGTCGTACCGGAGCCCGGCACCAGGAACAGCAGGCCGACGCGTGGGTCGCGGATGATGTTTTTCAGCGAATCGGCGCGGTTGTTGCCGCGACGGTCCGGCATCATCAGCGTTTTCGGATCATGGATGCGCACGAAGCCGGCGAGATCGCCGCGCGGCGAACAGTCCAGCCCCTCCGGCCCGCTGGTCGCCAGCGCGACAAAGGGCGAGGCTTCGATGAAGGTGGCATATTCGGGAATGATGTGGTCGAGTTCCTTGACCAGCGAGGCCTCGCCTGGAACGCCATAGAGTGCCTCGAGCTGCTCGACCGTGGTGATGACGGACATGTTTTCGCCTCCAAACCTTTGCCGGCGCTACGCCATCTCGATGACGTTTTGACGACAGCGAGAGGAATCAATCTAGCGGTCCCGGCTAAGGCCCTTTTCCGCAAGCTCCGCGAGATAGGCTTCCCAGCGCGCATCCTTCTCGTGGCCGAGCGTATGCAGGTAATTCCAGGTGAAAATGCCGGTGTCGTGGAAATCGTCGAAGGTGATGCGCACGGCGTAGTTGCCGACCGGCTCGATCTTCAGGATCGCCACATTGCGCTTGCCGGGGACCGTCACCCGCTGATCCGGTGAATGGCCCTGCACTTCGGCCGATGGCGAGGCGACGCGCAGCAGTTCCGCCGGCAGTTCGAACGGATGGTGGTCGGGAAAGGTGACGGACAGAAGTTTGCGGTCCTTGGAAACCCTGAGTTCTTTCGGTGCGGTCATGCTGTTCGATCCCGTGTCATCCGCCCTTCCCTACGCCGCTTCGCCAAACGGGAAAAGGTCTGATGAGACCGACGACATGCGATGTCGGCTGAGAGATGTTACCAAAGATCGAGAGGCGCTATCTTGAACAGCAGGCCGGATCGTATCACATAGCGCTATATAACGAAGCCGTTCACGGCCACGGGAAGTGCTTGAAGCATGGACATGATTGATCCTTTCGGCCGCACGATCAGCTATCTCCGCGTGTCGGTTACCGACCGCTGCGATTTCCGCTGCACCTATTGCATGGCCGAGGACATGGCCTTCCTGCCTAAGAAGGACCTGCTGTCGCTGGAAGAGCTCGACCGGCTGTGCACGGTTTTCATCGAAAAAGGCGTCAGGCGATTGCGGCTGACCGGCGGTGAGCCGCTGGTGCGCAAGAACATCATGCATCTGGTGCGCCAGCTGTCGCGGCATCTCGAAAGCGGCGCGCTTGAAGAACTGACGCTGACCACCAACGGCTCGCAGCTGTCGCGCTTTGCCGCCGAACTCGCCGATTGCGGCGTCAGGCGCATCAACGTCTCGCTCGATACGCTCGATGCCGACAAATTCCACAAGATCACCCGCTGGGGCCATCTCGACAAGGTCATGCAAGGCATCGATGCCGCACAGGCGGCCGGGCTCAAGGTCAAGCTCAACGCAGTGGCGTTGAAGGATTTCAACGACGCCGAGCTGCCCGAGATGATGCGCTGGGCGCATGGCCGCGGCATGGACCTGACGGTCATCGAAACCATGCCAATGGGCGAGATCGATGCCGACCGCACCGACCAGTATTTGCCGCTGTCGCTGCTGCGCGCGTCGCTCGAACGCCAGTTCACGCTGACCGACATTCCCTTCAAGACCGGCGGCCCGGCGCGCTATGTCCAGGTCGCCGAGACCGGCGGACGGCTCGGCTTCATCACGCCGATGACGCATAATTTCTGTGAGAGCTGCAACCGCGTCCGGCTGACCTGCACCGGCACCCTCTATATGTGTCTCGGCCAGGAAGATGCCGCCGATCTGCGCGCGCCCTTGCGCGCCTCGGAAGGCAACGAGCTGGTCGCCGAAGCAATAGACGAAGCCATCGGCCGCAAGCCCAAGGGCCATGACTTCATCATCGACCGCCGCACCAGCCGCCCATCGGTGTCGCGCCACATGAGCGTCACTGGCGGCTGATCTTTCCGTGAAATTCATGCAATATCGCTTCGGGATCATGACTTCGAGGCGAGCATGCGGCTGCACTCTTCATTCCTGGTCATTGCGACAATGGCAGCAACCAGTGCGGTTGCCGCGCCATTCACCTATGTGAACGATCGCTTCGGCACTGTCTGCACCTTTCCCGACGACGTCTTCACCGATCGCCAGCCGGAGCCCGACAATGGCGACGGACAGCAATGGCTGAGCGCCGATGGCGCCAGTCTGATCTGCTCGGGCATCCTCAACGTCGACGACGACACACCGAAAGGCTTTGTCGCGGCGGAGAAGGCGAGCAAGGAGCCGGGCTACAAGGTCACCTACAGCAAGGCCGGAAAGGACTGGGCCGCGCTGTCAGGCCTGAAGAATGGGAAGATCTTTTACGAGCGACGCCTGTTTGGGAAAGACGGTATCATCCGCACGGTCTGGGTCGACTACCCGCCGGCGCTGAAGTCGAAATACGATCCGCTGGTCGGCGCCATCGCCGGCAGTCTCAAAGGGCCATGACGGTTTCGGATCACACCCAGAAAAAGTCTTGTTCGCGAACCGCAGCCGGATTTACGGCCAGTCTGTTCCAGCCTAGCCTTCCCCTGAAAGCTGCTCTTCGCTCACAGGGGGATACACCATGCGCAAACTCGTTCTTTCTCTGGCACTGCTTGGCCTCGCGGCCGTGCCCGCGGCGGCGCAGTCGATCGGCGGCACTTATACGGTTGCCGGCACCAATTTCGACGGCTCGGCCTATGGCGGCGAAGCCACCATCACGCTGACCAGCGGGACGACCTGCGCGATCCATTGGGAAACTGGTGGCTCATCTTCCGACGGCATCTGCATGCGCAACGATGATGCCTTCTCCGCCGGCTATGTCATGGACAAGGACATTGGCCTCGTCGTCTACAAGGTGGCGGCGGACGGTTCGCTGCACGGTCTTTGGACGATCGCCGGCAAGGAAGGCAATGGCACTGAGGTGCTTACGCCGAAGAAGTAAGTTCGCCATCGCAGGCGATATTCCGGGCCACAAACAAGGCTGTGGCCCAGTCCTTTGCTGTTGCTGTTTCATGCCCGACTGTTACAGGCTTGCTGCCTGAAGCGCGTCGCGTTTGAACGGATTCAGCCACGCGCTTCAGGTCTTTGTTTCTTATGCATGTCGTTTCTCCAAACTGAGGTCACTTTTGGGCGATATGTATTAGCACAACCGGTAGCCGTCTTGCCCCTGTCTCCAAATCTTCGCGGCGCGTTGTTCATGATGGTGGCGATGGCCGGCTTCACCCTCAACGACGCCATCACCAAATACTCGTCGCAATCGATGAACATGGCGCAGGTCATGTTGATCCGTGGGGCTTTCGCTTCGCTTTTCGTCGGCCTGCTGGCCTGGCAGCGCGGCGCTCTCGCCCGCCCGGGCTCGATGCTGCAGCCTCTGGTCGCCTTGCGCGTGATCAGCGAGGCCGGCGCAACGGTGAGTTTCCTCGTCGCCCTCGCCCATCTGCCGATCGCCAATGTTTCGGCGGTGCTGCAGGCGCTGCCGCTGGCGGTGACGATGGGAGCGGCACTTGTCTTTGGCGAGACTGTCGGCTGGCGGCGTTGGCTGGCCATCGCCATCGGATTTGCCGGCGTGCTGATCATCGTGCGGCCGGGCTTCGAAGGGTTCAGCGTCTACTCGCTGTCGGCGCTGGCCAGCGTCGCCTGCTGCGCGGTGCGCGATCTCGCCACCAAGCGGATCCCCAAGGCCATTCCGACATTGCTGGTGTCGACCGCGACCGCGCTTGCCATGACAATCGTCGGCGCGGCGCTGTTGCCGGCAATGGGCGGCTGGACGCCGATGACGGGCAACAGCACGGCCCTGCTGGCCCTGGCGGCTGTGCTGGTGATTATCGGCTACCAGTTCATCATCATGGCGATGCGGGCGGGCGATATCTCCTTCATCGCGCCGTTCCGCTACACGGCCCTGATCTGGTCGATCCTGCTTGGCCTGTTCATCTTCGCGGACATTCCCGATCTGCCGATGATCGTCGGCGCCACCATCATCATCGGCTCCGGCCTCTATGCGCTCTACCGCGAGCGGGTCGTCGGCCGGCGCAAGATCGTCGCCGAAAGCACGGGGCCAAGCATGGTTCCGGACGGAATCTAGCCAGATCATTGAAGGTTCTTGTGATTTCCGACGGCTGGCGTACAGGCTTCGTGGCATGAAGCGAGACATTGCGGGGATTATTCTGGCCGGTGGCCAGTCGAGGCGGATGGGCGGCGGCGACAAGAGCCTGTTGCCGCTTGGCGATGGCTGCCTGCTTGACCAGGTCGTGTCGCGCTTCGCCCCGCAAATAGAATCGATGGCGCTCAGCGCCAATGGCGACCCTGCACGATTCCTGCGCTTTGGACTGCCGGTGCTTGCCGACAGCGTGCCCGGCTTTGCCGGTCCGCTCGCCGGAATCCTGACCGGCCTCGAATGGGCCGCGGCCAACAGGTCTTGCAACGCGATCGTCAGCGCTGCCGGTGACACGCCTTTCCTGCCGTTGGACCTTGTCGAGCGTCTGGCAGGGGCCGCCGATCAAAGCCCCGGTTCTATTGCCGTTGCCCGCTCGGCCGGCAAGCGGCATCCGACCTTCGCGCTGTGGCCGATCGGCTGCCGCGATGCCTTGCGGCACTTTCTGGTCGATGAAGATATCAGGCGGGTTTCGGCTTTCATCGACCGGCAGGGTTTTGTCGAGGTGGAGTTCCCGGTTCCGCCATCGGCGGGGATCGACCCTTTCTTCAACATCAACGAGCCGGACGATCTTGTGTCTGCCGAGCGTCTGTTGCAGAGCATCAAGCCATGAACAGACGTGTCTTCGGCATCACCGGCTGGAAGAATTCCGGCAAGACGACTTTGACCGAGAGGTTGGTCAGCGAATTGGTCCGGCGCGGCTGGAAGGTGTCGACGGTGAAACATGCCCACCATGACTTCGACATCGACAAACCTGGCGCGGACAGCTTTCGCCACCGGCAGGCCGGCGCCACCGAAGTCGCGATCGTCTCCGGCGTTCGCTGGGCACTGATGCACGAGCTGCGCGGCGAGGATGAGCCGACATTGGAGACTGTCCTGTCGCGGCTTGCCCCTTGCGACCTCGTGCTGGTCGAAGGCTACAAGCGCGAAGCCCACAGCAAGATCGAAACCCGCCGGCTGGATGCGAAGGACCGCACGCCGCTTTCAGCGGAGGACCCCAACATCGTCGCTGTCGCCGCCGATTTTGCCATTGAAGGCGAGCTGCTGCCGGTATTCGATCTCGACGATGCAAAATCGATAGCCGACTTCATCGAGCGCACCACCGGGCTCGTTGCTTGAGCGCTGACGCAACGGCAGAATAGCCTTGCCCATTTTTATGGTTTTGCAGTTGCTTTTTTCTTGGAAAGAGTGGGAGTATCGCGCCAGCGGGCGGTCAAAAGCACCGCCCCACAGAGCCGTTCGGAACGACGGCCGGGACCATAAAGAGAGGACCATCATGCGTATTTCACTGCGTATCGCGCTTGCCGCATCGGCCGCGCTGCTGACGCTCGGCGTCGCCCAGGCCCAGGAAAAGACCCTGAGGATCGGCACCGAAGGCGCCTACCCGCCCTTCAACAACCTTACCGCCGATGGCCAGCTCGTGGGCTTCGATATCGACATCGCCAAGGCGCTTTGTGATGAGATGAAGGTCAAGTGCACCTTCGTCGCCCAGGATTGGGACGGCATCATTCCAGCCCTCCAGGCCGGTAAATTCGACGCCATCGTCGCCTCGATGTCGATCACGCCGGAGCGCAAGGAGAAGGTCGACTTCTCGAACAAATACTACAACACGCCCTCGGCGATCGCCGTGCCGAAGGACAGCACGCTGAAAGGCGTGACCAAGGAAGATCTCGCCGGCAAGACCATCGGCGTCGCCACCACCACCACGCATTTCAACTATGCCTCGAAGACCTACACCGACAGCACCGTGAAGGGCTATCCGAGCAGCCCCGAGGAGCAGGCCGATCTTGCCAATGGTCGTCTCGACGCCATCGAGGACGATATCGTCGTGCTGCAGCAGTTTCTGGACTCGCCTGACGGCGCCTGCTGCAAGATCCTCGGCCAACCTTCGCCGCAGCCGGTCGAGATTTTCGGGCCTGGCGCCGGCATTGCCGTACGCAAGGGCGAAACCGACCTGGTCAACAAGCTCAACTCGGCCATCGCCGCCATTCGCGCCAATGGAAAATACAAGGAAATCAACGACAAGTATTTCAAGTTCGACGTCTACGGCGCCGAGTCCTGATAAGCCAGGTCAAGACGGCGGGGAATTTCCCCGCCGTCTTTGCTATTCGTCTTGGGAATGCCGTGGGGATAAGACCGGTCGATGCCAGCCCAGAGCATATGGACACTTCTCAGTTGGGGACCTGAAGGCTGGCTTGACGATATTGCCTATGGCGCACTGATCACCATTGCGTTGGCGCTTGCCACGCTGCCCATCGGATTGACGATCGGCTTTTTCATTGCACTCGCCAAGCAGTCCGAAGAACCGTCGCTGCGCCTTGCCGCCAACATCTACACCACGGTCTTTCGCGGCCTGCCGGAACTGGTCACGCTCTTCCTGTTCTTTTTCGGCATGCCGATCCTGCTGCAGCATCTCGTCAGGTATTTCCGGCCTGACGTCACCATCGACGTGAACAGCTTTGTCGCCGGCATGATCGTGCTTGCACTGATCTTCTCCTCCTATGCCAGTGAGGTTTTCCTTTCCGCATTCCGCGCCATTCCCAAAGGCCAGTATGAGGGCGGCTACGCCATCGGTCTTTCGAACTGGCTGACCATGCGCAAGGTGATCGTGCCGCAGCTGTTGCGCATCGCGTTTCCCGGACTGGAGAACTGCTGGCTCAGCCTGCTCAAGGACACGTCGCTGGTGTCGGTCGTCGGCCTGGCCGAGACGCTGCGCAATGCCAGCATTGCGGCCCGCGTCACCAAGCACGCTTTCCTGTTCTTCGGCGTCGCCTCGCTGGTCTTTCTTGGCCTTGCCGTCCTGTCGTCCTTCGCCACCAATGCGATCCTGCGCTCGCTTGGCCGGCGGGAGGCGCAGCGATGAGCGCCACGGCCACCATGGTCGAACGTCCGCCGCCACGGGCGCGCGGCTGGCCGCGCAGGCGTATCGCCGGTTACGCGCTGGTGGGCCTATGGATTTTGTTCGGTATCGGCATCGTCAGCTATCTCTTCCTTGCCTGGAATCCCGATTTCTTTGCCAAATATGCGCCGGCTTATCTGAGCGGGCTTGGGGTCACGCTGGCGCTGGTTTCCATATCGATGGTACTCGGCGCGATCCTGTCGGTGCCCGTCGCTTACGGGCGCATGTCCAGCAACCGGATCCTGTCCGGCCTCGCCTATTGCTACGTCTATTTCTTCCGCGGCACGCCGCTGCTGGTCCAGACCTATCTGGTCTACTACGGATTGGGCTCGTTCCGCGTCGAACTCCAGTCGGTCGGCCTCTGGGATTTTTTCAAGGACGCGTTCAATTGCGGCGTCTTTGCCTTTGCGCTCAACACGGCCGCCTACCAGGCGGAGATTCTGCGCGGCGCCATAGAGAGCGTGCCAAGAGGGCAATGGGAAGGGGCGGCCTCGCTTGGCCTGCATAAGCTGCAGACGTTGCGCAAGATCATCCTGCCGCAAGCCTTGATCGTCGCCTTGCGGCCCTATGGCAACGAACTGATCCTGATGGTCAAGGCGTCCGCCATCGTCGCCATCATCACGGTCTACGATCTGATGGGCAATGCCAAGCTCGCCTTCGCCAACTCGTTCGACATCCAGGCCTATATCTGGGTCGCCCTCGTCTATCTGGTGATGGTCGAGATATTGCGGCATGGCGTCGAATGGATCGAGCGCCGGATCACCGTTCACCTGAAACGCTGACGATTTTCGATTCGGCTGCACCAGTCGATCAGGCTATACGCGTCTTGACGAATTGAGCGCAGAGCCTAGAGCTTTCGCAGCAAATTCCGTTTCCATTCTGAAGGGCAAGCTCATGGCATCTGTGGCATTTCTCGGTCTTGGCGTGATGGGCTATCCGATGGCCGGACACTTGAAGAACAAGGGCGGCCATGACGTCACCGTCTACAACCGCACCAAGGCCAAGGCCGAGCAATGGGTTGGCCAGCATGGCGGTAGCCTGGCGGCGACCCCTGCGCAGGCCGCCGAGGGCAAGGATTTTGTGTTCTCCTGTGTCGGCAATGACGACGATCTGCGTTCGGTGACGACCGGTCCGGAAGGCGCCTTCAAATCGATGAAGAAGGGTTCGGTCTTCATCGACAACACCACCGCCTCGGCCGAGGTCGCTCGCGAGCTGGCGGCGGCGGCGCTAGCCGGCGGGTTTTCGTTTCTCGATGCGCCGGTCTCGGGCGGCCAGGCCGGCGCCGAGAACGGCGTGCTGACCGTGATGGTCGGCGGCGAGCAGGACGCTTTCGACAAAGCGAAGCCTGTCATCGACGCTTTTGCCCGCATGGTCGGCTTGATGGGGTCGGCCGGTGCCGGCCAGCTCACCAAAATGATCAACCAGATCACCATAGCCGGTCTCGTCCAGGGCTTGGCCGAAGGCATCCATTTCGGCAAGAAGGCCGGGCTCGACATCGAGAAGGTGATCGAGGTGATTTCCAAGGGCGCCGCGGGCTCCTGGCAGATGGAGAACCGCCACAAGACGATGAACGCCGGCAAATATGATTTCGGCTTCGCCGTCGACTGGATGCGCAAGGATCTCGGCATCTGCCTGGCCGAGGCCGACCGCAATGGCGCCAGACTGCCGGTCACCGCACTCGTCGACCAGTTCTACAAGGATGTGCAGGCGATGGGCGGCAAGCGCTGGGACACGTCCTCGCTGCTCGCCCGTCTCGAAAAATAGGTCTCTGCCGTGGCAGAGCTCTCGCCTCAATCCAGTGCCGCGGAAATCGTCGCCCATCTTCGCGCCATCGGATCCGAGCAGAACCGCCTCGGCATGTTGCGCTACGGCATCAAGATCGACCGTGCACTTGGCATCTCGCACGGCATGCAGCGGCAGATCGCGCGGACGATCAAACGCAACCACGAGCGCGCCTTCGAGCTATGGGACAGCGGCATCATGGAGGCGCAGTTCATTGCCTCCGTCACGGCTGACCCGAAACGGTTTTCTGCTGGAGATGCAAGACGATGGGCGGCGAGTTTCGACTCCTGGGACATCGTCGACGGCGTCTCGGATCTCTTTGTCGATACGGACGCCTGGAAAGAACTGATCGCCGAGTTTGCGGCCGACGAGCGGGAGTTCGTTCGGCGCACGGCCTTCGCCATGATGGCCTGGTCTGTCGTCCACCGGAAGCAGGAGCCAGGGGCGACCTTCCTCTCCTTCCTGCCGATCATCGAAACGCACGCGAACGACAGCCGCAATTTCGTGAAGAAAGCCGTGAACTGGGCGCTTCGGTCGATCGGTAAGCGATCGATGAACATGCACGGTGCCGCCCTGGCTGTCGCCGAACGACTGGCGCAGTCGGCAGACAAGACGGCGCGCTGGATCGGCAAGGACGCCGTAAGGGAGCTGACCAATGCCAAGACGCTCGCGCGGATCGCCGCCAGGAAAGGCTGACGGCGCGCGTTCCGCCATGTCAGGATCTCGCCGACATGTGAAGTGGCTGCCGACATGTGATGCGCCTCGAGCGTTGACGTCTTTGGCAGCGGCGTCTTTACTTGAGGCTCAAAGGAAGCGGCCGATGAGCAATCCTCTAAAATCAACCCTGGCGCTCGCTGCCGCTTTGTTTGTGTCCGCTGCCGCCGATGCCTCGGCCGAGACTGCGCACATATTCTGGAAGGATCTGCGTCCGGCTACGCAATCCGCCGCCGAAAACGTCGGGCTGCCGATGATCGCGGCAAAATTGCCCGACCATGGCGAAACGCTGTCCGTCAATCTTCAGGACAAAAGCATTCAGCTAGCCGGCTACGCATTGCCGGTCGATCGCGACGGTGATCTTGTCTACCAGTTCCTGCTGGTACCCTGGACGGGTGCCTGCAGTCACATGCCGACGCCGCCGCCCAACCAGATTGTCTTGGTTACGCCGGCCCGTCCCTACAAGATGTCCGAGGCCTATCAGCCTGTAGCGGTCACCGGCGCGCTGAAGCCGGACATGGAGAAGAGCCAGCTGTTCATCCTCGACGGCGTCAGCATCATCCAGTCTGGCTACAGCGTGCGCAAGGCAGATGTGGTGAGCGTCGAGACCGTGCCGGATACGATCACGCTGCCGGTGAACTCACCCTGGAGTTTCCTCAACAAAAAGAAGAACTAAGCGGGACGACTTTATGTGACGTTCAGCTCAGGCAGCGTTGGCACCCGATTCCTTGTCCAGAACCATGTAGTCGAGCGGGATTTCGGTCGTGTACTTGATCTGCTCCATGGCGAAGGACGACGACACATCACGGATTTCGATCTTGGCGATCAGCCGTTTGTAGAAGGCGTCATAGGCCGCGATGTCGGGCACCACGACGCGCAGGAGATAATCGACGTCGCCGCTCATGCGGTAGAACTCGACCACCTCGGGAAACTCCTGGATGACTTCCGAGAAACGCCGCAGCCATTCATGGCTATGCGAATTGGTGCGGATCGACACGAAGACGGTGACGCGCACATTGACCTTTTCATGGTCGAGAATGGCAACGCGCCGCTTGATGACGCCCTCTTCCTCGAGCTTCTGGATGCGTCTCCAGCAAGGCGTCGTCGACAGCCCGACTTTCTTGGCGACATCGGCGACCGCGAGTGTCGCGTCCTCCTGCAAGAGGCGGAGAATTTTTCTATCGAGGCGATCCATATCGTGCTCCCAAGGGAATAGAATGCCTATACTCTGCCTTATCCAGGCCTTTCACAAGAAAGAAATTCTGCTGATCGGGCAAAAAGCGAGTGATTTCTTGCTGAAAGGTCAGCCGAGGCGATAGCGGATTTCCGAACGCAGAAAAGGCAGCAAATCCATTTCAAACCACGGATTCTTCTTCAGCCAGCCCGTGTTGCGCCACGAGGGATGCGGCAGCGGCAGCACTTTCGGACCGATGGAATTCTCCCAGATGGAGCGCCAGTCCATGACCGTTTCCGTCAGTGAGGGCCGGCGCGCCGCACCCATGTGCCAGGACTGCGCGTAGATACCGATCGTCAGCACCAGATCGATCCGTGGCATAGAGGCCATCAAAGGTGCGCGCCAGGCCGCCGCGCATTCGCGCCTCGGCGGCAGATCTCCCCCCTTGGCATCCTGGCCGGGAAAGCAGAAGCCCATCGGGACGATTGCGAATTTTTCGATGTCGTAGAATTCGTCGCTCGTCACGCCAAGCCAGCTGCGCAGGCGGTCGCCGGAAGCGTCGGTGAACGGCATGCCCGACAGATGCACCTTGGTGCCGGGCGCCTGGCTGGCGATCAGGATCCGGGCGGTGGATGATGGGCGCAGCACTGGTCGCGGCTCATGCGGCAACGGCTTGCCGGCCGGATTTTCCACGCAGATGCGGCAGGCGCGGACCCTGGCGACGAGGTTTTCGAGTTCGGCAGTCATTCTCAGGCTGATGCGCTCGGCCGGCTGGAAACGGCTTGATGCCAGCGCAACACATTCGCGCACTCATCCGGTACCTTGATGCGTGCCGGCTTCATGAAGTCGACAGCGATCAGGCCGGTGATGTCGGCGATCGAATAGCTGTCACCGGCGATGAACTCCCGGCTGCCCAGTTCGCCGTCCAGCAGCCTGAGGAACGCCACGGCCTTCGGCTTGTTGGCCTCACCCCATTCAGGGACCTGCGGGATTTCCCATTCCTTCATGGCCGGATGGATGTGCCGGAAGGCCTGCGTGACGCAGCTGAGCAAATTGAATTCCATCCGCCTCTGCCACATCTCGACCTGCGCCTTGCCGAGTGCGCCACGCCCGAACAGGGCCGGTTCGGGATGCAGCTCCTCGAAATAGCGGCAGATGGCGACGGATTCGGTGATGACGGTGCCGTCGTCGAGCTCCAGCACCGGCAGACGCTGCAAGGGGTTGCGCGAGCTGACCGCCTGTTGCCTGTGTTCCAACGCGCCCATATCGATGGGCACCTGCGGAACCTCGATGCCTTTCTCGGCCAGGAAAACGCGGACCCGCCTTGGATTGGGCGCCCGGCCACCGTCGAAGAGCTTCATTCCATCCTCCTGTTCGTCCTCGGTTCCAGTTCCAGGATGCGCATCACCAGAAGCGAAAAATCTCGCGCACGGCATCGCCGATCGACGCCAGTGTGCCGTGCTTCTTCTCGACGACTTCGCCGTGATGGCTGTCTCGCCAATTCTGCGGCTGATCGAACGTTCCCGCCCAGATGCCGGCCTTTGCCGCGCGGGCGATGGCTTCCTCGCTCTCGAAGTCGCCATAGGCAACCGCCCAGCCCGCCTCGACCTGCGCGCGGTTGAGATCCTTGCCGCCGGCGGTGCAGTCGCCGAGCAGCCGGCCATAACGATCACGCTGCCAGCCGGTACAAGAGACGGGCTTGCCGGCGATCAGGCGAACGAGCGACTGACGCGCAAGCGTGCCGCAGGAATAGTCCGCGCCGTTCTTGCGGCAGGTCTGCGTATATTCCGGAGCATCGATGCCGCGCATGCGGATACGCTCGGTGCCAAGCGTGATCGAATCGCCGTCGTTGATGATTGCCACGCCTTGCGTCTTGCGTGTCTCCACCCGGTCGAGGCGGGCCGCCAGCAGGATCAGCAGTCCGAGGATGATGACGGCAAGCCCGTAATCCACCAGCCGGCGCCACAGGCTTCTGGGGCGCGCAACGTATCGCCGGCGCGGCCTCGGCGACCATGAACGGCTCATATGGCAAACGGTTGGTTAATCATTCGAACGTAGCTTAACACTTGGAAACCGCTGCTCGCATAAATTGAAGTTTTGATGCCCTTGCAACGCTCGAACACAGCGGACAAGTTCATTGTGGACCGCAGGAAACGCCATCGCAACAGCGATGTCGCGCGCGCGGTGCGCAAGACGCGTGACCGTCTTTCGCAGCAGGCCGGCAATCCCGATTTCGATCGCGAACTGCTGAAGCTGCATGCCCGAGCGATGACAAGCGGCGCCATCGCCATCCCGCTTCTCGTGCTGGCGATTGCCGCGGGTGGCCGGCTGGCCGGAATCGGCAATGAGATCGGGCTTTGGGCGCTGTTCACGCTAACCTGCTACACTATCGTTGCCTTCATGGCGCGGCGCATCGAGCGCACTGAAGCTTCCGAGCTCAACCCTTTGCAAGCACGGCGGGAATTCCTGATCGGCCATTTCCTGTGCGGTCTCGGCTGGGCTTGGTTCGTGTGGCTTGGCTGCAGCGTCTGCGAGGTCGATCCGTTCCACATCGTCAAGGCCGTGGTGCTGTTGTTCGCCATGGCGGCGACCGCGGTGATGACCTCGTCTCTGCGGGGCGCGCTGCTGGCGACCTTTGCCGTTCCCGTGGCGCTCTACGCCTATGCCGGCGCCAAGCTATGGATGCCGGTCGAGGCGATCATGGCCGCGCTGCTGGTCGTGTCGCTGCCGTTTTTCGCCTATGTGGCCCGTCATCTGAACCACTCGTCCCTGATGATGCTGTCGTTCCGCTCCGAAAAGGATGCGCTGATCGCCGAACTGGAGACGGCGAAATCGATGTCGGACGAAGCGCGGCGGCGGGCCGAGGACGCTAATCTGGCGAAATCGCGGTTCCTCGCCTCGATGAGCCACGAATTGCGCACGCCGCTCAACGCCATTCTCGGTTTTTCCGAGGTGATGTCGAACGAGGTGCTGGGACCGATGAGCAATCCCACCTATCGTGACTACGCCCATGACGTGCACGAATCCGGCCAGCATCTGCTCGACCTGATCAACGAGATTCTCGACCTGTCACGCATCGAGGCCGGCCGCTACCAGCTCAATGAAGAGCCGGTGATGCTGCTTGGTATCGTCGAGGACTGCTGTCACATGATGGAGTTGAGAGCGCGCAACAAGGATATCCGTGTCGTCCAGGATTTCGAGCACGAGCTGCCTCGGCTGTTCGCCGATGAACGGGCCGTGCGGCAGATCACGCTCAACCTTCTGTCGAACGCGATAAAATTCACCGCCACCGGCGGCGAAATCCGCGTCCGTGTCGGTTGGACGGCGGGCGGCGGACAATACATTTCGATCAAGGACAATGGCCCGGGCATACCGGAAGATGAGATCCCGATCGTGCTTTCCGCCTTCGGCCAGGGCTCCATCGCCATCAAGAGCGCCGAGCAAGGCACCGGGCTTGGCCTGCCGATCGTGCAAGGGCTGCTCGCAATGCATGGCGGCGAGTTCGAACTTCATTCCAAGCTGCGCGAAGGCACCGAGGCGATCGCCATCTTCCCGCTGAGCCGGGTGATGGAGGAATTGCCAGCATTGCCGACCGCGGCGGTGGCGGCTCGACGGCGGTAATACCTCAAGCCCTAACCGCGTACCGCCGCAGCCATGCCCGAACTGGTCAGCGCGGCGGCCTTGACCAGACCCGCTGCAAGGGCGGCCCCTGCCCCTTCGCCATGGCTGATGCCCAGATCAAGCAACGGGCGCAAGCCGAGCCGTTGGGCGGCGCGTGCATGCGCGGGTTCCGGCGACAGGCTGGCCAGCAGGCAATGGTCGAGCGCGGCGGGATTGACGCCATGCAGTACCGCTGCGGCTGCCGTCGCCGCCAATCCGTCGAGCAGCACCGGGATCTTCTGCATCCGCGCGGCCAGAATGGCACCGGCGATCGCCGCGAATTCCCGGCCGCCGACCCGGCGCAGCGCCTCGAGCGGGTCGCCGAGATGGCCGCCATGAAAAGCCAGCGCCGCATCGACCACGTCCGCCTTGCGTGCCTGCATCGCCGCATCGGCGCCTGACCCCGGGCCGGCCCAGTCGGCGCCCCCGCCCCCGAACAGCGCCGCAAACAGGGTGGCGGCGACGGTGGAGTTGCCGACGCCGAGATCGCCGAGACACAAAAGATCGGTGCCGCCGGCGATCGCTTCCATGCCGAAGGCCATGGTGGCGGCACAGCCACGCTCGTCAAGCGCGGCCTCTTCGGTGATGTCGGCGGTCGGGATGTGCAGGGCAAGATCGAAAACCTTAAGCCCGAGATCGTAGGCAATGCAGATCTGGTTGATCGCGGCACCTCCGGCGGCGCAAAGTTCGACCGCGTTGGCGGTCGCCGCCACCGGCCGTGGCGAAATGCCGTGGCGCGTGACGCCGTGATTGCCGGCAAAGACCGCCATCAGCGGTCTTGTCACCGCGGGCGGAGCCCGCCCGCTCCAGGCGGCCAGCCAGGCGGCGATGTCCTCGATGCGGCCAAGCGAATTGCCCGGTTCGGCCTTGGCAAACAGCGTGCGCACGCGGGTCTCGGCTGCCGTGTCGGCCGCCGGCAGATTGGCCAACAGGTTGCGAAAATCGTCGAAAGGCAGTGCGCTGGTCATCTTGTTATCGATCATTCCCTGGATTTGGTAAGCGGCATAGCCGCCTTGCGGGGTTGGCACAACCTCTGGGATGATGGGCCTGCATTTGCCGCAAAGCCGGCCCCGAAGGGCGCAATCGCGAGGGCTTGCATTGGCTTTGCCGTTGCACCATGTGGAGGTGGAACAAGGGATTGCGGATGGAAGCCCAAGAGAAAGTCATGACGGCCATCGAATCCCCGTGCATCCTGGTCTGTTCGATCGACATGAAAACCGGCTTCTGTTTCGGGTGCGGCCGCACGCGCGAGGAAATCGGCGCCTGGATCGGGATGACGCCGGAAACGCGCCGCAGCGTCATGGCTGAATTGCCGGCCCGGCTGGAAACGGTCGAGCGCCGGCCGCGCCGGGAAACGCGCCGCACCCGCATGGCGCGCGAACGCGACGCGCTGTCGTGAGGTGCGGATGAGCCGGTTGTTCTGGATATTGATGGCCGCGATCGGGGTGGGAGCAGTCCTGCTCATGCTCAACGATTCCGCCGGCAGCACCCTCGGCGTGGAGAACAACGATTTCAGCCGGCTGATCTGGCTCGGCGCCTTTGGCGCCCTTATCGGCGCCGGCCTGCTTCGCTCGGGCCGACCCCTGGGCGCCATGGCCCGCAACTTAGGCGCCTGGGCGGCCATCGCGCTCGCGCTGATCGCCGGCTATCAGTACCGCTATGAGCTGCAGGATGTCGCCAGCCGGGTGACCGCGGGCCTTGTTCCCGGCAGTCCGCTTGCGCTTGGCGTCGAGGACGGCCACGCCACGGTGACGCTCGACAAGGCGGACAACGGCCATTTCGAAGCGCGCATCCTGGTCAACGGCAACCCGGTCCGGGCCGTGGTGGATACCGGCGCGACCAGCACCGTGCTGACGTCCGAAGACGCACAAGCCGCCGGATTCAATCCAGCGGCGCTCAACTACACCATACCGGTTTCGACCGCCAACGGCATGGCACGCGCCGCGGCCGTGAAAACCGATCAGATTGCGATCGGCGGCATCACGCGCAGGGATATGTCGGTGATGATCGCCGCACCCGGCATGCTCAGCCAGAGCCTGCTCGGCATGAACTTCATCGGTTCATTGTCGGGTTTTGACGTGCGCGGCGACCGCATGATCCTCAGGGACTGATCCCTGAATCTCAAGCCGCTTCGGCTGCCGCTCCGCCGAGCTCGACGGCCGCGAAAGCCGCCTTCAGCACGTCCGGGCCGGCGCCGGGTTTTGTCGCGTCGGTGGACAGGATCTGCCGGTAGCGGCGCGCGCCGGGCAAGCCATGGAACAGTCCGACCATGTGGCGGGTGACATGTCCAAGCCGCCCACCCAGCTCGATATGACGTGCCGCATAGTCCGCCATTGTATCGATCAGCGCGGCGAAATCGAACGGCTCGGACTGGACGCCGTAGAAAGCGGCATCGACGCCAGCCAGAATGCCGGGTGTGTGGTAGGCGGCGCGGCCAAGCATGGCGCCATCGACATGGTCGAGATGCGCCAACGCCTCTTCGATCGTCTGAATGCCGCCATTGATGCCAATGAATTCGTTAGGTTTTCTAGCCTTCAACCGATAAACTCTGTTGTAATCGAGCGGCGGGATGTCACGGTTTTCCTTGGGGCTCAGCCCTTCCAGCCACGCCTTGCGCGCATGCACCCACAATGCGTCGGCGCCGGCGTCGAAAACCCCATCCGCCAGCGCATCGAGGGCCGGCTCCGGATCCT
Organism: Mesorhizobium sp. BR1-1-3; assembly: GCF_020165455.1. Lineage (NCBI taxonomy): Bacteria > Pseudomonadati > Pseudomonadota > Alphaproteobacteria > Hyphomicrobiales > Phyllobacteriaceae > Mesorhizobium > Mesorhizobium sp. BR1-1-3. Next base: position 249,281 of record NZ_JAIUIC010000005.1, read on the forward strand.
GCTCGTCGACGCCGATGCGGCATTTGACGGTCACGGGAATTGTCACCGCCGCCTTCATCGCCGCGACACAGCCGGCAACGAGGTCCGGCACCTTCATCAGGCAGGCGCCGAACGTGCCCGACTGGACGCGGTCTGACGGACAGCCGACATTGAGGTTGATCTCGTCATAGCCAAAGGCCTCGCCGATGCGCGCCGCCTCGGCAAGTTTTTCGCGATCCGAGCCGCCGAGCTGCAGCGCGACCGGATGTTCTGACGCATCGAAGCCGAGCAGACGCTCGCGTGCGCCATGGATGACGGCGTCGGCCACCACCATCTCGGTGTAAAGCAGCGCATGGCTCGTCAGCTGACGGTGGAAGAACCGGCAATGCCGGTCCGTCCAGTCCATCATCGGGGCCACGGCCATTCTATCATCTTGATTTCTCAGCATTTTTTCTTTAACATCAAATCCTTAGAACCTGACGAGTGCACACGAATTTACGCCAGAATACGACCCTTTTCGCCACGTTTCGATCTCTCAGTGCACACGGAGCGCACACGAAAAAATGGCCACCTACACAAAACTCCCGTCCGGTTCCTGGCGTGTCCAAGTCCGTCGCAAAGGTCGCTACGTCAGCGAGACCTTCCTGCGCCGAGACGACGCCCGGCGTTGGGCCACCGAAACCGAGCGCCAGGTCGATCGAGGTGAGACGCCGACCAAGTCCCGCGTAGCGCGCCTGAAGAGCTTCGGCGAACTCATCGACCTTCATATCGACGACATGTGCGATGTAGGCAAGTCCCCTCTCCGCTCCAAGGCCGCGACACTCGACATGCTGCGAAGACATCTTGGCAAGTGCAATATGGCGGCTCTCGATCGCGAGCGGCTCATTCGTTTCGGCCGCGATCGCGCCGCCCAAGGCGCCGGACCGGTGACTCTCGGCATCGACATCGGCCTGATAAAACTCATCCTATCCCACGCTGCTGCGGTGCACGGCCTGCCGGTCAAAGTCGAACCGGTGGATCTCGCGCGTATCGCCCTAAAGCGGCTTGGTCTTATTGGCAAAGGGCATGAGCGCGACAGGCGGCCTACCCAGGATGAGTTGGACAGGCTGATCGCCCACTTCGATGCAAACCCTCGTCAGATTGCACCGGTTAGCCAGATCATACGTTTCGCCGTCGCAACCGCGATGCGCCAGGAGGAAATCTGCAAAGCACGTTGGTCCGATCTGGAAACGCGCACGCGGATGCTTCTGATCCGTGACCGGAAAGACCCTCGGCACAAGAAGGGCAACAATCAGCGCATACCGCTGTTCGCGGCAACTGGATACGATGCGTGGGCCATAGTTGAGGAGCAGCGCGCAAAGCGCAGCAATGACGATGATCGAATTTTCCCGTTCAACCATAGGTCAGTCGGCACCGCTTTCCGTCGAGGATGCGTTGACTTGGGCATCCACGACCTTCACTTTCACGACTTGCGGCATGAAGGAACAAGCCGCCTCTTCGAAGCTGGATTCAAGATCGAACAGGTAGCTCTGGTCACGGGCCACAAGGATTGGAAGATGTTGCGGCGGTATACGCATCTCAAGCCCGAAATGCTTCACACTATCCAAGCAGCGAGGACAGCGTAGTTGGCGCAAGTGGCGGTATCAGCCCGCACTCTCGGGGGAGCCGAACGCCGCCAATGAATGATCGCGGCTACGTTCGTGCTGCCACGCCATTTCGCACCGTTCAGAAACAGGCGGGGTGGAAGGGTTGATGCAACCAACACTGGTTCAAATCCGGCCCGGGGAGCCACTTAATTCAGAAAGTCTTGGAACCCAAGGACTACCCCAGAGAGATACACCGCGACCGAACAACAAGCCCTGAAGGCTTACCCCAAAGTTCATGCTCGGGCAGAGCAGCAGTTGCGCCTTTGGTCGCGGCCGCAGGATGCGCCAACCTAGGCAGCTTGGCTGGCACCCCACATTGACCGACTTTGAGCACCATAGGCTGAGCCGCGCACGGCTTCGCGCGCTCAGTCTCGACTCCGAATGGACCGGTCCAGAGGACGAGGATGATAGCTCGGGAAGTGATCGCTGAGCAGATTGCTGAGAAACATTCGGTGGATGACCGAGGCAATCCCGTCGGGATAGAGGCGGCGGACCGCGCCTTCATCCACGCCCTTGTCCTTGATCAAGGTCAACAGTGCCCTGCCCCGACCTTGGAGGATGCCAGGAGGTTGTACCTTAAAGAGAAGGTTGGCACTGACGAAACAAAGAAGATGGAGCTTGAGCGTTGACCTAGGCACCCCTGAAGTTCTTCTCCCAGCGTGTGGCCTAGGGGGACCAGGTACTCAGTTGTCCAGCTCATACGCAGCGAGGAGCATCCCTTCCTCAATAGCAGCCAGCCTGAAGCACCTCCTGGCCTCCTGGGCTGTCGCATTGCCCTCGATAGTGGCCACGCAGCACTTCACCGCACGTCGCCAGTGGGGACCCTTGTTGGTCCACCTGATGAGATGCTCGGCCGCTGCCTCGACGTTGTTGACGTTGGAGATCATGCCAGACCGCTCACCCTTAACGGGGACCGGAGGGTTGAACCAGTGGATGGCCATCAGGTGAACCTCCCCTAGGAAAGCCTGCTCTTCAGGTCCTCGGCATTCAGTAGGTCGACCAGATCGTCGGCATATTCTCTGTTAAGGCCAACGGCTGTCATACCATCAGGCCAAAATGGCTGCCCGGTGAACACGTCGAACACCGTCCAGGTCCCGTCTGGGTCTCGCCTCAGGTCATACCGCTGCTCTAAAATGAGGGTAATTTAGGGTTCGTTTATGAGCCTCTTCAACCCTCAGGATCGTAGAGAAGCGTCCCTTCCTCGATACCAGCCTCTATGAACGCCCTGCGAGCCACGTGTGGGGGTAATTTGCCATCAATTGAGGCCAAGCAGGCACCGGCCGCCAGATACCATTTCGGGCCTCTTTTGGTCCACTGAACGAGTTGTTCCCTTGCCGCTTGAACGTCGCTGATGTTGTGCCGGACATCACCCTCGATGGTGGTCTTTACTGTGACCGGAGGATGAACCGACCGGGGGCATCAGGCTTCACGCACGTCAAAGGGAACGCAGCCCCCGCTTCGGCACCGTTGCAATGGTCGCCTTACGGAGACTACGTTCCCCTCTTGAAAACCCCTTTGGACGTCGCTTACCAGTTCCCTAGCGGTGCGCTGCGCAGGCCAACCAGACGCTTCAGCATCCATCCCACCCCCATCGAGACAGAAGGCCCAATCAAGCGATCCTCTCGCGCGTTTCTTTAAAAAATCAAGAACTGGAAGCGTACAAAGCGTCAAGTTAGCTCGCGGCTGACCCGTCAGGCGAATCGCCCGTAGGAGAGCCTGCTCTTCAGATCGTTGGCGTTCAGGAGAATCACCAAGTCAGTCGCGTAGGTGACGCCCAGGCCGACCGCCGGGAGACCTTCGGGCTCGGCTGGTTTGCCGGTGTGTCGGTCGACCACCGACCATCCCTTCGGGTCCCTCTTTAGTTCTTACCTTGGTTCCATGGGGCGATACGTTGTGCGTCTTATCCAGTTCGTCAAGCTTGGACCGCTGCTCCTCGGATAGATCCGGATCTTCAGGGAGTTTCAGCAGTTGAAAGATGTACCGGCGCAGCGTCTCAGAAGTGATCCAATTCCGAATGAGACGCGATATAGCCTGCTGTTGCTCGGTAGACAGTTCTTGGATGGTCGGCCGGCACGGTTAGCACAAAGCCCAACCCTCAGTGACCTTAATGGTTCCCCGGATTGGACTGCCTGAAATCGGCTATAACCGAAGGCCCTCCGAACCTGACGACGGTTGTCCTCGTTTCGGATCAGTTCCTGAAGAGAGTCGGCGACGGTCTTGTTGCCGGCTTTGTCGCGCTTCGCAAGGGAGCCCCCCTAACTTATTGTTGGACAAATGGATCCATGCGGGTCGGAATTGCGATCCGCTGATATGATAGGCTAAACAACGGGCGCTGGTCTAATCGTGCAGGTCGAAGAGGACGGCTTTCCCAGTCTGCGCAGCGATTTGGACCACCTTTTCACATAGTGGGTTGTCGTGGCCGAGTTCGTCCAGCTCGCCCTCTAGGTCGGGGCGCTTCGTTCGGATGAATGCGAGGGCCTTCTTAAGGGAGACGATTTTGCCCTGAATAGCCTGGTCTATGGCTTGTTGTATGACGTCGTCGGACTTCGACAGGCGTTCCATCCGCGATACCTCCCAATGGCATATTGGGAGAAACTGCTGAAAAACCAAATCACATTATGGAGTGGAATATTTGATAGATTTCTGCGCGGGTGATCGGATAATTGCCCACGCGCCGGCCGTCATTGATCCGCGCCCGCGTGGGACCTGATGCGCGCTCTGGGTTTGCTGCTCGCCATTCTCGACCGTGTATTCACGCATCCCCCCTCTCGGCAATCGGAACCAAAGCTGAAAATGATGGTTTGCTAATGGAAGGGATGAAAACCGAGGATGCCGAGCTATGACAGTGCTGTTCGACCGCTCAACTCTGACGGGCATCTGCGCGGTTTGATGTACCACGACGCGCGACTGCAGATGCTCCACGATCGCGTCATTAACCGCATGGAGCGGGTTGATCACCTGGCAAACGAAGTTGAGCAGGCGGCGGCGACTCTGGTGGATGCAACTCGCAGTTCCACCGTCCACGCGTTCCCTGACGACCCACTCAGCAATTCGTCGGCGGCTTTCCTTTCATCTGGAAGCCGGGCAACTATCGGTCTGTGAAATCTGCCGCTCTTTCCCAGAGACCCTCAAGGGAAGCGACGCGGCTCGCCGAGTCGTGCCGGCTAACAATCCAGACAGGAACTAAAGTGTGCAAACGTTGTTTATTGACCGAAGGGCATCTTACTTCCTTGGAGAGTTGAACATGAAAACCACCCTGATTCTGGGCGCGCTGGCACTTTGCTTGGCCGCGCCTTCCATTGCCTCGGCAGATGCGATCGTTCTCACCACGAACCAGCACCGCCATCACCATCGTGCGGACGCTGTCGTCATCAATGAGGACGGAGCTCGCCTCCATCATCGCCGTCATGGCACCGAAGCCTTTTACGACAACGGCAATCGCCATCATTGGCGCAGACATCATCGTCCCGATACCATCATCATTAAGCGTTCGGACGACCGGCCGATGCACCGCCGGCATCGTCACGTCGTGATCGAGAACAACGACTACTAATCCCGGCTCCGGACCCGGCTCTCAGATTGGAGCCGGGTCACGCGGCGCTGCCTCCGGGCCGCTGACCCTGTCCAGATCGCAGCCAAAGCTGGCGCTGATCGGCGTTGTAGAACTCGCGAAGTTCGCGGTTGATGGTGCCCCTCTCAAAGCCTGCGCGCCGCATCTGCCCGCCCAGGATCGCAACGATCTACTTCCAGCAATTCGTGGCCACGGCGCCCCGCTTTGCCGAAAGCACGTTACTAAATCGGCATGCCGCAGCATTTGCCGGGGCCTTGGACTGATCTCTCCAGTCCTGGCGTGACGAGGTTGAAGCCGCGCCGGTTCTCCGCTGCCTTCGCCACGTAAGTCGACATAACAGCGAACATCTCCCGCAAACAGGCCAGGTATCAGCTGTTCGCTGGACGAATGCCGGCACGCCGAGCGTCGCGTGGCCACTGCAGACCGTGTGTTACCAGAAGTGCGGCAGTTCCGTTGCCGGTCCTTGGCAGCGTCATCGAGTTGGCGCTGGCGAAGCCGTTTCAGCAGTTTCACGCGATCCCGCAATCACCTGTAGGGTGTGATCCACATCCGGGCGAAATGCGTGGACTCCGACCATTCAATTGTGCTGCAACTGGAAAGCGGCTTCGATAACCGCCCGAGCGACTCTTCGCCGATGATGATCGGATAGCTCGGGCTTGGCGCACCGTTCCAGATCGGGAAAACATTCCCCATGCGCTCGACATCGCCGGGATGGGCAAATTCGAAACGCCGCACCATGTCCGGGATTGTCGTCTTGACGAAAACGCGCCCACGCATGAGATCACCAGCCTGCCGTTGCGGAAGACCAAAATGGGAACGCGTCGGGAACGAGTCAAGCGGTGCCGATCAGTGCCGAGGGGCGTGCCGCCTTCGCGGTGATCCATGGCTTCGGCGATGACGTCGAACTCGCTGGGCACTTCGTCAATGATTTCCGCGGTGGCGATGCCGGCCTCATCGGCCGCTTTCATCGCACTGTCCGCAAGGTCGCTGATCGCAACCGGATCGTCAGTCATTGCGTCGGGCAGGTTTTCTGCCATCCACCGGTCGAGGAAATTAATGCCGCGCGTGCTCATCGAGCACATAAGCCAAAGCTAAGGGGCTAGGTTCCAGCGTCAGGACGGTCGACGGCTGTCTCGTCCAACTTCCGCTTCCATGCTGGCGCTCATCGGCTTGGGCTCGCTGCCCAGTGGCACGCCGTCGAAGCCCTGCAGCCAGGCTTCGGCGCGCTCGGTCCAATAGCTTGGCACGGCGCGTTCCTTGCCATCCTTGTGCGCCTGCTGACCGTACATCCAGGCGGAGGTGACGCACTCCTGATCCTTCTTAGCCAATGCCATCGTCGTCCTTCCAGAAATCGCGCAGCATCGCTTGGTGCAACGTCTCTTCGCCTTTTAAGGAAGCGCACCTTGCCTGAAAGGCCAGGCTTCAGCCACTCGGCTTTTTGCTTTTTGCAGCCCTTCGGCGGCGGCGCACCGACCTTGCCCTGGACGCGATTCCAGCGCGCCTGGCGCGTATCGGCCTTGAAGGTGACAAAAGCGCCGCCCATGTAGCGGCCTTTGTCGGCCATCAGCACATCCGGAGCTACCGGATGCAATTCAAACGGCAGGGTTCCTGTCCTGCAAAGTACCGCGTCTTGATGCCACGGGCGATCGACCTGTTTCGACCATATGCCCTTTCCATCGGGGATCTCGCCTACGGCATCTCAAGCCGGAAACCCTGCACACGATCCGGGTTGCGAGGGCATCCTGGCCGTCGCAAGTGCGATCCGCTATGAGGTGCCAACACAACCTCCATCTGTTGCGCTTCCTAAGGAAACCCTAGCAACCTCTAGCAGGCGGCTCCGTGGAAAACGCAGCGATGATGGCCTCACGTGATACATTCAACGCGTTGGAAAAGGTCCTGCCCTTCTGCCAAATCGCCACGTAGTGATACAGAGCGGATGGTTCCACTGGCTTTATTCCCAGGTGAAACGCCGCGTATTCGCGCGCAATGATCTCATTGGTAATCGAAATGCCGAGGCCGGCCGAAACGTATCCGGCTTCGTGACCGTTGCAATCGAATTCCACCAGGATGTCCGGCTCAACGCCGGCGAAGCGTAAGGCGTTGAAGTTCATTTGGTGGGCGGCGAACTGCGGGTCGATATCGACGATCGTTTCGCCTGCCAGATCGTGAGCCTCGATACAGGTCTGTTTTGAAAAGCGGTGGTCGGGATGAAAGATGCATACGTTTCGTGCCGACCCAAGGGGCGCCCACTCAAACAGACTTGGATCCAAGGGCAACCTCGAGATTCCGAGTTCCGCACGTCCTGCCAGGATGTGCTCGCCGATCTGCTCGTAGCTTCCCGAAATCGAGCGGACATTCGAAGCGGTCTTCGAGTGGATAATCGCCACAACCTTCGGCAAGGTCACGAAACCGAAAACAGAAGGAGCGGCAATCGCGATCCGCTGCTTTTCGTCGTTCTTCATCGCGAAGATCGATGCTTCCAGACGATCCAGGGACGTCAGGGCGAGCTCCACGTTTCGCATGAGTTCCCAGGCTTCCTGTAAGGGGACGATGCGGTTGGCTGATCTCTTGAAGAGTGTGATGCCGAGCGTGGTCTCGAGTTGCTTCACATGCTGACTGACGGCCGGCTGGCTTATCCCGAGCGCAACCGCTGCTCGCCTTGTCGAACCGGCCCGCAACACTTCTCGGAAGACCTTCAGTTGACGGAGCTTCAGGTCGCTCTGCAGCAACTCCATGCCCTGCGCTCCTTTCCCTGATAACGCCACCCGGGAAGCAGATACCGCCGACCTGGGGAGCAACGAGCCGTCTCAGTATATAACGGTGCGTTATAGATAAAAGAATAAAAATTATAGATTGAGTGTGTAATTTTAAGCGATAGAATTAGCCAATATCTTAAATTAACTCCAAATTACAAATATAACAATTCGCAACCTTGGGTTATACGACTTGGTCTGAGTGACACGGACCGTCGTATCTCGCGGTATTGCGAGCCAAGGAACGCGCCCCATGGGTGGTTTTACTACTCAGTTTGTTGTCGCACTCACCGTGACCATAAGCCTGGCTCTTGTCAGCGGCTGCCTGGGTACGGCATTCGGGCTGTTTCTGGCCATTTCGAAGGGCACGGCACAGCCGCGCCTCAACAGCGTCGTGACGGCCTACACGACGGTCCACGGTAAAGGCCATGAGCTGATCGAGCTTCATGCCGTCCTGCTCGTAAATATCGTGCAGCTTGGGCGAGACTTTCGCGAGCCGCAGGCGTTGCTGCACGAACGTTGCGGAAACGAAGAAGCGTGCCGCGATCTCCTCATGGCTGGCGCCATGGTCGTGCAGAGTCCGGAAGGCGCGAAACATATCGAGCGGATGTAAATCTTCGCGCTGAAAATTCTCGGCTAGGGAATCCTCCTCGATCGGGACCTCACTATCGGCGTTGGTCACGACGCAGGGCACGGGCTCGGTCTTGACCATGCGCTTCTGCTTGATCAGCAGTTCCAGCGCGCGATAGCGGCGTCCGCCAGCGGGCACCTCAAACATGCCCGTCTCCTTACCCTCGTCATCCAACACCGGCCGGACGTTGAGGCTCTGCAGCAGGCCGCGCCGTGCGATCGAGGCGGCGAGGTCCTCTATCGTTTCCCCGCGCTTGATGCGCCGGACATTGGACTGGCTCAGCGTCAGCTTGTTGAAAGGGATGTCACGCGAGGCATTGAGGGTGATCTTCTGCTTGACGGTAGCCATCTTGATTATCTCCGCGACGGGCGGCCGAGACTCTCTCGACCTCCAAACCCGTCACAAAGAAAGGCGCAGCCCTCTCACTCTGAGGACTGCGCCCCACACCGAAGATAACGGAGGGGCACAGGGCAGCAGGCACGACTTTGCATCAATGAGGAGGATCATGCCGCCCTCCACTTGATCTCGGTTCATCGACCTCGCCTTGGCCTGCCCTGAATGCGCCGTCAGGTTGCGGCAGGAACGAGAGCAGCCAGTCGGCCGCCTTGCTGGCCCGCGACGCGGCACGCACGATCGCGCGGTTGTCTTCGCGCAGAACCTCAAGCCAGGAGGCCAGGTAGTCGGCGTGGCGTACGGTCGGCACGATGCCAAGCGAGGCGCAGCAGAAGGCTGCGTTCATCTCCGCGACCAGTTCCTCGAAAGCATATTTCCTGGTACCGAAGGCGCCGCCGAGGTCACGGCCGACGCGGGAGGCATGGCCGGTCGCATGGCCAAGCTCGTGCAGGGCGGTGCGATGCCAGTCGATGGTCTGGAAGTAGGCCTGCGGCGGCGGCACCCGAACATAGTCATGCGCCGGATCATAATAGGCGCGATCGCCACCGATGCGGAAATCGATCCCGGTCGCCTTGATCAGCGCGTCGACGACCGGCTCGATCAGTCCAGGCTCTGGTGCAGGCGGAGCCACGGCCAAATCGTCGGGGAGATTTTCACATTGCGCCACGTTGAACACGATGAAGCGCTTCAGGAAAGGTATGGCATGTGCCGCCTCGCCGGTTTCCCGCGCGCGATTCTTCTCGTCGTCAGGGATGAAGCGATCGGCATAGACGAGAGTGGTCCCGTGTTCGCCCTTGCGGACATGGCCGCCCAGCGATAGCGCCTGGCGAAAGGTTAGCCAGCTCTGGACGGGAAAGCCATGCTCGATGACCGCACCCCACAGGATTAGCACATTGATCCCGGAATAGGCGCGGCCGGTCGCGGCGTTGGCCGGCATAGCGAGAGGAGCTTTCGTCGCCGTTGTGCCCCAAGGCTGCACCCAGGGAAAGCGCCCACCCTCCAGCTCGGCGATGATCTTGTTGGTGATATCGTCATAGAGGCTTGCCCGGTCGGCGCCGGCGCGAGCGTAATGTCTGGACATCGCGGTTCTCCGCGACGGGCGCCGGAGGCCCTCCTCCAGCTCTCAACCCGTCTCGGCAACCGGTCCGTACTCTCACTCTAGACGGCTTTGCGAGGGCCTCCCGCAAAGGGAGGACGCTCTCGAATTTGGGCACAGGCGGTCCGCGCCAAATCGGCAAATGTCGGCGACCCTCTGGTATGGTTATTGTTCCCGGACTGCGTGTCGGATGCGGTCGGTAAGCGTTTGTTCGACGTCGAAATAGCCCTCCCAGGCTTCGGGCAACTGAGCCCGCGCGGCGGCGGCGAAAACATCGAAACCGTTGGCGCTTTCGCAGGTGGGCAACTCCTCCCAACTGACGGGCACCGCGCACGACGCCCCCGCGCGTGCCCGAGTCGACCAGGGACAGATTGCAGTGGAGCCCTGGCCGTTGCGCAGGTAATCGAGAAACATTCGGCCCTTGCGCTTCGCCTTGCTCATGTTGGCGACGAAGCGTGACGGATCTGTACGGGCCAATAGTTCGGCGAAGTCTTGGCAGAAGCTCTTGACCTCGTCCCAGTCTGCCTCCGGGACGAGCGGCACGACCACATGAACGCCCTTGCCGCCGGACAGCAACGGCCACGACTGCAGTCCAAGCGCTTCCAGAATGCCCCGAATGTCGAGGGCTGCCTGCTTGACGGCAGTGAAGCCCAAGTCCTCGTCGGGGTCGATGTCGAAGATCATGCGGTGCGGCAGATCCGGCTGCTGGCGCAGGCTTCCCCAGATGTGGAATTCGAGCACGTTCATCTGGACGCCTGCGATCAGCCCAGCTAGGTCATCGACCCACAAGATGCGGCTTTCCTTACCGGACATCTTCGCCAACTGGCCGTCATGGATGGCCTTGGGCATGCCTGGCAGTCTGTGCTTCTGAAAAAAGGTCTGTTGTAGGTCGCCGTCGGTATCGCGCACCAGCGACAGCGGCCGATCCAGTATGTGCGGCAGCATCTTCTCGGCGACCACGGCGTAGTAGGCGGCGAGCGTGGCCTTGGTCACCTTGGTCCCGGGATACATAACCTTGTTCGGATGCGTCAGCTGGACGCCGACAGCAGCGGCGATCTCCTTGCCGATTCCCGGATCGAGATTGGCGGAGCCAAGAGTTGCCGGCGTCTGCGGCATTTCCATCACGACCTGGTCGGCTGGCTTGTCTTCGCGCATGCCCTCAAAGCTTGGATGTCGCAAGCTGCCGTCCGGTGTCACTTCGGCATAGGTGACTTCGGCGACAAGCTCGGGCCTCACCCACCGAGCACGGCGGGCAATGTCCCTCGGAACAGAAGCGAAAGCCGGTTTCTCAATATGGCGCTTCTCGAGCTTCGCCAGGATGTCCTTGCGCATCGCCGCGGAGAACCCCGTGCCGACACGGCCGCGATAGATGAGTTTGCCATTGTCGTAAGTGCCGAGGATAAGCGAGGCCATGCCATGTCCTGTGTCACTCGGGCGATAGCCGCCGACAACGAATTCCTGTCGCTTCGTGCACTTGATCTTGAGCCAACTCCTGGTGCGATCGCCGACGTAGGAGCTGTCGGCGCGTTTGGCGATGATACCTTCGTGGCCGCCCTCGCACATGGCGTCGAACACCCTTTTGCCCTGGTCGACGATGTGGCTGGAGAATTGCAGGCAGTCCTCTGGCAGGCGAGTGCCCAGCAGGGACTCCAGCCGCTCCTTGCGCGCGAGGAGCGGCTGGTTCGACAGATCTTGGCCATCCAATTCAAGCAGGTCGAAGGCGTAGAATTTGAGCGGCAGACCCGCGGCAATGCCGGTTTTCAGCATGGAGAAGTTGGTGCGGCCCTGGCTGTCGATGGAGACGATTTCACCATCGATCAGTACCGAGCCCTTGGTCAGTCTCTGAAGTGGCGGCAGGATCACCTTGAACTGCCGGGTCCAGTCGTGGCCATTGCGGGTATAGACGACGACATTCGAGCCGGAGATGGCGGCCTGGGCACGATAGCCGTCGAACTTCATCTCGAAGAGCCAATCCCCGCCCACCGGTATGTGGTCTGTCAATGTGCAGAGCTGGAATGGCCGAAACCCCGGCAGCGGATATGCAGGAACAGATTCTGAGTCTCTGCGCCGTGTGCGCCTTTTGCCGATGCTTAGGGTGCCATCTACAGGCGACATGCGGAACTGAGATACATGGTTCGATTCAACACCCTGCTTGGGATTCAGTTCCATGCTCAACCATCCACGCGCCGGCGACCGTCGGCGCTCTAAGGAAGAACGGCGTATAAGCCGCAGTCCTGCGCGCGTCGGCAACAGCGGACATTGTCGCGCGCAGGACGGAGGAAATTCGCCCCCGCTGCGGGCGGTGAACGGGACAGCCGTAGGAGCGTCAGCATAGCGCCGGCCGCAGGACGGGACGCGGGACCGACTGTCCCCGTCCGCGGCGGTCCGCATGGTTTGCATTCAGGATGGAAGCGGCCGGCATCGTTCGCGCGCATTTCCTCGTCTCGACGGTCTCGCCGCTAATTGGCACGATAGGATCGGCCGATACGGGGCGAGTTTGCCTGAAAGAATTGGTCAGGTCTTGCCTTCGGCTCTGCTCAATTACGTGGGAGCTTGTGAATTTCGAGCCGGACAGGCCCGCCTCTGTTACAGCTCGTGCAGAAAAGCGCTCGCTCGACCGAACTGAACAGAGCGTCCTTTCCATAGCGCTTGATGAGCCCGGCAGGCTTTACCGTTGCATGGTGCGAACAGGATCTGCACCATGCCCGCAACACATGCCATTCGCGAAGATCGCCGAGCGCCACATCGAGGCCGGCATGGACACTGCCATCAATGATGGTCTGCGGCGGGATCTTCACCTCGCCCGGCGTCAGGATTTTCTCCATCACATGGCGACTGTTGTAGTGGATCAGCAACATGCCTGGCCGGCGCCGGATAGCGGCTTGCCAGGCTGCCTGACTCACCGCTGAATCGGGAGAACGCGAAATGGTTTCCGCCAAAGCCTGCTCTTCGCGATCCCAGACCTCGATCCGAAAATTGTCTTCCGCTGTCTTTGCCATAGCTTCGCCGGCCAGCGCGATTGACGCCGAGCCTTGGTCCCCTTGCTGCTCCAGATCACGCTGAAATAAGGAACATATTCCTCTCCCGTCAAGAGCATACTCGACGCGTCGTTCTCTTTTTGTTTACATGGCGAAGATAAGCCATAGGAGGGCTACCGAGGTCGGCTATAAGATTCATTCCTGCAAGTCGCGACTCCAACGGCTGGAACGCTGTATTTCCGCCTTGTGATCAACCAGTGCGGAGCAACCGCACCGCCGCCGGCGGGGTTGGAGAGGGGTTTGCCGTAGTTGCTGGCGCCATGGTCGACGTCGCGTCCGCTGCTATCGCCGACGTGGTCCTTCGGTCGTCTTGCGATTTTAGCTAGTTACCGTTTGTCCCTGGCCCGTTCCGGCTCAAGCGCCGAGAGCAGGCCATTAATTTGGTGGGAAAAGGCAATGACATTGGCCAGGAACATCGGCATCACCACCACCGTCCAAGCCGATACTAGGTACATTAGCGTGTACTCACACTCTGCTTTGGGTTAGATTGCAGGTCAATTTGTATGGTCGAGACGAGCAGCCTCAGGGAGGATGCAATGGTTAAGCCCGGACGCAAATGGATGCTATGGGGTTCGTGTGCCCTTTGGCTTCTGGCCCTGCCCGCGCAAGCGAGCAGATTGGGTGATCTAGTCAAGAATGGCGACTTGCCAGCGGTCACTGCCGCCTTGGACAAGGGCCTCGATGTCAACGAAATCGACGGCGTGACGGCACTTTACATCGCCTCAGAAGCCGGGAATGTCGAGTTGGCAGCGCTGCTGATCAGGCATGGGGCAGACGTCAACCTACCTGTCAGCTGGCAGCGAACGCCGCTCTACGCCGCCAACAAGGGCGGCCATGCTGACATCGTCAAGCTGCTGCTAGACAACGGGGCCGACCCAAATCGGGTGACGAAAGCGCAGACGCCGCTGCACGTTGCTGCCGAAAATGGCTGCCTCCCATGCGTCGTCCATCTTGTAGAAGTCGGAGCAGATGTTAACGCGCTGACATCGAATGGAAGTCCCCCGCTACATCTGGCCAAGGTCGCAGGGCACGAGGACGTCGCAGCCTATTTGCGCAGTCATGGCGCCGCAAAACCGGCCATCGCGCCGATTTCACCACGGCTTGCCTCAGCAAACGCTCAATCGGGCAAAGTAATATACGACAGCACCTGCGTGGCCTGTCATCTTTCGCCGGGCGTCAGGGTACCCAAAAAGGTCAGTCTGTGGAGCATCGTTGGGCGCCAGAAGGGTTCACAAGCGGATGTCCAGTATTCATCTGCTATGAAGGACGCTGGTGGTAATTGGAGCTTTGAGGAACTCAATCTCTTCATCTCGAATCCCGCGCTCGCGTTGCCCGGCACGGAGATGTCTTTCCCGGGATTGAAGGACGAGAACAAGCGGGCCGACCTCATTGCCTACCTTCGGACTTTGAGTGATGCACCGCTGCCGCTTCCTTGAGCGCTGTTGTTGGTGGGTAACTTTGGTGCCGAATTGACCTGCAGCGAGCACGCCGAGGCAAGATTTCTATCTCACGGCTTCGTTTCTCGCACCAGCGTATCCCCCTCAGCCAGCTCATCCCGAACCCCGACCAGCCGCGCAAGCATTTCGACCCGGTGAAGCTTCGCGAGCTGGCGGAATCGATTCGCGAGCGCGGCCTTATCCAGACCATCACGGTTCGCCCGGTCGACGGCAAATTCATGATCGTTGGTGGTGAGCGCCGCTGGCGCGCTCACCAGATGATCGAGGCGGCCGACATTCTCTGCGAGGTTCGTCAAGATCGACGACAATGAAATGGCGCTGCAGGCGATCGTGGAAAACTTCGCCCGCGGCGACACGGTGATCATGGACCGTGTCAAAGTCGGCTTCTCCGTTCCGATCGACCCCGATGATTTCTCATGATCTCTGATCAAGGGCGCTGTTTGGCTTAAGAAGATTTGTGCTTTGCTGACGGCGCCGAACCGGTCTGGAGACCCTTCTCTCATTGGTGTAGTCAAGGACTGGATAGCCGAAAGCCGTTGACTATCTGACGCGAACCGCTAGCCGCCCGTTGTCGGCGGCTCCGTGATGGAACTGAACGTTCGCGTGCGATTTTGCACGAGGCATCTCACAACTTGCCGATTTCCTTAGGTATCTGCCCCGTCACGCCGCTGCAATTCTTCCAAAAGCCGGCAGCGGCTGATTCTCTTCGATACGCTACGGTCCGCTCTGGCCCTTTCTGCGGGGCGCCGAGTTCTATGCGTTTTTTTACCCTTTCCTTGGAACACTCGGCCTACTGTGACGAGATATGGAGAGGTGCGATCCAGACCATTCCGGAACGACAGCAAGAGGCCGGCCGACCGCTTGGCCTGTCCAAAACCCGATCATGATTTCCGTCCTCTCCCGCTGCTCCGGAAGGGGACCGCATTGGCGTCGCACGGTCTTCGAACTATGGGTGCAGCCAACCTCACGCGCTCAGACGTTTCGGGTTAGCGAGCCTCTGTTTGCCGCGGCGCTTGGATATTTCCTGCTGGCGGTGGGATTACGACTGGCTTCGGGTTTCCAAGAGACGGCTCGCTCAGCGATATTGATCGGGACCGAGCAGTGTCGGTTGAGGTAGCGGCCTTTCCGAAGCCACATCATGGCCTCCGCCGCGGCCTCAGCGCCACGGCTAGGATGCCACCTAGAAGTAGCCGAGGATGGATTTGACCTCGAGATATTCCAGCATGCCCTCAAGACCATATTCTCGTCCGTTTCCGGACTGCTTGAAACCGCCAAACGGGGCATGCGGATCCCAGGCCGGGTAGTTGAGATGAATCTGACCGGACCGAATGCGCGACGCGACGTCCCTGACGACCTCCAAGTCCTCGCCTTGCACATGGGCCCCCAAGCCGTAAACCGTGTCGTTGGCGATGGTGACGGCCTCTTCGACTGTGTCATAGGGGATAATGCAGAGGACCGGCCCAAAAACTTCTTCCTGGGCAACGCGCATATGGGTGCGCACGTCCGAAAAGATCGTCGGCTTCACGTAGAGGCCGACGTTCAGATCGTGTGCACGACCCGGTCCGCCGATGATGAGCCTGGCGCCTTCCGAAATGCCCACGTCGATCATGGTTTGTATTCGGTCGAATTGGGTACGATTGGCGATCGCACCGTGAGTGGTGGCTTCCGAAAGAGGATCGCCGACGACGATCTGGGCCGCGACCCTCTTGGCGATTGCCTCGATCTCGGACAGCCGCTCGCGTGGCACGATCATGCGCGTCGGAGCGCTGCATGACTGGCCGAGATTGCGAAAGGCGGCGGCTATGCCCAGGGAAACGGCGCGGTCGAGATCGGCGTCCGGCAGGATCACGTTCGGGGACTTGCCACCGAGTTCCTGGGCGACACGCTTGATGGTCGGCGCTGCCGCCTGGGCCACCGCAATGCCCGCGCGGGTGGACCCGGTAATGGAGATCATATCGACATTCGGATGGGATGCCAGACTAGCACCCACGCATGCGCCATCCCCTTGCACCAGATTGAACACTCCGGCAGGGAAGCCGGCTTCCTCGATCGCCTCGGCGAACAGCAGAGCGTTCAGGGGAGAAAGCTCGCTCGGCTTCAACACGACCGTGCAGCCTGCCGCGAGCCCCGGCGAAACCTTGGCGGTGATCTGGTAAAGCGGCCAGTTCCACGGCGTAATCAGTGCGCAGACACCGATCGGTTCGTGGGTGATGGCGGTTTGCCCCCGCTGCTTGACGAAGGGAAAGGCTGTCAGCACATCACGCGCAGCCTTAACATGCGCGATCGCCAGCGGCACCTGAGCGCTGCGCGCATAGCCGATCGCCGCGCCCATTTCGAGGGTAAGGCATTGAGCCATCAGTTCGCCCCGCGCCTCGAGCATCACCTGCAGGCGATCGAGCAGACCGGCACGATATTCCGGCGTGGTCCGGCTCCAGGCGGCGAATGCATGGCGGGCCGCAGCAACGGCCACATCCACGTCAAGGCTGTTTCCGAGCGGAAACCGAGCCACAACCTCTTCGGTGGAGGGGTTCACCACGACGCCCTTGGCGGTGCCGCTCGGCTCGACCCATTGACCGTCGATGAAAAACTTGTCCAGGTGGCCGTTGCGCGACAGATGTTCGAGGGGTGTCATCACGCGACAAGACCCTTCATGCGGTCATAGCCACCCAGAACCGGCAGGGACCAGAGGCGCCCGAAATAGCCGGGGATCGCCTGCCAGTTGAAATCCTTCCAGGGGTTCAAGTCAGGGCGCCCATCCATGACATCAGTCGTGGTGCTGCCCATCAGCGTCGACATATCCAGCCCGTAAGAGGTAGACTTCATTTTCTTGACCACCAATGCTGATTTGAGTGGGCGGCATCCAATAGGCATAGTTGCGCGCCTACCAGCCGCGCATCCGCTCCCAACGCGCTTCAATCCCGGGGCTGTCCCCGTTAACGACACTGTAGAAATCATGCTGCGCGGCCATCGCACACGCATGGTTGGGCAGGATCCGGACCCGAGACCCGAGCGGCAGTTCGGGCATGGATTTCCCAGAACCGGCACGCATTGCAAGAATACCGTGTTCCTGGCTGGCCTGGGCCACGATCACATCTTCCAGAACCCGCCCCTTCTCGTCGCAGACTACACCGTAACCCTGGTCGATCTGCTGGTTTGCGGTTCCTCTGTCGCGCGAAAGTGCCATCCACCCGGCATCAACCAGCACCCATCCCTTTTCCGGCTTGGAGCCGATCACAGTGGCCAATACGGAAATCGCGATATCGTCGCGGTCGCAGACGCCAACCCCGTGCTGAACGAGATCGAAGAACATGTAGACCCCAGCGCGCAATTCCGTGACACCCTCGAGATCCTGGGCGAAATGCGCGGTTGGCGTCGAGCCGACGCTGACGATCGGACAGGCATGGCCATGGGCGCGTAAGATTTCAGCAGCGCGCACGGTGGCCGAACGCTCGTTCTCCGCTGCCCTGACCAGTGCATCGGGCGTGTTCAAGCCATAGGATTCGCCTGCATGAGCGAGAACGCCGACGAGCTTGGCACCGGCCGCGACAACCCTGCTGGCCACGTCGAGAAATCTCGGGTCGTCCGGCTTCAAGCCACCGCGATGGTCATCGCAGTCCAGTTCAATGAGGACCGATGGCGTCATGCCGGTGGCTTGCCGCGTGTCGGCCAAGACATCGGCCTGCTCCACAGTATCGAGCAACAGCTTCACATCAGCGCCGGTACGGCGACAAAGCTCCATGGCGCGCCTGGCCGAAGCCGGCGAGATGCCAACCGCATAAGTGATGTCGCGAAAGCCGTGGTCCGCGAAATATTCCGCCTCGGCGATGGTCGAGACCGTGATCGGACCGGGCTCGCGAGGGAACGCGTATCGGGCGACGTCGATGCTTTTGGCCGTCTTCATATGCGGGCGCAGCACCACGCCAAGCTCCTTGGCGCGCTCAGCCAGCCGTTGAATATTGCGCTCGAGCCGTCCGCGATCCAAAAGCAGCGATGGGGTAATCAAGGCGTCGATCGTCTCAGTCGTCTCGCTCGCTGCCAGGTTTGCCGCCATCTTGTTCATCATCTCGTTTCCTAGGTGAACGACTGGTTTGCCAGCGCGTACATATGGGCTGAGCCCTCGGAGACAGGCCGCTGCCCCTTGACCATGGCGGTCGCCGAGCTGACCTGCTGGAGGCCGAGGCTCTCGAGCCAATCGCCCAAACCATCTTCGGCATAGATATCGATGCGAACGAATTGATCATGAAGCTTGGAAAGCTGCGCCAAGATCAAAAGCCGCGCATCCTGGTCATTCTCGGCCGCACAGGGGCCGATGACATAGCCACGGCCGAACCTCCTGCTGATGGCGTAGCCGGCAATCCGCCCGTCGCGTTCGACTACGACGACCTTGCCCACATCGGCGAGTGCCGCGACCATCGATGGTCGCGGCATGCCCGTGGCCCGTTCATCGTATGCCTGGATAGCGGCGAGGTCGGAGATCGTCGCCTGACGCACACCGTCACCGCCCTCCCGCGTCACCGCAGTGGTCAGCAGGCCTTGGTGCTGGAGCACCGTGCCCCAGGCAGTGAAGCCGCGACGCTTGTAAAGCGCGAGCCCTTCTTCGGTGGACGTGAGCAGCACGTTGCGACCCTGCGCCGCCTCAAGCAATCCATCAAACAGCCGCGAACCGTTGCCCCCGCCTTGCGCAGGGCCAGTGACGATGATCATGCCGAGGGCGGCAAAAGCCTTGCCGTAAATCCACGACATGGCGGTGCCAATCACCTGCCCTGCCTGCTCGAGAACCAGCCCCCTGCCGACAGTGGCGGCGAATTCCCAATCCTCAAGGCGATAGGGCCATCCCATCTCCTGCGACAGCTTCAGCGCGCCCGGCAAATGACGGGTTTCCAATTTCATCAGCTCCATCGGGTTGCTGATGGTGTCTGTGTCATGCTCAATGGCCATAAGTGTAACGCTGTCATTTTATCCAGAATTGAAGTCGCACCTTAGAGTCGCGTCTGGCGGACAGATTTCGATGCTGTTTTGCCCTTTCAATTCAGCGGGATTGTTCGTTTTAAGCAGTTCCTCGGCATCTCAAATTGCGCAAATCAGGCGAGGACTATCTAGCACCTGGAATCGCTAGCTCCTGGTTGCCCCGCGATCGGCCGACATCCGCACCGTTCGCAATGGGTGTGATCTCACGCTCTGCAATGACATAGCCGCAATGCTCCCCAGCGATGGAAGCCTGATGCTCATGAGGTTTTGGATGATCTACATCAGCGAAGAAGAGTCAGCCGCCCTTGTCACGCATGAACTTGCCTTCGAGGCGGCGCGGGAGGCTCTCGTGGCAGCAGCATCGAGGCAGAGCTGGGTCTTTCCTGCTGTGATCGGGCGCACAAAGGAGGCGAACAATACCTTCTCTATCAAATCCGGGTCGTCAAACGACCTGACCGGAGTGAAAATCGGCTCCTTCTGGTCGGGCAACCCCGCACGTGGCCTTCCCCGCCACAACTCCACCATCGTGCTGCTCGATCACAATACAGGACGGCTCCGCGCCGTAATCGAGGCCGGAAAGGTGAACGCCTACAGGACGGCCGCAGCCGACGCGGTTGCAGCTGATCTTCTTGCGCGCAAGCAGGCCAAGGTTCTGGCGATATTCGGCGCCGGCAACCAGGCGGGCTTCGAAGTGAAGGCGCTGGCACGCATTCGCGCAATCGAAAGCGTGTTGGTGGTGGCCCCGCCTTCGCTGCGGCGCGACGCTTTTGTCGATCAGATCGGCGAATGGGGCCTGCAGGCGCGTGCTGCCTTGCCCGAAGAAGCCGTGCGTGCGGCCGACATCGTGGTCACGGCGACACCCTCACGCGAACCGCTATTCGATGCCGCTTGGGTGGGACCCGGAACCCATATCGTCAGCATGGGGTCGGATGCTCCAGGCAAGCGCGAATTGCCGAGCGAACTATTTCCCAACGCACATCTGTTTTGTGATCTGCTTTCCCAGTCCGTTCAGATCGGCGAGTTCCAACACGTGCGCGACGAGATCGACGCCGGCGTGCTTACAGTAACACCAATCGGCGACG
This sequence comes from Mesorhizobium sp. BR1-1-3, assembly GCF_020165455.1. Classification (NCBI taxonomy): domain Bacteria; kingdom Pseudomonadati; phylum Pseudomonadota; class Alphaproteobacteria; order Hyphomicrobiales; family Phyllobacteriaceae; genus Mesorhizobium; species Mesorhizobium sp. BR1-1-3. The sequence goes on from NZ_JAIUIC010000005.1 coordinate 269,895, forward strand.
TCATTGCCAAGCGTGTGTCCGGGCGCCTCTCCGATACCGAAATCACTGTCTTCGACAGCTCCGGTATCTCCCTCCAGGACCTCTACATGGCTGACGTGCTGATCCGCGCCAAGACGCCCGACCGCTGATCAGCTTCGCACCGAGAAGTCCCCGCCTCGATGGTGCGGCTGCACTGGAACAAAGAGCCATACGACAGAGCTCCGCGGCCCCGTACGAGCGCAACCACACACGGCAGCCCTGAGTGGGAAATCCTCAGGAATCGGAAAACGCGTTGCCCCGGAAGTTCATGCCGTAGATCGCGCCTCTCGAGACTAGTCCTGACCGCCGCCTACCAGTCCATCACCACCTTGCCCGAACTGCCACTGCGCATCGCATCAAACCCCGTCTGAAAATCATCGATCCCAATGCGGTGCGTGATAAGCCCGGAAACATCCAGCGGCCCCTGCACCAGCGCGATCATCTTGTACCAGGTCTCGAACATCTCGCGGCCATAGATGCCCTTGAGATGCAGCATCTTGAAGATGACCTTGTTCCAGTCGATCTCGAATCCGGTCGGGGCGATGCCCAGAATGGCGATCTTGCCGCCGTTGTTCATGGTGTCGATCATGTCGCGGAAGGCGGGGGCTGCGCCCGACATTTCGAGGCCGACATCAAAACCCTCGGTCATGCCGAGTGCCGGCATGACATCGCGCAGCTTTTCCTTGGACGCGTCGACGACATGCTGGACGCCGAGCTTTTTCGCCAGCGCCAGCCGCACCGGATTGATGTCGGTGATGACGACTTTTCGCGCGCCGACGCATTGGGCGACGAGCGCGCCCATGATGCCGATCGGCCCGGCGCCGGTGACCAGCACGTCCTCGCCGACCAGATCGAAGGAGAGTGCCGTGTGCACGGCATTGCCCAACGGATCGAAGATGGCGGCGATCTCGTCCGGCACATCATCGGGGATCGGCACGACGTTGTGCTGCGGGATAGCCAGATACTCACCGAAGGCGCCCGGACGATTGACGCCGACGCCGAGCGTGTTGCGGCACAGATGCCCTCGCCCGGCGCGACAGTTGCGGCAATGACCGCAGACGATGTGGCCCTCGCCCGACACGCGCTGGCCGACCTTGTATTCGGTGACCGCTGCGCCGAAATCGGCAACGGTGCCGACGAATTCATGGCCCGTCACCATCGGCACCGGCACCGTCTTTTGCGCCCACTGGTCCCAATTGTAGATATGCACGTCGGTGCCGCAGATCGCCGTCTTCTTGATCTTGATCAGCACGTCGTTAGGGCCGATTTCCGGCACCGGCACCTCTTCCATCCAGATGCCCGGTTCGGCCTTGGCTTTGACGAGTGCGCGCATCATGTTGGACATCAGCCAAGCACTCCGAGTTCGAGGCCGACCTCACCGAACGCTGCAACTGCCCGGTCGATATCGGCTGCCGAATGGGCCGCCGACATCTGCGTCCTGATCCGGGCCTGGCCCTTGGGCACGACCGGGAAGGAAAAGCCGATCACATAGATGCCGCGCTCAAGCAGCATGTCGGCCATCTGCGAAGCCAGCGCAGCATCGCCGATCATCACCGGAATGATCGGGTGGTCAGCTCCGGCCAATGTGAAGCCGAGCTTTTCCATCCCGGAGCGGAAGCGCTGCGCGTTCTCGTAGAGACGTTCACGCAGCCCGTCGCCCCTCTCGATGATGTCGAACACCTTGAGGGACGCTGCCGCGATCGCTGGCATCAGTGTGTTGGAGAAGAGGTAAGGCCGTGAGCGCTGGCGCAGCCAGTCAACCACCGGCCTGCTCGCCGCCGTATAGCCACCCGAGGCACCCCCCAGCGCCTTGCCCAGCGTACCCGTGATGATGTCCACCCTGCCCTCGACGCCGCAATATTCCGGCGTGCCACGGCCATGCTCACCGACGAAGCCGACAGCGTGGCTGTCGTCCACCATCACCATTGCATCATATTTTTCCGCGAGGTCGCAGACGCCCGCCAAATTCGCGATGATGCCGTCCATCGAGAAGACGCCGTCGGTGGCGATGAGCTTGAAGCGGCTGCCTTCAGCCTTTTTCAGTTCTTCCTCGAGGCTCTCCATGTTGTTGTTGGTGTAGCGGAAGCGTTTCGCTTTGGAGAGCCGCACGCCGTCGATGATCGAGGCATGGTTGAGCGCGTCGGAGATGATCGCATCCTCTTCCGAAAGCAGCGTCTCGAACAGGCCGCCATTGGCGTCGAAGCAGGAACCATAGAGGATCGTGTCTTCCATGCCGAGGAAGCTCGATATCTTTGCCTCGAGCTGCTTGTGTTCCTCTTGTGTGCCGCAGATGAATCGCACCGACGCCATGCCATAGCCGTATCGGTCGAGCGCGGCCTTCGCCGCCTCACGCAGCTCTTCGCTGTCGGCGAGGCCGAGATAGTTGTTGGCACAGAAATTGAGCAGCTTGCGGCCGCCAACCTCGATCTCGGACGACTGGGACGAGGTGATGACGCGCTCGCGTTTGTACAGGCCCTCCGTCTCGATCTGCGAAAGCAGCTCGCGAACGTGGTCGTTGAGAGACGGTGCCATCCTGCCTTCGCTTCCACTGATGATCTTCGCAGCCTTGCTCATACGATTTCTCCCCTGTGCACGCATAACATACGCTCGAAGTAGCTTGGATCGTGCGCTTTGAGGATTGCAGCCTCCCGAGGCTGGTACAGATCCCACAGACGCGATAGCCAAAAGCGAAATGCTCCAGCGCGTTGCATCGCGGGAAGCAATATGCGTTCGGCTGGTGCAAGCGCTCGAACGGACCCATAAGCGCCTAAGAAAGCGGCTGCTCGCTCACTGTCTTGGCGGCCGGTGCAGTCATCGACACACCAGTCGTTGAGGCACACAGCAATATCGAAAAGGAAGGCGTCGCATCCGGCGAAGTAGAAATCAAAGACGCCGGTTAGCTGACCACCATCAAACAACGCGTTGTCACGAAAGAGATCAGCGTGCACCGGCCCCTTGGGGAGTTGCTCGTACGTTGAGGACACGGCAATTTGGTTCTGAAAAGTGAGCTCGCTGGCGAGCAGCGACCGTTTTCCATCGGACACGTATCGGCCGACCACCGGCACCACCTCGTTCCACCACTCGAGACCTCGCGGATTGACCTGGTGTCGTGGGTAATCGGTCCCGGCCACGTGTATTCGCGCCAGGATCTCCCCGATAGAGCGACAATGTGACACTGTCGGTGCTGTCACGCTTTCGCCAGGAAGCCTGTTGACGACCACAGCAGGCCGGCCTTTCAGCGAGTGAAGGATTTCGGCACTCGCGTTGGCAACCGGATTCGGGACCGGCATTCGCCGCGCCGCAAGGTGTTTTATGAGATGAAGGTAGAAAGGCAATTGTTCGAATGTGAGGCGCTCAAACAAGGTGAGCACATACTCTCCGGTTTCGGTATCTACGAAGTAGTTCGTGTTCTCAATTCCGATCGTGATGCCCCGAACAGAACGCGGCCAGCCCAGACCCAGCGCCCCAAAGAGCGCTGCGACTTCGTCGACTGATAGCTCCGTATATACAGCCATGGCGGAAATAGCGGTCTCCGATTGTTCAAACAGTTCTTCAGTGGGCCGCAGCCTGCAAAATTTCGGCGACGTGGGTCTTTACGGTCTGTGTATCGGCGGGAAGGACCTTAAATCGTCTCGGCAAGTCTTCTATTCCATCGAACCGTTTTGGACGACTTGGCTCGTGGCCCAAAGCCTCCCTGATGGTCTCCGCGAATTTGACCGGCAGGGCCGTCTCGAGCACGATCATCGGCATCTCCGGAACGGAGTGCCTGCGTGCGACCGTGATGCCGTCAGCTGTGTGTGGGTCGACCAGCGCGTTGAAGCGGCGCCACGTGTCACGGATCGTCTCCAACCGGTCGGCGTGCGTGCTCTTGCCGCTGCAGAAGCCAAAACGAGCGGCCACCTGCGCGAAGGCGGAATCGCCACTGAGATCGAACGATCCTCGTCCCCTGAGTTGGTTGTCGAACATTAATTTCGTCCGGCCCGCATCGCGACCGAGCAGTTCAAAGACGAAACGCTCAAGATTGGAGGCCTTGGAAATGTCCATCGATGGGCTTGATGTTTCATACGTGTCCGCGCGGCCCCGCAAGCGATACACGCCGGTGCGGAAAAACTCATCGAGCACATCGTTCTCGTTGGTTGCAACGACGAGACGGGATATGGGAAGCCCCATCATGCGCGCAACGTGACCAGCACAGATGTTTCCGAAGTTCCCCGAAGGAACGGTGAAGTCGACCTCTGATGTGTTCCCCGCGTTGACGTGGAAGTAGGCGGAGAAGTAGTAGACAACCTGAGCCACCAGCCTGGCCCAGTTGATCGAATTGACGGCGCCTATCCGGTGGCGCCTCTTGAAGTCAACATCGCCGGACACGGCTTTCACGATGTCCTGGCAATCGTCAAAGACCCCTTCGATGGCGATGTTATGGATATTCTCGTCCTGCAGGCTGAACATCTGAGCTTGCTGAAAGGTGCTCATGCGTCCGTGCGGCGACATCATGAAGACCCGCACCCCCTTCTTGCCGCGCATGGCATATTCCGCCGCGCTGCCCGTGTCGCCACTGGTCGCCCCGAGGATGTTCAGTTCCTCACCCCGCCGCGCCAGTTCATACTCTAGGAGATTGCCAAGCAACTGCATCGCCATGTCCTTGAACGCCAGCGTGGGGCCGTTGGACAGTTCCGCCACGTGGAGACACGTTTCAAGCGCGCGCACCGGCACGATCCTGGTCGTCCCGAAAACCTTGGACGTATAGGTCTTCGCGCAGATGGTCTTAAGATCGGCGGGCGGAATATCGTCGATGTAGAGCGACAGGATCTCGAAGGCGAGGTCCGGATAGGACAGCCTCCGCCACCGATCCAGCATGGCGTCATCCACGAGCGGGTACGTCTCGGGCACATAGAGCCCGCCATCCGGCGCCAGACCTTCAAGCAGTATCTCGCAAAACTTCCTGCGTTGGGGGTGGCCTCGCGTCGAGATGTAGTGCATGTGATGCTCCTCCTTGTCGGCGCGCTCGTTCAGCCGGGGCCGCAGCGCTGCATGGTCAATGGGCCGCCCAGCTTCAGCCGTCAGCGTCTGGCCTGCCACCATGCGATCTTGTCCTGCAGGCCATAGCGGCGATTGTTGGTGGGCGTCAGGCCTGACTTCCGGCTGATCTTCAGATAGCGGCGATGTCCAGCTTCGAGCCGTCGACCAGACGCGACAGGCGGAGCGGTGTAGGATCGACGCAAGGCGTGTCGTTTACGACAAGCTGTGCGGCCAGATAACCAAGCCCCGGGCCCAAACCGAAGCCGTGGCCCGAGCAGCCCGCCGCGAGGACGAGGCCTTTTACCCCGTCCACCTGCGACACCACGGGCACTGCGTCCGGCGTGCAATCGACGAAGCCGCCCCAGGCACTATCGATCTCTATATCGCCGAGTTGGGGGAAGGTCTTGCGGACACTCTCCACCACTTGGCTTACCAGCCATTTTAAGGGTGGAGGGTCCAGCACCCGATTCTGTTCGAAGATCCGATCGTCGTTGGTCAGCAGCGCCGGCATTGAATCCGGCCCCGAAAGGAACGATTGGCCGATGCCGAGCCTGACGTTCTTTAGGCGACGCAAGAATTGCGGCATGAATTCCCGGCTATACCGGATAGCCTGGGGCGTGATTTCGAGGTTCGCCTTGCCACTGATCGCAAGCGTATAGCTGCCGTCCAGTCGGCGCGTGATCGTGCAGTAGGGTGTGGAGATCGCCTCGCCTATGTTGATTGTGGGGGTGGAACGCAGCGCGGTCTGCCGGATGCTCGCTTGGGGGAAACTGATCCCGAGCGGCCTAAGGAAGCGCGAGGACCAGGCGCCAGCGGCGCACAGCACCGCGCTGGTTCTGATGTAGCCCTTCTCCGTGTGCACGCCCGCAATCTTGCCATTGGCCAAGTCGAGCGCCCGCGCGGCGCATTCCTGGTGGATGGTGGCGCCCAGAGCTCTGGCCCCCTCGGCGATAGCCGGTGCGGCAAGCGCAGGTTCGGCCTTGCCATCCCGGCCCGAATAGGTCCCGCCGACCCATTTGTCGCGCGCTTCGGGGACGCGCTCGGCCACCTCCGCCCGGCTCAGCATGCGGGTGTCGACCTCGTACTCCCTGGCGACCTCGCGCCACCTTTCCCAACCGGCGAGCACAGCCTCGTCGTGAGTCGCAGAGATCAGACCGCAGCGTCGAAATCCAAGATCGCGATTGATATCCCGCGTCAGCTCGTCCCATAGTCGCATGGAGATCACCGAGAGCGCCAGTTCGCGCCGATCGCGGTTCTGCTGGCGGCACCAACCCCAGTTTCGGCTCGATTGTTCACAGGCGACGTGGCCCTTCTCGAGCAGAGCCACAGAGAGGCCACGCTTCGCCAGGAAATAGGCGGCCGTAGACCCGAGGATGCCGCCGCCGACGATGACGACGTCGACTTCGGCCGGGAGACGCTCATCGCTGTGAATACGTTCGACTCGGGGCGACATGTTCCAACCAACCTCGGCTGCCAAGAATGCGGAAGCAAAGTTCCGATCAGCCCTTCATCGCATCGTGCGCTCGAAAGAATGTGCCGAAATCATCTAGGACTTCGCCAGATGTGCGGGTTTTTGATCCCTTGGTCGATACGAACTGCTCAAGCCCGACCGAGTCCCAGTTCGGCGCAGGGCGGCGTATGGAAAGTAACCGATCGGATAGCTCCTGAACTTCTTCTCGCCGGCCGGTCGCCTTCGACATTGTCCAAGCGGCTGACGCAGTGACGTTGCAGGCAGCGGTGCAATGACGAGGTCTCAGATGCGAGATCGTCGGCTGCAACGCATAGAGGCAGTCACCCAGCGGCAGTAGCGTATAGCGTCGAAAAGCGACGATGACGGCCTCTTCCTCGACCGTGAGCACGTCGACCGAACCTCCGTCGGCCCAGTCGGTAGATCGAGAACACAGATCCGACTCTGCAACTTCGCGTCGGTCTTCTGGTTGATCCCATAGCGCTTCGCCAGCGCCCTCAAGCTCCGCGGTGCCTCCATCTGGGCCGCAGCGACGAATGGTCAAAAGGCCGTCACCGTCGGCGATCAGCGGCTGGCGCGCCAGAAGGCGATACGGTCCTGCAACCGATAGCCCTGGATAATCGCCGGCATGAACCACGGATTGCCGCGATAGAGCGGGATGGCGGAAGGCGGTCGAAAGTCGAACGCCGTGCGCGACTGCTCGCCATGCCCCATCAGCTTGTGGGCCGCACGCATACCGATCCATGGCGCCCAGACCACGCCCGAGCCGCAGAAGCCGGTGGCATAGACCATACCATCCTTCTCGAAGACGCGGGGCAGCATGTCGCGGTTCATCGCTACGTTGCCAAACCAGCAATGCGAAAGGCGAACGTTCTCCAACTCCGGGAAGAGGTTCACCAGGCCCTTGCGCAGGAGAAGTTTCGGGGCAATCGGATCGCCGACACGAGAACTGTCGCGCCCCCCCAGCAGAATGCGTTTTCCGTCAGGCGAGGGACGATAATAGAAACCGAGTTGCCGGCTCTCGGTGATCGTCATCAGCTTCGGCATCAGTCGTGCCATGACATCGGGCGCTAATTCCTCGGTCACGATGATCCGGCTGCGGACCGGAACCAGCCGGCGGCGCAAGAAGGGTGCGGCGCCGTCGGTGTAACCGTTGGTACAGACCAGAACCTGCCGCGCATCCACCGTCCCAGCGGAAGTCACCACGCGAAAGCCCGAACCATTCCTCTCGATCGACTTGACCGCCGTGTGCGAATGAACCGTCAATCCGGATGCGAGCGCCACCCGCAGGAGTTCAGCGTGGAACTTTGCGGGGTGCAGCCCGCCAATGTCCGTCCGAACGGTTCCGCCGCGGTAGAAATCGGTGCCGATATAGTTCCGCTGCTCGGCATGCGGAACGGCGTAAGACTCGATCCCCAGTTTCTTCGCCAGCCTCTCGGCGCCGCGCGCCATCTTCTCATACTGTTCATAGCCGAAAGCGCCTTTGAACTGGCCGACCAGGCGGAAGTCGCAGTCGAGCCCTTCGGTCTTGATGAAGTCGTAGAGGAATTCGCGCGCGATCTTGCCCTCGGCCTCGATCGCCATGGCCTTCTCTTCACCGAAACGCCTGGTGATTGTGGCAGCATCCGGCCGGATGCTCCCGCTCGTAATCCCGCCATTGCGCGTGGAAGCACCCTCGCCCGGATGCATCGCATCGAAAGCGGCAACCGAGCGCCCCTCGCGCGCCAGCGCAAGCCCGGCCGAAAGCCCGGCATAGCCGGCGCCGACAATCACCGCGTCGAGCTTCTTTGCCAGCGGCTGCCGCGGCAGCGGCATGACGGGCGCCGCTTCCCACCAGTAGGGCGTGTTCTTTTCGGCGATTTCGGGCTCTTGCACGTGACTGACTTCTCTTGGTGTTCCGGTGTTTAGGAATGTATCGCTCGCGGCACTTCAAATATGGTCATCTCGCACGTCCAGCGCGTCACGCAGTCCGTCGCCGATGAAATTGAAACTGGTCACCGCGATGGTGATGGCAGCTCCGGGAATGATTGCCAGCCATGGTGCGCTGCCCAGATATTGCTGGGCGCCATTGAGCATGTTGCCCCAGCTCGGTAGTGGCGGCTGGATCCCGTAGCCGAGGAAGCTGATATAGGCCTCCATGAGAATGGCGCGCGCAACCGTCAAGGTCGAAGCAACGATAATTGGACCGATGGCGTTGGGAAGGATCTCCCGAAACATGATATGTGTGCCGCTCAGCCCCAGCATTCGCCCGGCCTGGACGAATTCGCGCTCGCGAAGAGAGCGGACCTCGGCCTCCACAATTCGGGCTACTTCCATCCAGCTGGTCGCAGCGATGACGACGGTAATCATTATCGGGCTGGGTTTCAGGGCTGCGGCAAGGGCCAGCACAAGGAAGATAGACGGGAAGGCCAGAAAGCCATCTACCATGCGCATCAGCGAGGCTCCTATCCAGCCGCCGCGGTATCCAGCAATTACCCCGACGAGCGTGCCTACTAGCGTCGACAACAGCATGGCGAAGAAGCCCACCAGCAACGAGATTCGTCCCGCCATCAAGAGCCTTGCCGCCAGGTCGCGGCCGAGCGGATCAGTGCCCAGAAAGTGGTGGCCCGTAAGCGGAGGAGCAAAGCGGGCCCGCAGATCGATATACAGTGAGTCATAAGGCAGGAGATGGGGGCCGACGACGCAAGCGAGACACAGAAAGACGATCATCGCCAAGCCGAGCAGCGCCAGGCGATGCCGCATGAAACGAAGCGCCGCGCGGTTGTTTGTCCAGCGGCTTGGAGCTGCATTTGTATTTGCCGTGAGGGCGGTCATATCGGCTGTCTCCTGTCGGGAAAATTGCGCGCTCAAGCCAGACGAATGCGCGGGTCGACAATAGCGACGACAATGTCGGCGATCAGGTTTCCAAGCAGAACGAGGATAGCCGAGAACATCAGCAGCCCCATAACAACCGGATAGTCGCTGTAACCAAGGCTATCGAGGAACAAACGTCCCATTCCTGGCCAGGTAAAGACAGTTTCGGTCACCAGCGCACCGGTCAGGACGCTGGGAAGCTGCATCCCCGCCAGGGTAATCATCGGCAAAAGGGCGTTGCCGACGACATGCTTCATCAAAATCCGGCGTTCACTCAACCCCTTGGCCCGAGCCGTCTTGACGAAGTCCTGGCTGATGGCGTCGAGAGTAGCCGTCCGCATGTAGCGGCTCCAGATAGCGACATGGACCAGCGACAGCACGATACTTGGCAGGATCAAATGATGGAGATAGCCCAGGATCGAACTATCGCCGATCTCGGACATATTGCCCGCGGGCAGCCAGCCTAACTTCAAGGTAAAAATGTAGATGCCGACGAGGCCGAACCAGAAGGTAGGTACCGACAATGCAACCATGGCACCGACAGTTGCGAGATAGTCGAATAACGAGTAGCGGCGCGTGGCGCCCCGAATTCCAATCCAGGCGCCAAGAGAGATCGCAATCGCGGTTGAGGATCCCATCAGCAGCAGCGTCGCCAAGAGATGGCTGCCAATGATCTGCAATACCGGCGCTCCGTCGCGGAAGGAGTGACCCCAGTCGCCCTGCACCAGCCGCCAAGCCCAGTCCAGATATTGGATCCATATGGGTCGATCGAGGCCCAGCAGCCCCTTGAGGCGCTCGATATCCTGCTGGGTCATTCCGGGATCGAGTCCGAATTGCGCCAGCGGGCCGCCAGGAAGGAGGTTCAGAATCCCGAAGCCGATGATCGAAACGATCACAAGCAGTATCAGGCTCTGCGAAAGGCGATTGAGCAGGAAGCCGCGCATTCGAGTCCTCCGTTGTGGGTTGGCGACTTAGTCTGTTGCCGCCGCCGCAGTGCAATCCGGCGGCGGCAATAGGATGGATCAGGCCTTCCAGCGCCAATCTGCGGCATGCCACGACGCGGTGCGCGTGTTGGCATTGGGCTTGAAACCGTCCAACCCTGCCTTGCGTCCGAGCACGTTTGTGATCGCTAACAGCGGCAGGAAGGGCAGATCATGGCGCACCACTTCCTGTACGTGATTATAGATCCCGCGCCGCTCTTCCTGATCGAAGCTGCGAGCACCCTTTTCAAGCAGGGCATCGACTTCGGGGTTGGAATATTGTCCGGTGTTCGAACCGTGTCCGCCTTGAGCGGCGATTGCCTTCGTATGGAGGCGGTTTGTGGCGTCGGGGTCCGCGGCAATCAGATAGGTGACGCCCACCATGGCGGTATCGAACTGCGACTTCAGCCAGAATTCGCCCCACATGACCGCAGCCGGCAAGTTCGAGATCGTCATCTCGACGCCGATCTCGGCAAACGTCTGCTGCAAGAACTGCTGCGTCTGCTCGCGCAGGTTGTTGCCTGATGTTGTCGAATTCGCAAAGGACAGTCGCACTCCATCCTTGGCGCGGATTCCATCTGGGCCTGGCGCCCAGCCGGCCTCATCCAGAATCTGGCGCGCGCGGTCCAGATTGAATTCCTGCGCGGGCAGGTTCGGATTGTAGTAATAGGACTCCTTCGGCATGAACGTCTCGGTGGGAGTGCCCACGCCGTAGTAAATCGTGTCGACGATCGCTTTCCTGTCCATGGCGGCGTAGAGCGCCTGGCGCACTGCCAGATCCTTGAACTGCGGGCGCCCCAGATTGAGGTATATCGACTCCACGGATGCGCCGGTCTCCAGTGTCACCACGCGGTCTGGCAATTCGCGGGCTTCAGCATAATGGTCGGCCGTAATGTACGATTGATCGACCAGGTCGACGTCACCGCTCTTGAACTGCGTATAGAGCACCGTCATATCGGGAATGTATTTGAAGATGAGCTGCTCGATATACGGACCCTCGCCGGTATACTCCGGGTTGGCGACGAGCTCGATATGGTCGCCCGCTACCCGCTGGCTCCACTTGAACGCGCCGGTGCCGATCGGCGCCTGGTTGAAAGCCGCTGTATTAGGATCGACATCTTTCCCCAGAATGTGCTTGGGCACCATGAAGGTTTCGGCCAGGAACGACAGATAGGGCGCAAAAGCCTCCTTCATCCGCCAAGTGATCTCGGTGGGCGAAACCACCGTGATGTCCTGAACGAGCGAATGGCCGCTTGTACGCCAGGCGCGAAACTTCGGGTTCGTGATGAGCTCCAGGGTGAATTTCACGTCCTCGGCCGTGAAGGGCTCACCGTCGTGCCAGCGGACATTGTCACGCAACTGGATGCGCCAGTTGAGGCCGTCCTCCGAAATGCCGCCGTTTTTCTGGCTTGGCACCTCGGCTGCGAGATTCGGCTGGAGGACGCCTTCAGCATCCATCCTGACCAACGCATCGAAAACCGAGAAATGGACCGCGTCATCGACTTCGATATGCGCCATCAACGGATTGAAGACCGTTGGCTCTTGTGAAAGACCGACGACGACGCGACCGGCCGGACCCGCGGCAGGGGTCTTGGCGAAAGCCGACTTGCCCAGCAGATTGGGCGCGATCAAGCCTGCAGCTCCACCTAGCGCCATCAGTCGCAGCGCCTGGCGCCTCGAATAGTTGGATGTAGTCGTTGAATTTTTGGTCATCGTAGTTCCTCTCTTGTTATTTTTCATGCGTTTGCTGCAATTGGACGGGCATTGCCCGGCCTCTCTCCTGGAATTGCCGCCACGAGTTGGCGCGTGTAGGCCGCTTGCGGGTTCAGGAATATCTGCGAGGGCGGTCCGCGCTCGACGATCCGGCCTTTCTGCATCACAGCGATTTCGTCGCAGATCTGGCTGGCGACACGCAAATCGTGCGTGATGAAGACCATCGACACGCCGGTCTCTCGCTGGATCTGGTCCAGAAGCTGCAGGATCTGCGCCTGGATCGACACGTCGAGCGCGGAGACCGCCTCGTCAGCAATCAACAGCTTCGGCTTGAACATCAAAGCCCGAGCGATCCCGATTCGCTGGCGTTGCCCACCAGAAAACTCGTGCGGATAGCGGTCGAAGGCGCCGGCATCGAGACCGACATGGGCCAGAAGCGTACGCGCTTCTTCGCGCGCCTGGGCAAAAGGCGTCCCGTGTGCCACCGGGCCTACCGTGATGATGTGACCGACCGTTGAGCGTGGGTTCAGGGACGCAAAGGGATCCTGAAAGATCATCTGGATCCGTGGTCTGAGCGGGCGGAACTTCGCTTCGGAAAGCTTGGCTATATCGGACCCCTCGAACAAAATCTCGCCGCCGTCGCTGTCCAGCAATTTGATGAGAAGCCGGCCCAGCGAGGATTTTCCTGAACCGCTCTCGCCTACGACCCCAAGCGTTCGGCCTGGCGCCAGTTCGAACGAAACCTCGTTCACCGCTTTCACTATCCGCTGGGCGCCAAACAGCGCGCCGCCGCCACGATAGGTTTTAACCAGACCCTCGACCTTCAGGATCGGCTGCTTGCTGTCGGACTCCGCACGAGAGCGATCTTCACCGGTCAGATGCGGTACGGCCGCGATCAGGCGTTGGGTATAAGGATGCTTGGGCGACTTCAGCACCTGCTCGGCGCTGCCCTGTTCGACGATGTGCCCCTTTTCCATCACCACGACGCTGTCGGCGATCTCCGCCACCACGCCGAAATCGTGGGTGATAAACATTACGCTCATCCCCTTGCGGCGCTGAATGTCGCGGATCAGCTCCAGGATCTGTGCCTGGGTGGTCACGTCGAGCGCAGTGGTTGGCTCATCGGCGATCAGCACCGTCGGCTCGAGCGCCAGGGCCATGGCAATCATGACGCGCTGCCGCTGCCCGCCCGAAAGCCGGAAAGGGTACTGGTGATACATGAGTTCGGGATCTGGGAGGCCCACTTCGGTGAGCAACTCGATGGCGCGGTCGCGGCAGGTTTTTGGCGTACCGTATCCATGCGCGGCCATGACCTCGTCAATCTGTGCGCCCACGGTCATCAAGGGATTGAGCGCCGAGAGCGGATCCTGGAAGATCATCGACACGACCCGCCCACGCAGGTTGCGCAGCTTGTCGGGCGACATGCCGATGATGTTCATCCCCTCCAACTGTATTGAACCCGATGAGACGCGGATCACCTTGGGCAGGAGCCCCATGATCGCGTTCGCCGTGACCGACTTGCCTGATCCGGACTCGCCTATGATGCAGAGGATCTGGCCGCGTTTCAGATCGAAGGAAATGTTCTCGACCGCATAGGTTCGTTCCATGCCTTTCGGCAAATTCACCGTGAGGTCGCGCACCGAAAGCGCCACATCGTGAGCGGCTACAGCCTGGATGCTTGCGACCATCTGGATCACCTCCCATTCCATCGAAGCGGATCCACCCTGTTGCCGACCGCAACATCGCCCCTTGAGCTGCAACGCGTCACCGTAGCAGCCGTAGCCTTGCCATTTAGGCGCTTCGCGCTCTGAGGCTGCGAGAGACGGATTCTACTCATCCTGGCGGCTCCCTTATGTAGTCCGATCCCCGTACCGGACATTGTTCCCTTTTCCTGGAGAACGCTCCAAACGGGCAACTCTGCCTGTCGGAGGTCCTCTGGAGCTTGCCTGCCGTAAGGAAGGGTGCCCCGTTCTTGCAGCCAGTTTGACTGTTCTTTTTCCGCAGAGTCTTCGAAATTTGGCACTCCGGCGGCAGGAACTTCTGAAAAGAACGCCCCAGTTGGCATTTCACTCTGTTTGGCCTGATGATGATAGCGCAAGCCCCTCAATCTGCGCGGCATGGCCGAGAGTCTAATGTCCAAGGCGAGCACGGCATTTTGGGCGGCCTATCAAAGACTCGACTGAGAAGAGCTTCCGCGAGGCATTGCCCCAGGAAATTTGAAGGATCCGCCGCGGCGGAAGTTTCCTCATTTGAAGTAGACTGCCGCCCGCCCAGGCATTGACAGTGCGTAGGTAATAACCGGCGTCCGGTGCACGAAGCTCATAGGATGCATACAAAAGCAGTGTGGAACCAAGCACGGCAAAGAGGGCCGCTTATCGAGGTCTCTACCCTGCCCATCAGTGCTGCTTTTTCGACGCCGGGGTCGGGCCCGCTCAACTGGGCGAAGCTCCCAGAGCGCTCCTTTCAAAGGCGATTTGGTCCCAGGCGGCTGAACTGCGCATGAAGCCACTCTGCGAGTTCAAACTCCATACCTTCCAGTTCACTCGAGCCCAACCATATCAACCCATATTGACTGCCGTCAGGGTCAAAGCCAGCAGGGGCCGCCAGGCTTCCTCGTTCCACGTCGTCAATCGCAAGTACGAGCGGACTGAGGGCTACGCCAAGGCCTGCAGACGCAGCCTCGACGATCAGCGCGTGATTGTCGAAGTACCGGATTTCTGTGGGTCGACGCGCCGACGGATGGGTCTTCAGCCATTGCGCCCAGGCGTCAGGTCGGGTCTTCGACCCGAGAGCGAGATAGTCGCCATGTTCGAACTCTGCCACAAGTTCCGGCCTCATGACAGGCCCAACCTTTTCGGAAAAAAGGGGCCGGACGTTCCACGTCTCAGGCACAGCGAAGTCCAGCCGTCGAATAGCGAGATTCGACCTGTTTCTTACGAAAGTCCACCAGCCCTCCACCTACCGAGAGGTGGAGGGCCATGTTCGGATGCGCCACTTGAAGCGCCCCCAGCCGCGGAATGAGCCAACGCATGGCAATTGAAGGCTCGCAGGAGAGCACCAGGGCACTCTTCCCGGCATTGGCAGCACGCAGTTGAACTGTGGCGGCCAACTCACCGAAGAACCTGCCGAGGGTGAGGTTGAGTGTCTCGCCGGCAGGGGTGAGCCGCAGCCCTCGCCCATTCTTCTCAAACAACCTGACCCCGATGTCATTGGCGAGTTTGGTGATACGGCGACTGACGGCGCCGTGCGTGAGCGCAAGCGAGTCTGCTGCAAGCCGGACCGAGCCCAGCCGCGCTGTTGCTTCGAACGCTCTCAGGTCGTCGAGCGACGGTATGTCCGAGCGATCCATCAGTGATAATATATCACCGATTTCGTCAGAAACTATCGCTATTCATATTTAGTGAGGTTTTGTTAGTTGATGCATGCGCACCAATCATCAACCCAGTATAGCGGTCCTCGCCGATGACCTCACCAGCGCGGCAGATGGTGCACCACCTTTCGTCGCCCGTGGCTTGACTGCGTCAATCGGCAGAGGCCAGCTTCCGCGCCAAGCGGAAGCGGCAGCGATGATTGCAGTCGATAGCGGTTCGCGGTCTGCTACTCCGTCGCAAGCGTTCGAGGCGGTCGCTCGATTGACCGCCCGACTTGCCAGCCGTACCGTGCTCTATAAAACGGTGGACTCCACACTTCGCGGTCACATAACGGCGGAGCTTGAAGCATGCTTTGCGGCGAGCGGCCGCAAAGCACTGGTGTTTGCACCGGCGTTCCCGCAGGCCGGTCGTACGACAGTGAGGGGCATTCAGCTTGTCGACGGCATTCCGGTCTCGGAAAGTTCGTATGGCCATGACCCTGTGCATCCCGCGCGGCATTCCGCGCTAGTCGACCTGGTGCCGAGCTGCATCAAGAATGTCACGCTGCTTGATGCAGAAACGCAGGAAGAACTCGACTCGCAGATTGCTTCCATCGAGGATCCAGCGTCGATCCTTTGGGTTGGTTCTCCTGGAATGGCTGCAGCGCTATCGCGGCGTTTTGTGCCGGCGAAGACCCTACCGCCATTGCTCGATGGCATCAGTAGCGATGTCTTGGTCGTCATTGGGAGCGCAAATCTGCGCAGTCAGCGGCAGGCAGGTCAACTCCAGAAGGTCCGCGGCGTCATGCTGCTGCGCGGACCAAGGACGCGCGAGTGGGACTCGGCAGCAGTGCTGCGCCGTATCGCACAAGACGCAGCGCGAGAGCTTCAAAGCCCACGCTTCGGCGCTTTGATCGCCACCGGCGGCGACACGATGGAAGCGATCCTGGACCTTCTCAAGGTCCGTGAGTTTGATATCCTGCAAGAACTCGATCCCGGATTCCCGCTTGGTCTCGCCAGGCTTGGCGATGGGCGCTCGCTCTTGCTCGCTATGAAGGCCGGTGGCTTTGGCAGTGACGATGCGGTGACGCGCGCCGTCGCGCGGATACGTGGAGCCACCCAATGAAGAACATTCTCCCACTTGCTCTCACGATGGGCGACGCCTCCGGCATTGGGCCGGAGATCGTGGCGAAGGTGCTTGCGAAGGGCGGCGAACGCGTCGTCGTGTTCGGTAGCTATGTTGTCATGCAAGACACCGTGCGGCGGCTCGGGCTGAACGTCGAGGTGCGACGCATCAACGCTGCCAATGCGGCCCAATTCGAGCCACGCCGAATTGAAGTCATCGAAACCTCGCGGATTACCGAGCCTCCTCCAATCGGCCGTATCAGCACGATCTCCGGGCAGGCGGCCTTCGACGCCATCGTTGCGGCGATAGCCGCAGCGAAGTCCGGAGATGTGAGCGGCATCGTCACGGCGCCGATCAATAAAGAGGCGATGGCCAGCGCGGGAATCCGCTACCCCGGCCATACCGAAATTCTGGCCGACTACGGCGGCGCCAAGCGCGTGGCGATGATGCTTGCCAACGATGACATCCGCACGGTGCTCGTCACCATCCACACGTCGCTGAGCAAGGCGATCGAACAGGGCGATTTCGACGCTCAGCTATCCGCCATCCGGCTTGCCCATGAGGGTGGAAAAGCTCTCGGCTTCGCGACCCCGCGTGTCGCCGTAGCGGGTCTCAATCCGCACGCAGGTGAAGGTGGCCTCTTCGGGGACGAGGAAATCCGGATCATACGACCGGCAATCGACGCGGCCCGAGCCGAGGGCATCGATGCCACTGGCCCTTATCCTGGCGACACTGTCTTCATGCAAGCTCGTCAAGGTCGATTCGATGTTGTGGTCGCACAATACCACGATCAGGGTCTGATCCCTGTGAAGTATCTCGGGTTGGAAAAAGGCGTGAACATCACGCTTGGCCTGCCGTTCGTCCGCACCAGCCCAGATCACGGCACGGCGTTCGACATCGCGGGCCGTGGAATTGCAGACCACGCCAGCTTGGAAACAGCACTTGCCTACGCCAAGCGCCTCGTGGCGGCACAAACCAAGACGAACTAGAGAAAGGAACCACACCAATGGGGTTACGCTTCATCTTCATGCTCACGCGCAACGACCGAACGGTTTCGGACGCGGCCCAGCAACTTCAAACCGCGCTCAGCCTCGGCGTGCGGCACATCGGGTTCAAGGATATCGGCTTGCCGATCGAGCAGCTGAAAGACCTCAATGCGGCCATCAGGACGGGCGGTGCAACCTCCTACCTGGAAGTCGTGTCACTGGACCGCGAAAGCGAAATTGCTTCGGCAAAGGCAGCTGCCGAAATCGGCGTCGATGTTCTTCTTGGTGGCACGCGGGTAGACGACGTGCTGCCTATCATCAAGGACACCGGCATCCAGTACTTCCCGTTTCCGGGTCGGATCGCCGGTCATCCGAGCGTGCTTGAAGGCGCCATCGACGAAATTGTCGAAAGTGCCAAAGCGATTGCAGGGCACGATGGAGTGCATGGCCTGGACCTGCTGGCATACCGATCGGCGGAGAACGTCCCCGAGTTGATGAAGGCCGTCTGCGCTGCAGTCGCCAAGCCTGTCTATGTTGCGGGTTCGATCGACACCCCAGAACGAATTGCAGTCGTCCAAGGCGCCGGCGCAGCTGGGTTTACGATTGGGACCGCAGCTTTGGATGGCAGATACCCGGCCAATGGGAATGACCTACCAAGCCAACTCACCGCAATCATTCGCGATGTGGCTGCCCTGAACAAGCACCTTTCGCCAATTCACAAGAAGAATTTGTCAATTGAGTTTGCCGGGCTGCGCGCGCCTTGGAAGCCTAAAGTCGAGGGGCGTGTCAACGCCATGCAATTCAAGGTCGCCATGTTCAATGGCGCCTCCAGTTGGTCATTTCGACAGCACGACGATCAGCTGTTCTTCGTTCACCGGGGACGGCTGCTCATGCAATTTCGTGACCGTGAAGAAATTATCGAACCCGGAGAGTTCATCGTCGTCCCATATGGCGTTGAGCACAGTGCGGTGGCCTTGGGCGAGGAAGGATGTGAAGTGTTGGTGGCAACGTCAACCGCCCTACCCTGCTACCCACCCCCGGTAACTGATCTCGCTCATTCTGATCGATCCCAGTTGACTGCTTAGCAGGACGGTACCGACTGCTAGGTTTTCAGACGCGCAGGAGCAATCATGACCGTGGCTATTGTGCTGCATCGCGCCGACGGCGCACCCGTTGCAACCCCTTTCCGCAGGACAGCGTCCGGCTCGGATGATCCCTTTGTGGGCATCGCGAAATCGCCTGGGAAGGGCCGGACTCGATATCGTGGGCCGAACCAGCTTTGTTGGCGAGCTCGAAGTCGCAAGCTTCCCCCACATCGAAACCATCGTCGTGGTGGAAGGAGAGCTGATCCTGACGGTGGTCGGCGCGGCCCCGCTGGTGCTCGGTCCGCAAGCGGGTGCTGTCATCGGATGCGGCACCACGCTTCGCATCCAGACTGAATCAGGCGTGCGGTTTTCGTTCTGCGCGGCCGCTTGCGACAAACCGACGAAGCCCGGCCTTGTCCAGTTGCGCGCCGACGCCGACTTCAAGCCGTCTGCTTCGCTACCGGCCGAGGCTTTGCTTGGCCCGGCCCCGCAATGCCGCAGCGACAACGTCTTCTCCAGCGACGGCGCGGATTACCGTGCGGGCACGTGGGATTCGACCCCATACCACCGGGTTGTTCGCCCGCATCGCAGAACGAGTTCATGCATCTGCTAGCCGCGAGTGTACGATTCGCCGCGCCCGATGGCAGCGTGCTGTCGGCGGGCACCGAGATGCGCTTTTCGTGCCCCAGGGCGCATCGATCGGATGGGAAAGTAAAAATCGCGTGGTGAAGTTTTTCGTCGTCCAAGCCGTCCAGGCCTGACGTAGAGCGAGATCCATCATGTCCCCTGGCAAGGTCGCTGAGTTTTAGGCCGCATCCGCAATCGACGCTCCTCCACACGAGATGGCTTTAGGCTTCAGCTACCTTCCCTCTGAGAGGTGGGCGCCAGCGAGCTTTTCACGCAACAATTGCATGTCCTAAGGGCCGCTAACGGCAGGATATTCCGTCCAGGCACACAACTCCGCAGCCTGTCTATTCTCGGCGCGGGCTAGAATGCTTCAAAGTTACCGGAGTTCCGCAGATGCCCGCGCCGCTCATGCACATCGAGTGCAGCCCTTCCCTCCCCCGCGAGGCAGACGTCGTCGTCATCGGCGGCGGCGTGGTGGGCGTGTTCACGGCGTATTATCTCGCGCGCCGCGGCGTCAGCGTCGCCCTGGTAGAGAAAGGACGCGTGGCCGCCGAGCAGTCAAGCCGAAACTGGGGCTGGTGCCGCCAGCAGAATCGAGATGCGCGCGAGTTGCCTATGGCAACCAAGAGCCTCGATCTCTGGGAGAAGGTGGCACAGGAGACTGGCGGGGATACTGGATTTCGCCGCTCCGGGCTTCTGTATCTCTCACAGGACGAAAATGAGCTGGCGGGCTGGGCAAGGTGGCGCGATTTTGCGAAAACGGTCGGAGTCACCACGCACGTGCTGAGCGCAGAGGAAGCCACCGAGAAGGGCAAGACGACCGGACGCAAATGGAAGGGCGGGGTTTTCTCACCGACTGACGGAACGGCGGATCCCTCCACGGCAGTGCCGGTTGCCGCGCGTGGCATCATGGCGGCGGGCGGTACCTTGCATCAGCATTGCGCAGCGCGTGGACTGGAGTTGAGCGCCGGCAAGGTCAGCGGGGTCGTGACGGAAGCGGGAACCATCCGTACGAAGATCGCGGTCATGGCCGGAGGCGCGTGGGCTTCTTCCTTCTGCAACCAGCTTGGCATGCGCTTCCCGCAAGCTGCCGTGCGTCAGTCCATTCTAGCCGTAGCGCCAGGCGCAATCGGCCTGCCCGATGCCCTGCATACCACGAGCGTCTCGCTGACGCGGCGCAGCAACGGTGGATACGCGCTGGCGATCAGCGGACGAGCTCGCGTCGACCCAACGCCGCAGCAGTTCAGGTTCAGCCGCGAGTTTCTACCGATGTTCGCCCGCCGCTGGCGCAATCTCGCCCCGGGGGCCTTCGAGGGCTGGCGTCAAGGACATGAAAGCCTGCGCAAATGGGGCCTTGACGACATTACGCCGATGGAACGGAACCGGATTCTCGACCCGAAGCCCGACATGGGACAAATTCAGCTGACATATCGAAGAGCCTGCGAATTGATCCCCGAACTCCAACGCGTGGCGATCTCCGATGTCTGGGCGGGTTATATCGACAGTACACCCGACGGCATTCCCGCGATCGGCGAAGTGGAGGGGATTCCGGGCTTTATCCTGGCGGCGGGATTCAGTGGTCACGGGTTCGGGATTGGCCCCGGCGCGGGGCATATGATCGCCGACATCATCACAGGCAGCGAGCCTGTTGTCGATCCGCGTCCTTATAGGCCCGAACGCCTGAAGACCGCTGCATGGGGCAAGGTCGCTGAATTCTGAGAAGATGGCTTGCCAACGTACTATCGATCGCACACGAGATTGATGCCGCGACTGCTCAAACAGGGAAGTGACGATGCGCGAATACGAGATTGCCGCCATTCCTGCCGACGGGATCGGCCCAGAGGTGATCGCCGCCGGTCTCCAGGCGCTTGAGGCGCTGCAGCAGCGCTGCGGCGACTTCAAGCTACGCGTCCAGCACTTCGACTGGGGATCGGACTACTACAGGGCCAATGGCCGGATGATGCCTGAAGATGGAGTGGCGCAACTGAAGCGCTTCGATGCCATCTTCTTCGGTGCTGTCGGCGCTCCCGATGTGCCCGACGACATCACGCTCTGGGGTCTCCGGCTGCCGATCTGCCAAGGCTTTGATCAATACGCGAACGTGCGGCCGACCAGGATTTTGCCCGGCATCGTTTCGCCGCTGGCGGGCGTTGGGCCCGGCGATCTGGATTGGGTGATCGTGAGGGAGAATTCGGAGGGCGAGTATTCCGGCCACGGCGGCCGCGCCCACCGCGGTCTCCCCGAGGAGGTCGGAACCGAAGTCGCGATCTTCACGCGCGTCGGCGTCGCCCGCATCATGCGCTATGCATTCCGGCTGGCGCGGTCACGGCCGCGAAAGCTCCTGACTGTTGTCACGAAATCCAACGCGCAGCGTCACGGCATGGTAATGTGGGATGAAATCGCAGCCGAGGTGGCGCAAGAGTTCCCTGACGTCGCGTGGGACAAGATGCTGGTTGATGCTATGACGGTGCGCATGACACTCAAACCTCGCAGCCTCGACACGATCGTCGCCACCAATCTTCACGCCGACATTTTGTCGGACCTTGCAGGCGCGCTGGCGGGCAGTCTCGGCGTTGCACCAACCGCCAACATTGATCCCGAGCGGCGCTATCCCTCGATGTTCGAGCCAATTCACGGCTCGGCTTTCGACATTGCCGGCAAGGGTATCGCCAACCCCGTCGCCACCTTCTGGACCGCTGCCCAGATGCTCGAACATCTGGGCGAAAGCGCAGCCTCCGTCCGGTTGATGAGCTCTGTGGAAACAGTGACGAGTGAAGGCGTGCTGACGCCGGACGTTGGTGGGACAGCGACCACGCAGGACGTGACGGACGCCGTCTGCCGGACGATCCGAGGTTCGAACGTGTGACAGGTTTACGATGAAACTCGACAAGATCGACATCAAGATCTTATCCCAACTGCAAAAGAACGGGCGGGTCACCAACGTCGAGCTTGCCGACCTGGTCAACCTTTCGCCGAGCCCTTGCCTGATGCGGGTGAAGAAGCTTCAGGCGGAAGGCTTCATTACCGGCTATTCCGCCCAGATCGACGTGTCCAAGCTCGGACAGACTCTAACGATCTTCACCGAGGTTACGCTCAAGCACCATCAACAAAACGACTTCGCGAGATTTCTCACCGCCATTCAGAAAGTTGATTCCGTCATCGAATGCCATCTGATTTCCGGCGGATACGATTACCTTGTGAAGTTCGTGACGGCGGGCATCAGCGAGTATCAGACTATCATGGAGCGCATGCTCGAATTGGATATCGGGATCGACAAATATTTCAGCTTCGTCGTGTTGAAGTCACCGATCGTGAAATCCCACTTGCCTCTCGACGTCATTTTCGACAGATGAAAAGGCCACCCCTGCAGTCTGGGACTGGAAAGCGGGCGCCATCGTTCGCTTCCGCTGCCCGTGTGCTACGGCGGAAGTCCGCCTAACTGCAACTTTCTTGGCACTTGACGGAATGCGGCAAGACCTGAGGATTTCCTTCAGGCCCCGCTCGCATGGATCGGGTGGCTTCACCCATGACGACGATCATCCCTTCATCGCTTCCCGCACATCCTTGTCTTCGAGGGTTTGATCCAGCGTCATCCTGGTGCGTTCGAGGATTCCATCGATGTCGTCGTCCGTGCAGCAGAGCGGTGGCGCGAAACCGAGTATGCCGCTGTTGAAGGCGCGAATGACAAGGCCGTTCCCCCACGCCCGGTCGAAGATGCGGCGCCCCGGATCGGCCGCCGCCGGCAGCGGTGTTTTGCGCTCCTTGTCCGTGACCAGCTCGATCGCAGCCAGCATGCCGCGACCGCGAATATCGCCAACCAGCGGGTGGTCTGCGAGCGAGCGGAGGCCCCTCATCAGTCGCTTCCCGGCCTTCCGACCGTTCTCGAGCAAGCCCTCTTCATAGAGACGCAGGCATTCCAGCCCGACCGCTGCGCTCACCGGATGGGCTGAGTAGGTATAGCCGTGGCCGACAGCCGCTTTGCCGGCTCCGTCCGCGATCGTATTGTAGACATGGTCGGTCATGAAGACGGCGCCCATCGGCACGTAGCCCGACGTCAGTCCTTTCGCTGTGGTCATCAGATCCGGCACGACCTCGTCCTCCTCACAGGCGAAAAGGGGACCGGTGCGGCCAAAAGCGGTGATGACCTCGTCGGCAACGAACAAGATGTCGTGTTCCTTGCATAGGGCATGCAGGGCCTTTAGCCAGCCAGCCGGCGGAACCAGGACACCGCCCGAACCCTGGATAGGTTCAGCGTAGAAGGCCGCGATGCGATCGGCGCCGAGCTCAGCGATTTTGGCCCGCAGCGCCGCGACCGATGCATCGATAATCGCCTGCGGGTTGGAACCGACCGGATTGCGATAGGCGTAGTGCGAGGGAATCTTGTGCTGCCAGTCATAAGGAACGCCGAAGCCCGCATGGAAAGCCGGCAGCGCGGTCAGACCTGCGCCAACCGTAGAGGATCCATGGTAGCCATGCCCGACCGAGATAAATTGGTCTTTTCGCGGCGTCCCCTTGGCGTGATAAAAATAGCGAATGAAACGGATGGTGCTGTCTATCGCGTCGGACCCGCCCAGCGTGAAATAGACATGGTTCAGATCGCCAGGCGCCAATTCGGCAAGCCGGGCGGCAAGACGAATGGCCGGCTCAGACCCCAGCCCGAAATATCCCGTCGCATAAGGAAGCTCTCTTAGCTGCTTGGCCGCTGCCTCGACGACGCTTTCCTGCCCGTATCCGATGTTTACACACCAGAGACCCGCGAACCCGTCCAGCAAGGTTTTCCCGCTTGCCTCGGTCACTGTAGCGCCCTTGGCGGATTTGAGCACGCGCACACCCGTCTCTTCGTGGCTCCGATAGCATGAAAACGGGTGAACCAGGTGCGCACGGTCGAGTTCGATCAGGGAGTTTGCAAGCATTTCTTCCTCCGGTTCAGCCTAGCGCCTGACTAACGAGCGCATAAGTTTGGTGTGACCTGATTTCGACTTTCGGCTCGTCTGC
Organism: Mesorhizobium sp. BR1-1-3; assembly: GCF_020165455.1. Classification (NCBI taxonomy): domain Bacteria; kingdom Pseudomonadati; phylum Pseudomonadota; class Alphaproteobacteria; order Hyphomicrobiales; family Phyllobacteriaceae; genus Mesorhizobium; species Mesorhizobium sp. BR1-1-3. The sequence goes on from NZ_JAIUIC010000005.1 coordinate 294,114, forward strand.
GATTCGTCGCATCGTTACGCCACCGCCGACGTGGGCCAGGCCGCGACGGATGAGCCACTCGCCGAGAGCCGTGGATTCGTTGGTGTCGATGCGGACAAACTCGCCCGCACTGTCGGCCAGCAGGAAGTCGATCAGGCATCTCGCTTCGTGCAGCGTCCTCGCCACCACCGGCCCAATGACCAGCCCTCGACCAAAACGACGAATTGCGGCAAACGCCTGGACATCGCCTGCATCGCGAATGACGGCGAACTTCGCCCGCTCGCACAACGAGTTCATGAGTGCCGACCGGTCGTGACCAAACGCGGCGCAATCCAGAGGGACAAGGCGCGCGTGGTCGCCGTCCTCGCCCCATGACACATGTGCCGGTGCATCTGCAGACGGCGCCATGCCCTGGTGCTGCACGACCTTGCCGGTCGCGACAAATCCCAGCTTCTCGTAGAGTGGGAGCCCTTCCTGCGTAGCCACCAAATAGCAAGTGCGCTCGCCTGCCTTGGTAAGCGCCTCCTCCATCAGCTTGCGCCCGAGCCCGCGACCGCGCATTGCGGCATCGACGATGACCATGTTGACGCTGGCGGCATCGTCGCCGTAGGGCGTCATCAGAATCGTCCCCACCACGCGTCCTTCCTCCTGGACAACGAGACCTTGGCTGAGCGACTGCATCAGCTCCCAGTCTTCACGACGGTGCGGCCATCCAACATGACGTGACAATTCGACAGCATCGTTCAAATGCTCGGTTGTCATCGTTTTGAACGTGACTCGCCCTGGGGTCATGGGTCGTTTCCCGGCCTGAATTCTTCAATGCAAAGTTAGGCTGCGGCCGACAGCAGTTCCTCCCGACGCGTACCGGTGAGCTAGGTGTTTTGACTTTCCTTTGCCGCCGGCGCCGCATCTTATGCCGACGAGCCGGCGGGCGAGGGAAGCGCCTGGCAAGCTCGGAACCACGTCGTGCGCAACTCTCTGCCAAAGCCCTGCCACGATACAAAACAATCTGCTTCAAGCGGCAGAGAATGCGGCGACTAGTCCTTTTCGCTGCTCGTTATGATCCTTGTCGTTAAAGGCACGCGGTGCCGCCAGGATTGGAAGGATAGACGCCAATGACCCGTTTCAGACCGAAATACATCACCTTCGATTGCTACGGTACGCTGACCAACTTCGACATGGCCGGCGCGGCAAGACGAGTTTACGGTGCGGAACTCTCCCCAGCCGTAATGACGCAGTTCATCAAGGATTTCTCGGCCTATCGCCTCGATGAGGTTCTTGGCGCTTGGAAGCCCTATAGCGAGGTCGTGCACAATTCCGTGGAGCGCGCCTGCAAGCGCAACAATGTGACGTTCCGGCCTGAGGATGCCCAGCGCATTTATTCGGAAATACCGACATGGGGTCCGCACCCGGATGTCCCGGCGGGACTGGCCAAGGTCGCCAAGGAAATCCCACTAGTGATCCTGTCGAATTCCATGAAGAGCCTGATCATGTCGAACGTTGAGAAGCTCGGCGTACCCTTCCACATGGTCATCACGGCCGAGGAGACCGGCACCTACAAGCCGCATATGAAGGGCTTCGAGTACATGTTCGACAAGCTCGGCTGCGGCCCGGAAGACATTACGCATGTGTCGTCCTCATTCCGCTACGATCTCATGACCGCCTATGATCTTGGCATCAAGAGCAAGGTCTGGGTGAATCGCGGCCACGAACCCGCGAACCCATACTACGAGTACAGTGAAATCAAGGATATCGGCGGGCTGGCCGGCGCCGTCGGGCTGGAGCCCGTTCGCGAATTCGCCTGAGCGTCTGTTGCTGGTGCAGTCGCGCCAGGGTGAGGCACTCCCACTACGTTAATGATCACTGGTCGCAATACAGAGAAAGGGGCGGTTTTCACCGCCCCTTTCTTGTTGTTCCACGCTTTGGAAGGTGTTTCCACCTGCTTGCAACAGAACTAGTTAAGCCCGCCAACATGAAGCGTCTTGACCTCGAGATATTCCTCGATGCCGAGCTGCGATCCTTCGCGCCCCACCCCTGACTGCTTGACACCGCCGAAAGGCGCTACTTCGGTCGAGATCATGCCCGTGTTGAGCCCAACCATACCGAACTCCAGGGCCTCGGCAACACGCCATGACCGCTTGAGATTTTCGGTGTAGAAGTAGGCGGCAAGGCCGAAGGGCGTACCGTTCGCGATCGCAATGGCCTCGTCCTCCGTTTCGAAGCGAAAAAGCGGCGCCACCGGGCCGAACGTCTCTTCCGATGCCAGCAGCATCTCGGTAGTAGCCTCTCCCAGCACGATGGGCCGTGCATATTGCTTGCCGTCCGGCACCGTCTCGCTCTGGGCGATGATCCGCGCGCCTTTCGCCTGTGCATCGGCGATGTGACGCTCGATCTTGTCGATCGCTGCCGCATTGATCATCGGGCCGATCTCCGTGCCCTCGTCGGTCCCTGCGCCAACCTTCATTCGCGATACGCGCTGGCTCAGCTTTTCTGCGAAAGCGTCGTAAACGCCCGCCTGCACGAGAATCCGGTTTGCGCAGACGCAGGTTTGACCGCCATTGCGGAACTTGGATGCGATCACCCCCTCGACTGCATTGCCCAGATCAGCGTCGTCAAAGACGATAAAGGGCGCGTTGCCGCCGAGCTCGAGGCTGAGGCGCTTGATGCTATCGGCCGCGCCACGCATGAGCAGCGCTCCGACGCGGGTCGAGCCGGTGAACGAGATCTTGCGCACCGTCTCGTTGGCCATCAGTTCGTTGCCGATTTCAATGGGCATGCCGGTCACAATGTTGATCACGCCGGCAGGAATACCCGCCCGTTCCGCCAGTACGCCGAGCGCCAGCGCCGAAAATGGCGTGAATTCCGACGGCTTGATGACAACCGTGCAACCCGCGGCCAGCGCCGGCGCCACCTTGCGCGTAATCATCGCGTTAGGGAAATTCCATGGCGTGATGATTGCGCAGACGCCAACGGCCTCCTTCAGCACCAGAATGCGGCGATCGGGCGTGGGAGACGGAATGGTCGAGCCACCGATCCGGCGTGCTTCTTCGGCGAACCATTTCACGAAGGAGGCGCCATAGCGGATTTCACCGCGTGCTTCTGCCAGAGGCTTGCCCTGTTCCAGCGTCAGCAGCAACGCCAGGTCCTCTTCATTTTCCAGTATCAGGCTGTGCCAGCGCTCCAGAAGCGCTCCGCGTTCGGCATGGGTCCTGGCCTTCCAGTCCTTGAACGCCGCCTGCGCTGCATCTATCGCAGCCCTTGTCTCATCCCGGCCCATGTCGGGCACGGTTCCAAGCACTTCCAGACTGGCCGGATCGATCACATCGACAGTCGCGTTGCTGTGCGCATGCTGCCAGACATCGCCAATGAGGCCACGCTGGCGAAACAGGTCCGCACCCTTCAGGAAACCAATCTTCGTTGTTGCGTTCATGGTTCTTTTCCTCTGCTCTTTCAGCTTAATCCTGCCAGCACGGCCTGCGTGATTGCTTCAGTCGTGTCCTTGCCTGCAATCGTGCCTATCCCGCGTGCGGTTGCGGACTCGATCGCCGACATCACTTCGGCCGCGGCCTGCCCCTCGCCCAGATGCCCGAGCATCATCGCACCGGACCAGATCGCGGCGATCGGATTGGCGATGCCGAGATGCGCGATGTCAGGCGCCGAACCGTGGACCGGCTCGAACATCGAAGGCGCGCTGCGATCGGGATTGATATTGGCGGAGGCGGCGTAACCCAGCCCGCCCTGAATGGCCGCTCCAATATCCGTGAGGATGTCGCCAAAAAGATTCGAGGCGACGATCACGTCGAGGCTTTCAGGCGCCAGGACCATGCGGGCGGCAATGGCGTCGACGTGGTAGTGCGAGACCTCCACATCGGCATAGTCTTTCGCCACCTCACGCGTGACCTCATCCCAAAAAACCATGGAATGTTTCTGCGCGTTGGATTTGGTGACGGATGCGAGCTTCTTGCGGCGCGTCCGCGCCTGTTCGAAACCGAAACGGAGGATTCTTTCGACACCCTCACGTGTGAAGATTGCCGTCTCGATCGCGACCTCATTGGCCGTTCCGGAATGAATGCGCCCACCAGCTCCGCAGTATTCGCCTTCCGTGTTCTCCCGGATGCACAGTATATCGAAACCATCACGGCGAAGAGGTCCCTGAACGCCTGGCAACAGCCTGTGCGGCCGTATGTTGGCATACTGCGTGAACCCTTTGCGGATCGGCAGGAGCAGTCCGTGAAGCGATACGGAGTCGGCCACCTTTGCTGGCCATCCCACAGCGCCGAGGTAGATTGCATCGAACTTCCGCAGCATCTCGACGCCGTCAGGGGGCATCATCGCACCGGTTTCCAGATAGTAGGCGCACGACCATGGGAACCTTGTATCCTCAAGGGCGAAGCCGCCTCGCTTTGCTGCAGCCTGCAGCACCTCCCATCCAGCCTCGGTCACCTCCTTGCCGATGCCGTCGCCTGGGATGTGCCCTATCGTGTAAGCCTTCATTGATATCCTCCTGGAGACCGATGGGTACCGAAAGTCGCAGCTTGCTCAACACGGCAGCGACATGCGGCGTCTCGCACCTGGTTTTGGAACAGTAGTCGACAGCGCGCCGTATTTTCCGCCGAGGATGAGCCGCCCGACGGCGTCGAATCGCGTCGGGCGGGACTTGGAGAGTGGATTGTTCTGGAACCGGCGCGCGCGCTATTCGGCCAGACCTTGAGCGTTGAGCTCAGTCATAGACGCTGACGTAGATCTTGCGCACGGTTTCGATCGTGCGCCAGACGCCGACAAAGCCGGGCTTCATCACAAAACTGTCGCCGCTGCGGTAAGTCTTGGTCTCACCGCCCGTCTCCTCGATCTCGACGAGGCCCGAAACGATGTGGCAGAACTCGCAGGTCGTGCCCTTGATAGAATGCGTCTCGCCAGGCGTCGCCTCCCAGACGCCGGTCAGAACCTTCTCGCCTTTCGAAGCATCCTGCGCCCAAGTCTTGAAGGATGGATTGCCGGAGATGAGCCGCTCTGGAGCCGGCAATGCCTGCTTCGGCGCGAAGGCTGGATCTGTGTCGATCGTGATCAGAAGTGACATTTTATGTTTTCCTGGTTAGTAGCCGCGTGTCCGATCGACGAGGCCGATCAGTTCTTCTCCGGCGCGGTGGCGCCGGATGTTGTCCACGACGGATTGCGCCGCGGAATCTGCTTGCGTTACGGAAGCGATGTGCGGCGTGATCGCCACCTTCGGGTGCCGCCAGAGCGGATGGCCGTCCGGCAGTGGCTCGGGATCGGTGACATCGAGCATTGCGGCGGTGAGGTGCCCGCTATCGAGAGCCTGGACAAGCGCGGTTTGGTCTAGCTGCGGCCCGCGGCCGACATGCAACAATCTCGCCCCAGCCGGCAGGAGGGAAAAGAGTTCCGCATCGAGGATGCCACGCGTTTCTTTCGTCAGCGGCAGCAGGCAGACGAGAATATCCGTGCGCGCGAGGAAACCGGCAAGCTGGTCCGCGCCATAAAAGCAGGTCACCCCTTCGATCTCCTTCCTGCTTCGGCTCCAGGCGGCAAGGGGAAAGCGAAACGGCAGCAATCGCTCGATAGCTGCCTGCGCCAGCATGCCGAGGCCAAGAAACCCAACCCGGCGTTCGGTCGCTTGCGGAGCGGCAAGACCCCGCCACGCTTGGCGCTTCTGCTGTTCACGATACGCCACCATATCCCGGTGGAGGCTCAGCACGCCAAGAACGACATATTCCTGCATCATGCGAATGATGCCGTCCTCGACCATGCGCACCAGCTTCACCTGCCGAGGCAGGCTTTCACGGTTGAACTGGTCGACGCCGGCGCCGAGCGAAAACAGCAATTCGAGATTGCGATAGCGCGCGAGATCATCTGGCGCCGTCCAGGTCAGGAGGTAGCGCACCTCCTCCGGGTCGAAACATTCGCTGCTGTGGAACAATTCGACGTCCGGTAGTTCGCGTGCGAAAGCCTTGCGGAAGACCGCTGCGCGCACCGGGTCGGAATTGAAAAGAAAAGCCATGAACCGCCCTTTCCTGCTATCCGGCAAGGCGCGTGGCGAGACGCTCGATCATGCTCTGGCAGGCAGCAAGTTCGCCGGTCTCGATATATTCATTGGCACGGTGAGCCCGGATGATGTCGCCGGGGCCGCAGATGATCGCGTCGATGCCGGCCTGCTGATAAAGGCCAGCTTCCGTTCCGTAGCTCACCGCAGACAGGGGCTGACGCCCCGTCAACTCGGCCAGAAGGGCCGCCAAACCACTCTCCTGCGGGAGCGAAAGCCCCGGATACGCACTCAGCTCATGCCAAGCCACTTCAAAGCCGCTGTCGCGTAGAGCCGTCAGTTGGGTCTTTACCGGCTCGAGCAGGGATCTCGGCGAAACACCTGGCACGGCACGGACCTCGATATCGGCGGTGCAGCGATCGGGGATGATGTTGACGGATTGGCCGCCGGCGATGACACCAACCTGCAATGACGAGTATGGAGGCGCGAAATCCGTGTCGAATGGCCCGATCGCAAGGGTCTGGCCATAGGCCACGATCTGCGTGACGAGACCAGCCATTGCATGCACGGCATTCAGTCCCAGCTCGGGCCGTGAAGAATGGCCGGACCGTCCGATCACTTCGAGCCGCACGGCCGCCTTGCCTTTGTGTGCCCGCACGGCTTCCATCCGGCTCGGCTCACCGATAATCGCGCCAAGCGGCTTCTCGCACAGGCTTGGCAGCGCGGCGATGAGATGCGGCACGCCACGGGCACCTGCCTCCTCGTCATAGGAGAATGCGAGATGAATTGGCTGTGGCAAGTTCATCGCCGCGAGCCGCGGCACCGCGGCCAGCACGCAGGCGAGAAACCCCTTCATGTCGGAGGTGCCCCGACCGTGAAGCCTGGCGCCGTCTTGGCGCAGGACAAACGGATCCGAGTGCCATTCCCGTTCACCGGCCGGCACGACATCCATGTGGCCCGACAAGATGTAGCCGCGGGCACGCCGAGCTCCGATTGTGACAAACAGGTTGGACCGGTCGCCTTCCGGGCCGCGAAGGACCGTCACCTCAGCTCCGGCCGCCTCGCAATATTCACGCACCCAATCGACGATCGCGCCATTGGGCGCGCCCACGACCGAGGGGAACGCGATCAGCCTCGCAAGAATTTCTTCGACATTCACAGGGCGCCGCTCCACTCGCAGTTCGCTGGATGCAACAAGTGTGGCAGCAGGCGAGAGCATTCCGTGCCGAATGAAGGTATGCTTTGGCCGAAGATTTCGAATATTGGCCCGGAACCAGCGAAACCTGCTGGCTTTCGGGTGCAATCATGGGGCAAAAGACGGCTGCGGCACGTCAGCGAGGACGGGTCGCGACCGTGGGACTTGGAAAAGGGAGCAGGTCGACTGAAATGCAGAGATCAGTGCGCCTGAAGTCTTTCGAACTGGTCGCGCGGGACATCGACGAAGTCGATGTCAATCTGCTCCACGCGCTCTCGATCTCGGTTCGCTGGCCGCATCGGCCGAAGGACTGGGACACTCTGCGCCGCGCGGGCCGCGGCATCGTTGCCGTAGACGGCATCGGGCGCGTTTTCGGCAGCGCGATGTGGTTTCCGCAAGGGGACGATTTCGCCACCATCGGCGTAGTGATCACAACGCCCCGCACACAAGCGCAAGGCGGCGGTCGATGGCTCATGGACCAGGTGCTCGAGCAGTGTGGCGATCGCAATTTGGCGCTCAACGCCACCCATGCCGCCTATCCCCTCTATGTCTCACTCGGTTTCACGACCGAAGGAATCGTATTCATGCACCAAGGAGAGATTCCGCCTGCACTCCCTGCCCTGCCGGCCTTGGACGGGGAATTGCAGGCGCTGCCGAGCGACAGGCTGAAGGAGATCATGGGGCTCGACAGACGAGCGTTTGGGACAGACCGCGCCAGCCTGCTCGCATTGCTTTCAGCGAATGCCTCTATCTGCACTTTGAGCCGTGGCGGCGAGATCGTCGGCTATTCCATGTGTCGCGAATTCGGACGTGGCTACGTGATCGGCCCGATGGTCGCGCGCAGCGATCTGGACGCGGTCCATCTTACAGCCATCCATCTGAGAAATCTTGCAGGACGCTTCGTCCGAGTCGATACGCGGGAGAAAGAAGGCATGTTTGCCGCGTTTCTCGACCAGTGCGGCCTTGGCATTGCCGAGACCGTTACGACCATGTCCAAAGGGCGCCGATTCCTGAACCGGGAAGAAAACGGGCCGTGGGTTTATGGATTGGCTGGCCACGCATTGAGTTGACTGCGGCACCACAATGCGACCGAAAGGCGCCAACCGCGTGGCCGTGCGCGCAGGCGAGCGAGTGTAGGAGACCAGCGCCCGCCGAATAGGCGGCGTTCTGGTCGCTGGCGTTAAAGACGCAATTGGCCACCGGATTGGGCGGAGGAGAGATAGCCGAGTTCATCGAACACGACGAAGTCGAGCCGGGTCAGATGATCGGCAATTTTGCCTTGGCGGCCGTCGCGGATCTCGGATGACGACATTGAAGAAGCGGCCGCGAGCGTTAGGAAGGTGGCTAATGCCGCCTAACTCTCGCTTAGGAACGCCAACCATCCCGGCCGAAGTGACCGGAACTACGGAGCTTCGCTAGCAGGATGCTGGCTGTTCCGCGGTGATCAACCTTTGCTTGCTCACTCAGCGGAAACGCATTCCAGTCAGCCAATTCTGCCACCAAAGGAGCGGTGTCCCCGTTACCGATGCGCATCTAAGTTGTCCGTTCTTCCCCATCACGATTATAGCTGTGCCGACTACGCCATGGCAGCTATCTACTGAACGTAGGTATCGCCGTCGACGCGAAATCGAACAGAACCGACCCATCGGTTTTTTCCGCGGCGTCAGCCACACGATCATAGAACGGTCGATTGAGGCCCTCGATGTTGCCGAGTGACTGTTCAAACAAGGCCGATTCTACATGCTCCGCCACCATAGCTGTGAGAGTGCGCGCCGGCTGGCCCAATGGGCAAGCCGCCACGGCTGATTATCCACACCAGCCATCCCTGGTCCTTTTCATAAGCGACAAGACGACCGTTAACAGAGGGGGGTCTGTCAGGCCGAAATCCCGATAGCGATCACGCCCGGATCCAATGCGGTGTTGCAAAAGGCAGCAAGCAGGCCCCCTCCCCTCCGGATCGAAGCCGTCTAGGGGCTCCGTGACAACATCAGGCATCCTTGGGAAGCACCTGAAGGACCCGTGCGATGAACATATGGAACTCGGCCATGTAGTTGAGCAAGAACTCCTGCGTGGATTCGACTGTGACTTCGCCGCCGTCCGTGATCAGGCCCGGCGTGAACTGAATGTAGGCTTCCGGAGCGTTCATCTGCGGGGAGTTGCAGAAGCTAAGCACGCTTCGCAGGCTTTGCTGGGCCACGGCGGTCCCTATGGTTCCGGGCGAGGTCCCAATGACAGCTGAGGGCTTGCGGGCGAACGAGTTCTTGCCATAAGGGCGGCTGGCCCAGTCGATTGCGTTCTTCAACCCACCTGGGATCGAGCGGTTATACTCGGGCGTTATGAAAAGGACTGCCTCCACCGCGGCGATAGAGTCTTTGAAAGCGCGCGCGACAGGTGGAAAGTCAGCATCGTAGTCGTAGCTGTAGAGCGGCAAATCCTTGAAGGAAATCTCCGACATTTCAAGCTCTGGTGGAGCAAGCTGCACTAGTGCTTTTGCAAGCTTGCGATTGATCGATGCCGTGGCGAGGCTACCAATCAGATAGCCGACTTTGTGCGTGGTCATCAGGCACTCCCATATTGCCGCCCCCAAACAGTATCTGCTCAGTCAAAGTCGGACACCAGCACATTTAGGACAAGCTGCTGGATTCAACTGCTGCAGGGTTCACGACGCGATGAAGCGAACATCGGAAGAGCGGGTACCTGCGCTGTTGGTTCGTAGCGACAGGTTGCGGACTTTAGGTGACGTCAACGGAATGTGCCACACCGCAGCTCACAGTCTCATTTGAGCTGCCAGCGAGCCACCAAGCGGCTGAGTGGATCCGCACAACGAAATCAATGATATCCGACATCTGTACGGACCTTGCCGCGAAACACCCAGTAGGACCAGCCGGTGTACATCAGGATCACCGGCAGCAGCACCAGCGTGCCAACAAGGAGGAAAGCCTGGGTGCGCTCGGACGAAGCTGATTCCCAAAGCGTGAAATGATAAGGAACAATCATCGGAAAGAGGCTGATCGCGATACCGACGTAAGAGAGCATGAAAAGGCCGATGGCGCCGATGAAGGGCTTTATCTCACTTGCGCTGTCCAGCACCCGCCACGTGAAGAATGCCACCGCCGCGGTCGCTACGGGCACCGGGGCCAAATATAGAACATTGGGCCAGGCAAACCAGCGCGAGGCGATGGCCTCGCTCATGAATGGGGTCCAGATGCTGACCAAGCCGACACCGATGAGGACGCCAACAAGGCACACGCGGCCGTGCCGACGCGCTGTTTCCTGTACCGCTCCGTTTGTCTTTAAGATCAGCCAGCCGGCGCCCAAAAGCCCATAGCCGAACAGAAGGGCAAAGCCGGTCAAAAGCGAGAACGGCGTCAGAAAGTCGAAAGACCCTCCGGAGAACTGCCTGCCAGTGACCTCGAAACCCTGAATGAAGGCGCCGAGCACGACCCCTTGAGCAAAGGTGGCCACGGCCGAGCCATAGCAGAAACCGTGGTCCCAGAAGGTCTTGTGCTCGGCATCGCGGAAGCGGAACTCGAACGCCACGCCACGGAACACCAGCGCCAGCAGCATGACGAGAATGGGAAAATAAACCGCGGGAATGATGATGGCGAAGGCAAGCGGAAACGCAGCAAGAAGTCCCAGGCCGCCCAGCACCAGCCAGGTCTCGTTGCCGTCCCAGATCGGTGCGATCGAGTTCATGATGGTGTTGCGGGACGCCGTGTCGGGCGCGAAGCCGTAAAGCATGCCGACGCCAAGGTCGAAGCCGTCCAGAAGCACGTAGAAGAACACCGCCATGCCGAGGATCAGCGTCCATATCGGTACGAAATCGAGAACCTGGCTCATCGCACTTCCCCCTCTCGAAGTTCGACCGCTCCGGCTCGGACCGGCGCCTCTGGCCTGCCCCCTTCGATCTCAGCGCCCTCATCGGCGACGATGGATGGGCCTTTGCGCACGATGCGCAGCATCAGGAAGAGGCCCGCAGGATAGATGATGAGATAGACGGCGATGTAGCCAAGCAGCGAGATCACAACATCGGACCTCGTCAGCGACGGTGTCACCGATTCCGCCGTTCGTAGAAGGCCGTAGACCGTCCAGGGCTGGCGTCCGACCTCGGTGGTGATCCAACCGGCGATAACTGCCACGAAGCCGATGGGCGCCGCGATCTGAGTGAGCGTGAGAAAAGCCCGCGAAGTGTCCAGCCGGCCGCGCCAGCGAAGCCATCCGCCAAAGAGGACGAGGCCGAGCATCAGCAGGCCGCAGCCGACCATGATGCGGAAGGCGAAGAATGGGATCGCGACGGGCGGACGCTGATCGGCCGGAAAGTCCTTGAGGCCGATGACCTCGCCATCAAACTCATGGGTAAGGATGAGGCTGCCGAGCCATGGAAGGTCGATGGCAAATCGGTTGCGCTCGCCCTTGTCGTCCGGAATAGCGAAAAGCGTCAACGGCACCTGCCGCGCGGTTTCCCAACGCGCTTCGATTGCAGCGAGCTTTGCCGGCTGGTGCTCAAGCGTGTTCAGACCATGCTGGTCGCCGATGAAAATCTGGAGTGGGACCAGCACTGTAAGCAGCCAGAGCGTCATCGACAGCATCGTTCGCCCTTCCGCGGCCGACCTCCCCCGACGCATCAGATAGGCGCCGACGCCCATGACGACGAAGCCGGTCGTGACGAAGAAGGCGACGACGGTGTGCGCCAACCGGTAGGGAAAGGAAGGATTGAAGACCACCTTGAACCAGTCGGTCGGGAAGAACCGGCCGTCGATGATCTCGTAGCCGGCCGGCGTCTGCATCCAGCTATTTGCCGACAGGATCCAGAAGGAAGAAAGCAAAGTTCCCAGTGCCACCATCAGTGCCGCGACAAAATGCGCCCAGCGTGGCACCAGCTGCCGTCCGAACAGAAGGACACCAAGGAAGGCCGCCTCCAGGAAGAACGCCGTCAGGCCCTCATAGGCGAAAAGCGGTGAAAGGACATTGGCGGTCGCGTCGGAAAAGCGGCTCCAGTTCGTGCCGAACTGGAAAGGCATGACAACGCCTGTGACGACGCCCATACCGAAAGCAATCGAGAATATTTTGATCCAGAACGTCGAGATGCGGAGATAGATGTCCCTTCCGGTGAAGAAATTGAGGCCTTCCAGCATCGCGATGAACGCGGCCAATCCTACAGTAATAGCCGGCAGCAGGATGTGCCAGCCGATCACCCAGGCAAATTGCAGTCGCGACAGGAATACAGGATCAAAATCCATTACTCGTCTCTCCCGATGCCAAGCTGGTGAGAATCACTTCATATGCTGCAGCAGCCGCCACAGAGATCACGCCTCGATTCAAAGCCGTGATCAAGCTATAGAAATTGGCGTCGGTGTCGATACAAGGATTCGAAACCGCTCTTCTGTCTGGCCGTCAACCTCGAACCAGACCACCAAATATACCCTGATAAGCCTTTCGACGGAGACAGCCAAAGGAGTTGTCCAGCGGCTGCTGCGTCGAAATGTGACAGTCGGGGCGCCTCCCGTTCGCCACTGCAAAGAATTGATCGCAAGGCCTACTGTCGAAGCCGGCAACTTGGAGCGGATTTGCTGGGATTCAGTCCTGCAACTGCACTATGCGAAGATATGGCCGAAGTTCCGTCCAGCCTGGCGGAAACGTTCCTAAGCCTGTACGTCGGTGAGCGAGATGATGATCGGCTGACCCGGCTGCCCCTGTTCACCGAGGCTGTACAGGCAAGGCTGCGACCGACCCCGGTGCACGACCCGGTTGCTTAGTGACCCGGCAACTGTGCTGCTAATACGGGCATAGTGCTGATTTGCGCCCGCGACCCGCCTCCAAGGTGGGTTTTTCATTTCGGCGCCATACTCACACACCCTGGTTTCACGCAAGGGTGATGCCGGTTGATGAAACTTCCCCCGAGGAAGCGCGTTGCGTGGGTTCAGCCAATCCGAGGCCCGTCCCATGTATTGGTCTTCCAAGCCACTGTCTGTCGCCACCGCCATAAGCGGCGACATCCGAAACCTTATGAACACTCGGCAAGCTTTTGACCTGCTCAACGGTCATTGGCGCAGTGAAAGAAGCGACAAGCGCCGATCCGCGAAACCGGCGTGCCGACAGGCCTTGAACGGCAGTGTTCCCGCCGACGTCGCAGGAAATGCGTTCATCGACGCAGCGCGGGAAGCGCACATGTTGGTCGGTTGTGCGAACCAATAGACAATGCCGGGATGGACCATTTCCCGCCACTAGCGAGGTCACAATGAACGCAACAACCCGATTGCACGAACTCGGCCAGAGCCTTTGGTTGGACAACATCACCCGCGATCTGTTGAGCAGTGGCACCCTTCAGCGCTATTGCACCGAATTTTCGGTGACCGGATTGACATCGAACCCCACAATTTTCGATGAAGCCATTCGTAACAGTGCCGCTTACGACGAGGCCCTACGTCGAAAAGCCAGAGAAGGCAAAGCGGGCGAGCAGCTATTCTTCGAATTGGCGCTGGAAGATTTGAAGCAAGCCGCAGCACTTTTTGGTCCGGTCCACGAAGCGACGGGCGGCATCGATGGCTGGGTTTCCCTGGAAGTGTCGCCTTTGCTGGCTAACGATGCCGGCGCCACTGTCGAAGCCGCCAAGCGGTTGCATGGGCAGGCGGAGTGTTCCAACCTGTTCATCAAGATTCCGGGCACGCCCGCAGGTGTCGAGGCCATAGAGGAATCGATCTTCGCCGGCGTGCCCGTGAATGTCACCCTGCTGTTTTCGTGCGAGCAGTATGTGGCGGCGGCCGACGCGTATTGCCGAGGCATTCAGCGACGGATTGACGCCGGGCTCGACCCGAAGATCGCCTCTGTCGCCTCGATCTTCGTCAGCCGCTGGGACAAGGCGGTGATGGACAAGGTTCCCGGTGCACTGCGGAACCGTCTCGGTATCGCCATATCCGGGCAAGTCTATAAAGCCTACCGGGAGCGGCTTGCCTCTACCGGATGGCGCAAGCTGGCCGATGCCGGCGCACTTTCCCAGCGTCTGCTATGGGCGAGCACCGGCACCAAGGATCCGCAGCTTCCGCAATCCTATTATATCGAAGCGCTCGCCGCGCCTGCTACCATCAACACCATTCCAGAGAAGACACTCCATGCGTTTTCGAAAGAGGGTGTGTTGCGCGGCATCATGCGGGAGGATGGCGGCGACAGCGAAACCGTGCTTGGCGATTTCGCAAAAGCCGGCGTCGACATTCAGGCGCTTGCCGCGCAGCTCCAGTTGGAAGGCGCGCAATCCTTCACCAAATCATGGGCCGATCTGATGGCGGTGATTGCCTTGAAGAGCGAGCAGTTACATCGCCACGGTTCGGCCGGCAGATGATGAGCGCGCTTCTTGCGGCCAGGACATTGCCGCTCACGGAGCTTTCAGCATGGCAGGCGTTGCTGGCGCATTGTCAGGAAGTGCGCCCTTTGCATCTGCGACAGCTCTTCGCGGATGATCCCCGACGTGGCACGCAGTTCACCGTCGACGCCTGCGGACTTTATCTCGACTATTCGAAAAACCGCATCACGCCTGAGACGGTCCAGCTTCTCATTGAACTTGCCGAGGCCTCCGGGTTGCGTGAGCGCATCGAAGCGATGTTCAGCGGTCAGAAGATCAATGTGACCGAGCAGCGTGCTGTGCTTCACATGGCGCTGCGCGCGCCAATTGGCGAGCGAATTTTAGTTGACGGTATCGACGTCGTGCCGGAAGTGCATGCGGTGCTCGGCAAGATGGCTGATTTCACGAACAAGATCCACAGCGGCGCATGGCGCGGCCATTCAGGCCTGCCGATCCGCAACGTCATCAATATCGGCATCGGCGGCTCTGACCTCGGGCCGGTCATGGCCTATGAAGCGCTGCGCCACTACAGCCGGCGCGACATGATTTTCCGCTTCATCTCGAACATCGACGGTACCGATTTCGCGGAAGCGACGCGAGATCTGAATCCTGAAGAAACGCTGTTCATCATCTGCTCGAAGACGTTCAAAACGTTGGAAACGCTGACCAACGCCCATACGGCCCGTCAATGGGTGCTGCGCAAGCTGGGCGACGAGCGGGCGGTGGCCCGGCATTTCGTCGCCGTCTCGACCAATACCGAAGGGGTCGCCAAATTCGGCATCGACACCGAACAGATGTTCGGCATGTGGGATTGGGACGGCGGCCGCTATTCAATGGATTCGGCGATAGGCCTATCCACCATGCTCGCCGTCGGGGCGGAAAATTTCCAGGCGATGCTGTCGGGCTTCCATGACATGGACCAGCATTTTCGCACTGCACGGTTCGATCAGAACCTGCCGGCTCTGATGGGTCTGCTCGCGGTCTGGTACAACAATTTCTTCGAAGCGCAGACGGTCGCGGTGCTTCCCTACGAGCAATATCTGAAGCGTTTTCCCGCCTATCTCCAGCAACTGACGATGGAGAGCAATGGCAAGCACGTCACGCTTGGCGGCACGAAAGTCGACTACCAAACAGGGCCGATCTATTGGGGCGAACCTGGCACCAACGGGCAGCACTCTTTCTACCAACTCATTCATCAAGGCACCAAGCTCGTTCCGTGCGACTTCATCGGGTTTTGCCAGGCATTGAATCCGCTGGGACGCCACCACGATCTCCTGATGGCAAATCTCTTCGCACAGACCGAGGCGCTGGCTTTCGGCATAACGGAAGGGGAAGTCCGAGCGGAAGGGACGCCGGATTGGCTGGTTCCGCACCGCACCTTCGAAGGCAACCGCCCTACCAATACGCTGCTTGCCGAGCGCCTGACGCCAAAGATACTAGGCAGCCTGGTGGCGCTCTACGAGCACAGCGTCTTCACGCAAGGCGTCATCTGGAGCATCGACTCGTTTGACCAATGGGGCGTTGAGCTGGGCAAGGCGCTGGCCGAGAAAACAATCCCTGAACTGGAAGTTTCCGCGACCCCAAATCTTCAACATGACAGCTCGACCAATGCTTTGATCGAGCGCTATCGCCGGATCAAGAAGCACTGAATCGACAGCCGGACCGCAAGACTCCGATCGGAAAAAATATGGTACAGGCGCAACTCGACCAGCTTTGCATCAACACGCTGCGGATGCTTTCCATCGACGCGGTCCAGAAGGCAAATTCCGGCCATCCCGGAACGCCGCTGGATGCCGCGCCAGTCGCCTACTGCCTGTGGCAACACTTCCTGCGCTATGATGCAGCCGATCCCGACTGGCCGAACCGCGACCGTTTCGTGCTGTCGGCCGGTCACGCCTGCGCTCTGCTCTACAGCCTGCTTCATGTGTGCGGCGTCAAGGCAAAAGGGCCGGCCTATCCATCGAGCGACCGGCTGGCCGTGACGTTGGACGATCTCAAGTCGTTCCGCCAGGCAGGCAGCCATTGCACTGGACATCCCGAATTTGGCTGGACCTCGGGCGTGGAAACGACCACGGGGCCACTCGGACAAGGTGCCGCCACAAGCGTCGGCATGGCAATTGCTGAACGGTGGCTGGCGGCCACCTACAATCGACCCGATTATGATCTGTTCTCGCACACTGTCTATGCGCTGTGCAGCGACGGCGACATGATGGAGGGGCTCAGCAACGAGGCGGCATCGCTGGCTGGACACCTCAAATTGTCGAACCTCTGCTGGATTTATGACGACAATCACATCACCATCGAGGGGCCGACTGGCCTTACCTTCACCGAAGACGTGGCAACCCGCTTCCTTGCGTACGGATGGCATGTCGAGCGGGTAAGCGATGCAAACGATCTGGTGTTGCTGGGCAAGGCGTATCAGATGTTCATCGATACGCATGACCGCCCCACGCTGATCATCGTTCAAAGTCATATCGGTTATGGCGCGCCGCACAAGCATGACACCAGCAAAGCGCATGGCGAGCCCCTGGGCGCCGAAGAAGTTCGGCTGACGAAGGAATTCTACGGCTGGGATCCGGACGCCGATTTCAAGGTTCCGGACGGGGTCGTGGCGCATTTCCGCTCACATATGGGCAAGCGTGGGGACGCCGCTCATGCCGCCTGGCGAAAATTGTTCGCTGCCTATCGCAAACAATATCCTGACCTGGCCGAACAGATCGATCAGATGCAGCGACGTGAAGTTGCTCCCGGGTGGGACGCCACGTTGCCCGCCTTCTCAGCCGACGCGAAAGGCCTCGCGACACGTGAATCGTCCGGCCAGGTGTTGAACGCTATTGCGGAACATTTGCCATGGCTGCTGGGTGGCGCGGCAGACCTGTCGCCGTCAACCAAGACGAACCTCGAATTCGATTTCGCCGGCAACTTTCAGGCGCCCGAGGGTGACCAGGCCGTCAGCTACCGCGGGCGGAATTTCCACTTTGGCCTGCGCGAACATGCCATGTGCGCCATCGGCAACGGCATGAGCCTGTCGAAGCTGCGGCCGTTCGTCTCCAGCTTCCTGATCTTCACCGACTATTGCCGCGCGGCGCTGCGGCTGAGCTCGATGATGGAACTCCCGCTCATCTCCATCTGGACCCACGATTCCATCAGTCTCGGCGAGGACGGGCCAACCCACCAGCCCATCGAGCAGCTTGCCTCGTTCCGCGCCATGCCCGGCATGATCGTGCTGCGCCCGGCGGATGCGAATGAGGTCATGGAGGCATGGAAGGTCATCATTCATCTCAAGGACAGGCCCGTCTGCCTCGTACTGACGCGACAGCGGGTGCCGACGCTCGATCGCTCGACCTACGCAAACGCAGGCGGCGTGGCACGGGGCGCTTATGTACTGGCCGATGCTCCCGACGCCCGACCCGACGTCCTGCTGCTGGCGACCGGCAGCGAAGTCGCGCTGTGCGTGACGGGCTATGAACAGTTGAAGGCCGAGGGCATCAAGGCACGCGTCGTCAGCATGCCGTCATGGGAATTGTTTGAAAGCCAACCAAAGGAGTATCGCGACACCGTCCTGCCGCCAACGATAACCGCCCGCGTGGCAGTGGAGGAAGCATCCGGTTTCGGATGGGAACGGTATACCGGCTTCGACGGCGCCATCCTGGCTCTGCATAGCTTCGGCCTGTCCGCTCCATCAAAGGTCGTCGCAAAACACTTCGGATTCGAGCCCGCACACGTCGTTGCGGCTGCCAAGGCGCAAATTGCGGGCATTCAAGCTCCAGGCAGTGCGGCTTTCACCAAATGAGGCAATCAGCACGATCATGAACATCAGTCCATTGGCCGGAAAGCCGCCCCCGCCCGACCTGCTGGTCAATGTCCCCAGGCTTGTCACGGCCTACTATAGCCAAGCGCCGGACCTTGCCGACCCGTTGCAGCGCGTGGCATTCGGGACGTCCGGGCACCGCGGGTCTGCAGTCGAAAGAACGTTCAACGAAGCACATGTTCTGGCAATCAGCCAAGCCATCTGTCTGTACCGCAAGCTACGGGGCATCGACGGCCCGATCTTCATCGGCATCGATACACATGCGCTGTCGGAACCGGCGTTTGCGAGCGCACTGGAAGTGCTGGCCGCGAACGGGGCGGAGGTGATGATGGCGGCCGGTGGCGAGTATACGCCCACCCCTGCCGTCTCTCACGCAATCCTCATCTACAACAAAGGCCGCAAGACCGGGCTTGCCGATGGCATCGTCATCACGCCGTCGCACAACCCACCCGGCGACGGAGGTTTCAAGTACAACCCGCCCAATGGCGGGCCGGCGGATACCGATGTCACCGGCTGGATCGAACAACAGGCCAATGAGCTGCTTGGCAACGGCCTGAAAGGCGTGCGGCGGATGCCGTTCGAGAAGGCCCTCCATGCGCCTACAGTCCATGCCCACGATTTCCTGAACGCTTACGTGAACGATCTCGGCAATGTCATCGACATGGACGCCATTCGGGGAGCGCATGTTCGCATGGGCGTCGACCCGCTCGGCGGCGCGGGAGTCCACTACTGGCCCGCCATAGCCGACCGCTATAAACTCGACCTGACCATCGTCAATCGCCACGTCGATCCCACTTTTCGTTTCATGACGGTTGATTGGGATGGCCAGATCCGCATGGACCCGTCTTCAGCTTATGCCATGCAAGGCCTTATCAGCCTGAAGGATCAATTCGACATCGCTTTCGCATGCGACACCGATCACGACCGGCACGGCATCGTCACGCGCAGTGCCGGGCTGCTGCCGGCCAATCATTACTTGTCGGTGGCGATTGATTACCTGTTCCAGCATCGCCCTGAATGGCGCAAGGACACCGCTGTTGGAAAAACGGTGGTGAGCAGCCAGATGATTGATCGCGTCAGCGCCAGGCTGAAGCGCAGACTGTATGAAGTGCCGGTCGGGTTCAAATGGTTCGCCGAGGGCCTTCAGGACGGCTCGATGGGCTTTTGCGGCGAGGAAAGCGCTGGTGCGACGTTCATGCGCCGCAATGGCGCCGTCTGGACGACCGACAAGGATGGCATCGTGCCGGCGTTGCTGTCGGCCGAGATCATGGCAAGGATGGGTCGCGATCCCGGCGAGGTCTATCGCGACCTGACGAAGGCATTGGGCGAACCGGTCGCCGACCGGCTCCAGGCAACGGCAACCCCAGCACAAAAAGAGAAACTGTCGAAGCTCTCGCCGCATGAGATCACGTCGAAGATCTTGGCTGGCGAACCGATCCGGTCGGTGCTCAGCCGGGCACCGGGCAACAATGCCGAAATCGGCGGCGTCAAGGTGGCCACGGAAAACGGTTGGTTCGCAGCGCGCCCGTCAGGTACCGAGGATATCTACAAGATCTACGCTGAGAGTTTTCGCGGACAGGACCACCTGCGCGCCATCCTGGCCGAGGCGCAGACGACCGTCGACCATGCGCTCGGGGCAACCAAAGGAAGCTGAACCGGCTGCACGGCTTGTGATGACCCATGCTTACGTCCCGAGGAGATGCTCCCCGGGGTAAACGATCGTTCCATCATCGCGCACGACAGCGCCTGGCGTCAGGCTGGCCTCCTCGACATGACCGACCCCAAGGATGTGCATGACCCGTTCGCCTTCTCCGAGCAGGTAGTCGGAAATGATGCGGCGGTGGCAGCGCCACCAGACGGCTTCCGCGCACATGATTGCGCAGCGATGCCGGCTGCCGAGCTCTCGCAGTTGCGCCAAGCCTTTGGCGAACGGCTCGGTCAGCGCATAGTCCGCGTAGTTGCGAAAACCACGTACGCGCCAATAGCTATTGGGGGAAGGTTCCGCCCCCCGCGCCTTGCCCCGCAAGCCGCCAAGCGCAGCGACATGCTTATAGCCGATCTGCCACGGCGCCAACGCTCCCGGAAGGCTGTCTTCGTTAAACTGCGGATTGGTGCGCGAGCGCGGCATCGACCTCACATCGACAACGAAATCGACACGAGACTCCCTAAGCAGTTCGGCGAACTCGACGATCGTACGCGTGGCATGGCCTATGGTGAAGAAGCTGTTCGTTTCGATTCCAATCTGACGGCGCACGGCGACCTTGGCCACCTCGACGCGGATTGTAGCCTGTTTATCGCGCAGATCAAAAAAGACCCCTGCATCGGGAAGCGATCGCTGGAACCGAATTCGCGTGCAAAGGTTGAGTGGTGGATCATCGCCATTCGATTGCGCCATCCAGGTGCAGAATGGCGTCTCACGCGAGAATCCCTGTCACCCTTGGTCGAGCCACATGGCTCGAGTCAGCGTTACGTGAGTGGAATTCGGAAGCCAGGGGGGGCAGCGGCACGATCGTTCGTGTGCACAGACTGACGCCGATGACCGGCGTGCCGAACGCAACCACGGATGAGCGCTATAGACGGCGTCGGAAATTAGGAGATAGAGCGCCCCTTGCCACCATGCTCCCCCAAGGGCGGCACAAGGCGAAGAAGCCCATCACCACGCCCACAGTACCGCAGCATGGATCCAGGGTTTGGTTGCAGCGGCTAGGCATCAGCCGCGATCATCTTGTCCGGCACCGAGATGGTCTACATGATGCGCTCGCCGATGTAGTTTCCCTTCTCCGACGTGGCCCGCTCCGACTTCGGCGGGGGCGAAGTGAAGTCTGCGGCATTCCTTGCGTGCCTTGTCCGCTGGCCGACGAACGGGCGGGCGAGCGTCGGCACGTATCCTGACGAGACCCCCTTCGGCCACGGGACGGCTACGAGGATGTCCGCCATGTCGCCGTCCGCCGTAGCGTAGTGCACAGGTTGCCGGAGACGGAGGACTGCCGCCGCTGGCAGCAGGGACTCGTCATTTCGTCCGTGCGGCATCGCGATTCCGCCGCCGATGTATGTCGGCCCGCGGCGCTCCCGCCGCAGCAGGGCAGCCAACACGGCTTCCCGGCTTGCCCGCCCCTTTCGGCGAGCAGACCCGAGAGGCCAGAGCGCCTCGCGCTTCGTAGCGGGATGGATAGAGGATGATGTCCGGGCGACCTCCCCAAGCGCCCACGTTCCCCGCTCCGCCGAAGTGGCGGCGTTTCGGGCGCGATCGATCAGGGTCGGCGGGACCGGCATCGCATTGGCCGGTCTCACTGCAGCACCTGGGCCCGGCTTGCTCGTCCGCCGGGCCTCGTCCCCGACGCGCAGTGATCCGCAATCGCGGCAGGAGTGACGGTCGACGAGATGCACCAGGGGCAGCGGACTGCGGCGCGGGGCAAGAGGCTATTGCAGGAGAGGCACACCTGCCTCGTTCGGACGGTTCTCATGACACGCTCCATCGATGCGGCGCTCGGCGCCAAACCGCTTTGCCTGGAATGCTCCGGAGCAGGTTAGGTGCGGGATTCAGGGTCAAAGAGTTTGCTCCGGGAAAGGACGCGACCTTCCCGGCAAGCCTCGAAATCCTGATGAACGTCTCCATGCACATGCTGTCCTGCCTACTTCATCCCGACTTCAACTGCGGGAATGCGCCACCGATGCCCCTCAGAGCATCGCGAACGCGGTCACCATCAGGCCGAGAAGACCTACGGCTATGATGGTCTTTGTGATCGTGTCCATGTCAGGCCCTCCGGGGAATATAGGATTCCGCCACGATTACCGGGCTCTCGCCCAGGTAGTCCGCCATTGGGAGAGGTTTGGCTCCTTCTGGACTGAAAAGACCCTCAACCACCCGCGGGATGTGGTTGCGCGAAATGCCAATGTCCTCGAGTTGCCTGTTGTCCAGTCGCGAGAGTTCGTTGATCGCGCGGCTCCGCTGCCATTGGCGGATGGCACGAAGGAACAGCTGCCGCACTGTGGTTCTGGACTTGCGTTCGGACCCGCGTTCTGATGCCGATGGATAAGTGCGGTCGATTTTGGACATGTTGGTCTCTCCGCCGAAGTAGCCCGCGGCCGCACATGGCGGAACGTCATGCGAGCTTGGTCATGGA
Source organism: Mesorhizobium sp. BR1-1-3 (assembly GCF_020165455.1). Taxonomy (NCBI): domain Bacteria; kingdom Pseudomonadati; phylum Pseudomonadota; class Alphaproteobacteria; order Hyphomicrobiales; family Phyllobacteriaceae; genus Mesorhizobium; species Mesorhizobium sp. BR1-1-3. The sequence goes on from NZ_JAIUIC010000005.1 coordinate 316,557, forward strand.
CATGCCGACAAGCCGGCCGCTGAACGACCGGATACGATGTCGGACTGGGTGGGATTTGTTCCCGAGACGGCGGGCGGGCGCGCCCTTGCCGCTCGGGCTAGGAACGCGTCAGGAGGAACGCCGAAACGACCAGAAACTTCTTGTGACGACCTGCGATTACCATGCATCGTAGATGGGGCTCCTACACGGAAATTCAATCGAAGCGCGCCGCGTGCGGCCTTTGGACGCGAAACGGCCGGTATCGGCCAGCCATCTTGGACTTCTGCATCCGACGTTCCCATAATGAGGTCATGAACACACCTCCTCCAAGCTCCCTAACGTTCCGAAAGCGGCGCAAAACGCGCCGGTAACCCTGGCCGCGCGGGGAGTATCCGCCTGGCCAGGGGATCCTGCAGCTTCATCGTTTTCGCACGAAGCGCGCTGCCGGCCGTCGACCGGGGGCCGCACAGTGCTTGCCAGCAAGGAGACAAGGAATGGCAAAGAGGAAGGGCAACCGCGAAACCCGCAAACCGAAGCAGGACAAGGAGGTCAAGGGTCAGGCGGCGACTTCGGTGTCGGCGATCGTTGCGGGCCCAAATTTGGCCGGTCGTCGCCGCTGACGCTCGTAATGACTGCGGCGGCATCACTTATCCGGTGCCGCCGCAGCGTGTTCGACGCATGTCCGCAAGCCTGCCTCACCTCTGACCTCGAAGGGATGCCCGTCTTCCCTGCGGTCCTGTCACGGAAACGTGCTGCCCGGGCAATGAGCATCAGGTGACCGTGACGAAGGCGGCGACCAGCAGTCGCGGGCTCCGACGCGGGAACCGAGCGCCGACAAGAAGACGATTGAGCAAGCGCGGTCGCGCCCGTTCCCCAGCCGAGGCCAAGTGTAGGTACGTGGATTCGCTAGCAAAAGCTGCCGAATCGCAGTGTTGCGATGGCTCCGGCAAGGGTAAGCACCACTCCGATCAGAAGCAGGGGGGTCGGCAGGCAGCCCACGGCGGCAGGTCGGCGGCTTGGAGCATTCGATCACCTCCCCGCGCATGAGGAACTTGGCGAGCGCTTGCTCGACATGGATCATAGGACGCCCTTCGAAATACACCTCGCTTCCAGTGCGGGTGCCGGCAGTGAGCGCAAGGAGCATCGCGCAGACCTACATCGCGCCGAGGCAGAGCACCCGGTCCTGCGTGCGCGGGCCCGGACCACTCGGTAGACGTAGCAGCCGATGGCGAAACGAGCATGAGCTGCTAGTCCATGATGGCCGCAAAGGATAGCGGCCGTCATTCGAAGATCTCCCTCAGCAGCGCCTCGAAGCGGTTCTTGATAAAGGCGACCCATTTACGGCTCTGAGCGCTAGTCAGAGACCATGCCGTCGGTGCCAGTGTGCTTCGGCGTGATCAGGCGGGACCGATCGACACTGTCCTTCCGCTACAGCCAGATATCGCCAGTCCTTCGATTGGACTGTCGCTTCTTTCGTGCTTGCTTCGCTGATGCTGGCGTATCAGAAGGGGTCGGCATGGCCTTGAACGTTACCCTCCCATACGCGAGACCGCTTCATCCGGTTCACTTTCCATGTCAACGGAAAGACGTCGCGCCGGCCCAATCCACGCCAGATAGTCTCGATCCGGGTTTCCTTCCATCGTGAGATCGCCAGCATAGTAGGCCTCGTTCAGTGCGCCAACTCTCGAACCGACAACCATATACGCTGCAATTGCCGCGGCGCGCGAGCGAGCGCAGAATGCCAACCTGAGTGGCGCCGAATCTGTCGCCGCCCGCAAAGACAAAGCGGTCTTTGCCTGCGTAACCTCCTTGGGCACGACGCCCCCCCGAATTGTTGGATCGCGACGCCTGCCGCGATCCCACGCTCCAGCTATGGCGCCACCGTGATGCGGCCCTTCATGTTGGGGTGGAAGCGGCAGAAATAGTTGACCGCTCCCGCGGCCTTCAATCTCAGGCTTCCGGACTTCTTCGGCGGGATCATCACATCCCAGCCACCCTTCACGGTGGCTGTGTGGGCAAACACGTCCTTGTTTACCCACTCGATCGTGTCGCCAACCTTCGCCTCGACGGTCACTGGCGAGAACACCAGCTTGTCGATGGTGACCTGGATGGTTTCGGCCTTCACCGGCGCGGCGACGATTGTTAGCGCCAGTGCAATCCACAGTTGCCGTTTCGGCATCATCAGCGCTGTTCTCATTTCAGCATGCCGGCGACATGTTCGGCATGTTGTTCATGGCCTTGGAATATCTTCAGGCCGGTCTCCAGCAGATCCTTGAGCTCGGCGTTGCTCGCAGAGGGAATCAGGAGCGTTTGGAGAGCGTCGTCGACCTGCTTGTGATAGGCTACCTCGTTGTCGACATAGGCCTTGTCGAAGGCCGCTCCCTTGAGCTTGGCGAGCTTGGCCCGCTCCTCCGCGGCGGCTTTGGTCAGCGCCTTGCTGGTGGCGTTGTCTTCCGGCGTCACCTTGAGTTTCTTGACCAGGTCGAGCGCTTGGACATTCACCGCCTCATGGTCGCGGACCATGTCCTTGGCGAAGGCGAGCACCTCCTTGTTCTTCGACTTCTTGAGCGCTTGCTTGGCCGCCTCGACATCGATCACGCCGGCTGTATAGGCGATGTGGGCGATCTGCGGGTCGGTTGGTTTGTCGGCGGCTTGCGCAAGCGGGGCAGTGCCAAGCAGCAGCAAGGCGGCCAGAGCGGCGGTGTGACGAATAAGCATGACATCTCCTTCGCCCGGATGCGGGGATCGCCTCGGGCTTCGTTTCCGGTTGACGCATCATTGGATGCAGCGCGGCGGCAAACGTTCCCGCGAAAATCCGCCAAATCAGAAAATGGGTCAGCCTTCCAGGCCGAGCCGCTTCATCACGGCAGCGGTCAACCGTTCGCAGCGCCGGCCAGCGAAGGGGAAGGCGTCGAGCAGCACCGGCCCGATCTGGTCATCCAGCGCCTTGCGCAGCAGGGCGCGAGCGCGATGCAGGCGGGTCTTGACGGTTTCGGGCCGCACGCCGAGTAGTTCTGAAGTCTCTTCAATGCTCAGGCCCTCGATCACCCGCGCCACGAACACCATCCTGTAGAGATCTGGAAGGCTGTCGGTCGCCCGTTCGACAAGGGCCAGGATTTGCCGTTGCGCCATTGTCCGCTCCGGATCATCGCTGGGGTTGAGGGGAAACTGGATAATCTCGGCCTGCGGGTTCTCGGGCATCGCCACCGATCGCCGTCTTTTACGCAACCGGCCGAGCGCTTCGTTGATGACGATGCGCGACAGCCACGTGCCGAGCGAGGCATCGCCGCGAAAACTGCCGAGATGGGCAAAGGCCCTGACATAGGCCTCCTGGACGATGTCCTCGGCCTCGCTGTCATTGCGCACCACGCCGCGCGCGATGCGGTAAAGCCGCTGGTTATGCGTCTTGATGATGGTGCGAAAGGCAGCGCCGTCGCGCGCCAGGGCTCGCTGCGTCAATTCCAGGTCGCCAGAGGCAGCGATGATTTCGGTCGCGTCTCGCCGAACGTACGACATGAGCAGTCTCCTTGCCCTTCAATAGATTGGTCTCGACAACAAGGTTCCTGAAAATTCGTCACACCGGAATCGACGACAGGAATTCGCGCCTCAGATCGATGTTCGTCTCGAAAACGCCGAGCATGCGTTTGGTGACCATGCGGGTGCCGTGCGCGTGGACGCCGCGCGATGTCATGCAGCCATGCTCGGCCACAAGCACGACGGCCACTCCACCCGGCTGCAGGGCATCCTCGATCGCGCAAGCGATATCATCCGTGAGCCGCTCCTGTACCTGCAAGCGGCGAGCGCAAGCCTCGACGACCCTTGCCAATTTGGAGATGCCCACCACGCGGTTGAGGGGCATGTAGGCGATGTACGCCTTGCCGTGGATTGCGGCCATGTGGTGCTCGCAGAAAGAATGAAACGCTATGTCGTGCAGTTCGACCGCCTGGTTATAGCCGCCGATTTCATCGAACGTCCGTTCGAGCAGTCTCACAGGATCTTGCCGATAGCCGGCAAACCACTCTTCATAGGCACGAATGACACGCGCAGGAGTATCGATAAGACCGGGTCGGGCCGGATCGTCGCCGGCCCAAGAGATCAGCGTCCTGACCGCGGCCTCAGCATCGTAGCGCGTCGGCCGGACGCGGCCGACTGCTCTGGGTTGGCCGTCTCCCACTGAATTTCCTTCGGCGGAGGCCGACACGCCATCTTCGGTGTCGTTCAGAATTTGCGAATGCAGGTCCATCGGTCTCTCCAGTTCCACGCTCGAAACCATTGGATGCGGCTGGCGAGGATTGGTTCCCGACTGGCACGACACCCAGGAGGAAGGTTCCCATCCGTGGCGAACCACGGGAACTTTTCGAAAAGCGCTGCATCCAATTTCATGTCTGGCGCATGGTCGACGCACGCCGTCAGGATCGTGAAGGAGAACCAAGATGGCATCGAAACAGCCCGCGGAAACCGACCCTGACCTCGCTGTTGGTGTGTTCATCGTGGCAATCGCGATAATGCCGATGCCGCCGGTCAGCTGGTGGTCCTGGTACGCGTCGGCGACCATTTGCTGGCGGTCGACGGCACATGCACCCACTGCAAAGTCCCGCTGGCGTGCGGAGTATTCATTTGCACCAGGGCCTATATCGGTCTTCAGATCGGCGAAGGGCTCCAGCCTGCGCAACGTTCCGGCCGTGGCCACAGGGCGGCCCCTATCCGGGTCAGGACGCGATCCGCGGCCGCCCGGTGGCTGTCGCGACGACGATGGCTTCGACGAAACTGCGCTCGCCCTCGATTGTGGCAACCCTTATGTCCCGTGAGATCTCGATCCGAGCCTGATCGGTCCCGGCGCGCTCGGCGAGACCTGCCGCCAGAGCGCGAATGTGGGCTTCGGCGGCGGCCATTGCTTCGTCCTCGGTGTCAAAATCGTCCAGCCGCAGGCCGGAATTGAGACGGAAAAGCCCGATCTCCGGCTGGCTGACGCGGGCTTCCGCTGACATCCGTACCTGCCCGACCACCGCGCCTAGCGCATTGGCGACGTCGGCGTGTTCGGCGATCTTGCACGCATTGCCGAGGATCGGCGGCAGCCCCGCGTAGTGAAGCGATGCCGAAGCGCCGAGGCCGATCACCGGCCGGTCGAGTGCGATCGACAGCTGCGCCATGCCGCCTCGTCGGCCAACGGCACGCTGAACCAGCGGATTGGCAACAGAGACGCCGCCATCCAGCCCGTCCTCGGCAAAGACTGTTTCAAGAATGGCTTCTGCAGAACGCCGGGTGACGGCGATGAGGACCATCTCGGAAAATGCTTCCGCTCCTTTGGCGACACGATGCCCTTGGCCGTCGCGCTTGCGTGCGAACAATTCGGCGCCCAGTCGAGCCGCGACAGGATCCCAGTTGCCCTGCCGGCCGAGCACATGGGCCGCATCGGATGGCGTGAAGCCCGCAATATGCACCAGACCACGCGCGACCAGGCGATTGAGCGTTGCGACCTGTGATGTCGATACGAGCAGCCGGTCGAGCGCGGCGGGAATTGCCGAAATGTCGGCATAGAGCCGCGCCTCGGTAACGGTCAGGCCCGCAGCCAGACGCTCGGGGACACCTGTGCACAACGCGAAGCGGCCGTCCAGCCGGCTGGTGTTGGGGCTGAGCAATTGCCGCTTGAGGCCATTATGGATGGCATCGCCGTGCTTCACAGCGGCGAGCGCCAGCGGCACGAGTCGACGGGGGCCGAGCACGATCGTCGAAGTCAGCGACCGCTCATGGAGCGAGACTTCCGAATCTCCCCCGAGGCCAAAGGTGCGCATGGCGACGGCTTCCACCATGGTTCGCATTCCGCCGACGGTAGCGCCTTCCGGGTCGAGCCGCAGGCGACCGCCGTCCAGAACGGCGATGTCGGTGGTGGTGCCGCCGATGTCGGACACCACTCCGTCATCAATACCGGTCATGTACCGGGCTCCCACCAGGCTGGCCGCTGGTCCTGACAGGATGGTCTCGATCGGCCGGGCGCGGGCGAATTCAGCGGTGACAAGCGCGCCGTCGCCGCGCACGACCATGAGCGGAGCGACGATCCCGCGTCTTGCCAGAAAGCCCTCGGTGGCGTCGACAAGACGATCAATCATCGAGATCAACCGGGCGTTGAGAAGCGTGGTCATCGCCCGACGCGGGCCGCCGAGTTTCGACGACAGCTCATGCGAACAGGTCACCGGAAGCCCGGTACGCTCGCGAATGACGTCACGTACCGCGACCTCATGCTCGGGATTGCGAACCGCAAAATAGGAGGCCACGGCGATGCCTGAAACCGTGTCGGCGAGAGACGGCAGCGCGACCACGAGAGCGTCCAGCACCAGCGGACGCGGATCGCCATGGACGTCATGTCCGCCCGGACAAAAGATCACGGGATCGGAGCCGAGAGCCTTTGACAATCCGTTCCGGTCAAGGTCGGCTTCGGCGAAACCGATCATCACCAGCGCGACCCGTCCGCCCTGCCCTTCGACGAGGGCGTTGGTCGCGAGCGTGGTCGACATGGAGACGAGCTTGATCGCGCCGGGTTCGATGGCAGCCTCGGATAAAACAGCGTCGACGGCACCGGCGATGCCCTCGGCAAGATCGTGCCGTGTGGTCAGCGATTTGGCCTTGGCCACGATGCCTGTAGATTCTGACCACAGCACGGCATCGGTATACGTGCCGCCGGTGTCGACGCCCAGATACAGGGGCGACGGCTGGTGGGTATATGCGTTCATCTTGATCAGTCGCCTAGCCCGGGTTCGGGTGAAAAATATTTCGCGAGCTTGTTTGCTTCGCCGTCGAACGCCTTGGCGTCGGCGGGTGGATCACGCTTGACCGCAATATTAGGCCACGCAGACGCATACTCGGCGTTCAGCGCGAGCCAATCGTGGAGACCAGGCACGGTATCGGGAAAAATGGCTTTCGCCGGGCATTCTGGCTCGCAGACGCCGCAGTCGATGCATTCATCGGGATGGATGACGAGCATGTTCTCGCCTTCATAGAAACAGTCCACGGGACAGACTTCCACGCAGTCCATGTATTTGCATCTGATGCAATTGTCGGTGACCACGAACGTCATGAGGCGTTTCTCAGCCATGGCCGGTCAGGGCGACAGAACAATAACAGCTTCAGACTTTCGGCGACGTGGGCGGCCTTCAGCCAAGACAGTCCCGCAGTCTCCCTGTCCAGCAATTCGTCGCAACTTTCGCCAAACAAGGCGAGGCACCGGTCGAGCAGACCGATCTCCAACCCACCCATGTGCTTGCGGACCGCGACGAGACTTCCCTTGTAGAATCCGCTGGTCAGGATGACCGAGGACCAAACTTCGTACATCTTCGCCAGACGCGTTTCGCAATCGCCGGCAACGACGCGCTCGAAAATCGGCCTGAGATCCGCGTCGGCGCGTATCTTGTCGTAGAAGGAGTCGACGAGTTGTCGAATCTGCTCGTCGGAAATCGGGGCTGTCTGTGTCAAGGGCATGCTCTGGTCCAGCGCTTATCCGGCCCTTCAGACCACACCGTAGGTCATATCGAGGGGAATGCGGTGATCATCAATAGCCCGCACGCCAGCGGTGTTTTCAGCCAGGATGAGCGTGGCTTTGCGCTCCTGCTCGGACAGGTAAGCTCCCGAGAACGTAACTACGCCGTTGGTCACGGTCACGTCCGACCTTCCGGTCGAGGGCCATGATTCGGATCGCAAGGCTTCAATAATCTCCAGCCTGATGCTGCTGTCGTCCTGCGACACCGGAGCGCGCCAACGTTTCCTGGCGACGACCAGCGCCCGCACCAGATCGGCACGACTGACGACCCCCACAATCTGTCCGTCGCGCAGCACCGGAACACGCTTGATCCGATTGTGTTCAAGCAGGGTTGCGATCTCGACGACTGGCGTGCTCTCGACCACAGTCGCAACCTCCTTTGTCATGACGTCGGTCACATGCTCGGAATGAGACTTGACATAGCCTTCCGCAAGGGCGGCGTTGTTGGCGAAAAGCCGAAGCCACCAGGAACGATGTTGCGGGGCTGTACCGATCTCTGCCCGGCGGATCAGGTCTCCTTCACTGACGATGCCCAGCAGCGCACCTCGATCAATCACCGGCACGGCGCTGATCCCGTACGACAGGAGAATATCGCCGACCTCATCCACCGTACTGTCAGGCCCTACCGCAATAACAGGTGACGTCATGACGTCCTTGGCGGTCAGCATTTCGTTCTCCTTGACCTGTCTGCGGGCGGCAGAACCGGCGGCAAGGTCGTTCCAGAGACTTGCCCGTTGCCAGCATGGAGGTGGATCGCGCGATAGAACTCCCTCGCATGGAAAGCATAGGCTTCCAGATTGGTCGGATCGCCAGCGAACAGCCCCATATCCTCGGCTTTCCGGAAGAACCAGTGAGCGGGCAAACCGGGTTCGAGCGCCTTCACGGCAACAGCCGCAAGCAATGGCAGGCCTTCGTCCGCATCGTCGTCCATCAGTTGTTCGAGCACATCCCGAATCACCCCTGTTGCGTCTGAACCAACTATGCTCTCGGCCAGTCTTGCATAGGTGATCGGCAGCCGGGTCTGTGCTTGCAGGAGCAGTTCCTCTCGCAGCCGTCTTTTGAGGGCATTGTCTAGATCGAGGCGGCTGGCAGATACCATTTGCCCTACTACATGGCACTGGATGTCCCTGCCGGAAAGTATTCTGCCGAAATCGTGTTCAAGCCTGTCCATTATTGTCATCGCCGAGCCCAAGGTGCCCCTCGCGCGACAACGCCAAGAACTCCCGTGGCGTTTAGACCTGCTGGCTGGCACCGAATGTGTCAATTTCGTTACGCGCGAGCTTCACTCGTCCTTGCCTACAAGACAAACGAAATTTATTGCCGCTTTAGCACAATTATTTTGCATCAGAATTTCGATTGCAGCCCGTGGCACAGCCCTTCCCTTTTCGGATTCGATATGCATCTCTGATGTGCCGAAGCCATCGCGCCCCCGATTGTCCCGGCTCTTAGCAAGCGGTGATTTCGGCCCCGAAAGCGGTAACAGGAGATTATGATGATCACTGGTGCTCAATGCCGTGCCGCTCGCGCGCTGGTCGAATGGACCCGTGACAAGCTCTCAAGCAATTCAGGTGTGGATGCGTTGGTCGTCGAGGAATTCGAGCGCCGGATCAACCTTCCCGACCAGGATATCTGCGACACGCTGCAAACCGCGCTTGAAAACGCCGGCGCCGTTTTCATCGCGGAAAACGGCGGCGGTGTCGGCGTTCGCCTGAAACTCAACCGCTCGGAAGTCAGACGAATTGGCGTCCTGGAAAATGAAGGCGGCATCGTCGGAACGGACGCCGTTCCATAGGTCTTCTGAGCCGATGGTTCCACGTTCACAGTCCGCTGCTGGGCAGTTCAGATCCCGCTTGGCTGCGCAGGCGCGAGGAAGGAAGCCCTTCATGACGGTTATCTGGGACGATCTCACCGAGGACGAGCAAACGGCGCTCAAACGAATGAACCGCGGACCTTACCCTTCTTTATCGAAACCCTTGGCCGAACGCCTTGTCTTCCTCGGACTGGCGGAAGAAAGACCGGGCGGGACCGGGATAAACAGGGCCGGACGAGAACTGGTGATAGCCACCTTGCTTGGCGCCCGCCACGACTAGGCGTGCGTCAAACGGATCGGATAGCAACTGACGGCAGGGGCCGCTGACGGCATGCCGGAAGCAGCCGAACGCCACCTTTCTTGAGAGTCCGCACCGAGCGCTCCCATCCACATGGCGCTCGGATCCTTGATCGATGTCAGCGACCTCGCAAACTGCTTCTGCCTCCAAATGAGTGGTCATCGCGCGGCGCGGACAGGTGTTCTGGGAACCCGCCAATCAATGCCTTGCCCAATGTCACCGGAGAACCATAATGGGCGGAGCCAGGCAGTGGTTGTCTCCGAAGACTTTGGGCTCCAATAGATGACAGACGACACAGCGCTGATACTGATGATCGTCCTGCCTTTCATAGGCAGCCTTGCCGCTCTCATGCTCCCGACAAAGGCTCGCAACGCCGCAGCTGTCCTCGCCGCCGCCGCGTCGTTTACCTGTCTGGGTTTCGCGGTCATGTTTTATCCCTCGGTACTCGGTCGAGGTGTGGTGCGTAGCGATATCGAATGGCTTCCGACGCTTGGCCTTGATTTCACTTTGCGAATGGATGGATTTGCCTGGCTGTTCGCCATGCTCATAAGCGGCATCGGCTTCCTCGTCGTCATTTATGCGCGCTACTACATGGCCCCGGAAGACCCGGTTCCGCGGTTCTTTTCGTTCTTTCTCGCGTTCATGGGATCGATGCTCGGGGTCGTCATTTCCGGAAACTTGATCCTGCTGGTCGTATTCTGGGAACTGACCAGCATCTTTTCCTTCCTGCTGATTGGCTATTGGCACCACAACGCCAGTGCCCGCGACGGCGCCCGCATGGCGCTGACGATTACCGGCATCGGCGGCATCGGTCTGTTGGCCGGCTTCCTGCTGATTGGCCATGCCGTTGGCAGCTACGACCTCGATCGTGTTTTGGCGTCGGGCGACCTTATCCGCTCCCACGATCTCTATGTGCCCATCCTGGTTCTTGTGCTGCTCGGGGGGGTCACCAAGAGCGCGCAGTTTCCGTTTCACTTCTGGCTGCCCAACGCCATGGCCGCACCGACCCCGGTCTCGGCCTACCTGCACTCAGCGACCATGGTGAAGGCCGGCGTGTTCCTGTTGGCGCGCCTGTGGCCGGTGCTTGCGGGGACATACGAATGGTTTTGGATCGTCGGCTTTGCCGGCATGATGTCTTTCGTTTTGGGAGCTTATTTTGCGATCTTCCAGCGGGACATTAAGGGTTTGCTCGCCTACTCGACCATCAGCCATCTCGGTCTGATTACACTTCTGCTCAGCCTCGGTAGCCCGCTGGGTGCCGTCGCTGCCATCTTCCACATGATGAACCACGCCACGTTCAAAGCCTCGTTGTTCATGGCCGCCGGTATCATCGACCATGAGACCGGAACGCGCGACATGCAGCGGCTGGGCGGGCTTTTCCGTGTCATGCCCTACACCGCGACGCTCGCCATGGTGGCAAGCGCGGCCATGGCTGGCGTCCCCCTCCTCAACGGATTTCTCTCCAAGGAAATGTTCTTCGCCGAGGCGATCGAAACGCACGCCGATTCCATTCTCGATACCGCCGCGCCCTATGCTGCCGTCCTGGGCAGCGCTTTCGCTGTTGCCTACTCGGCACGGTTCATCCACAGCGTGTTTTTCCGACCGCTGCCGGCTGAGCTGCCTCGCGAACCTCACGAACCGCCGTTTTTCATGCGGTTTCCGATCCAACTTCTTGTGCTTGCCTGCCTCCTGGTTGGGACCGTTCCCGGCCTGACCATCGGTCCGTTCCTCCACACCGCCGTCACCTCCGTCCTGGGACCCGCGACGCCACAGTACAGTCTGGCTATCTGGCACGGGTTCACAATTCCTCTGTTCATGAGCGTGTTGGCGCTTGCCGGTGGCGCAATCCTTTATCTGCTGCTGAAGGACTATCTGGCGCGCTGCGAGGACGGCCCTCCCTACTTCCGCCGTCTCAGGGGCCAGCGCGTCTTCGAGCGCGTGTTGGTGGTGGTTTCGTGGAGAGGTGCCCGCTTCCTGGAAAGGTTTCTCGGAACGCGTCGGCTCCAGCCGCAACTTCGCTTGCTGGTCGTCGTGGCCTTCATCGCCGCCGCTTGGCCGCTCTACAGGCTAGGTTTCGATCCTGGTCGGCTGACAGTCCAAGGCGTCGACGTCACCTTCGCCGGCATCTGGGCAGTCGGCGTCGTGTGCGCCCTTGGCGCCGCGTGGCAAGCCAAGTTCCACCGGCTGTTCGCCCTTGTCCTGCTCGGCGGAGCCGGACTTGTCACCTGCACCACCTTCGTCTGGTTTTCGGCGCCGGACCTCGCGCTCACTCAACTGCTCGTGGAGGTGGTGACCACGGTTCTCATCCTTCTGGGATTGCGCTGGTTGCCCAAGCGATCGGCAGACGTCGCCCCCGGCCTGGCCACGACTGGCGCAAGACTACGTCGCTACCGCGATCTGGCCATTGCGGTGGTGTGCGGGACCGGCATGACCATTATCGCCTATGCGGTTATGACACGGACCCCGCCCGTCACTATCGCCGACTTCTTCCTGAAAAAGGCCTATTCGGAAGGAGGCGGCAAGAACGTCGTCAACGTCATCCTGGTGGACTTCCGGGGTTTCGACACGTTCGGCGAGATCACGGTTCTCGGCATCGTCGCGTTGACGGTGTTCGCCCTGCTTCGCCGGTTCCGGCCGGCGCCCGACAATGTCGAATCCCCTGAACAGCAACGCGTCCAGAGGGCATTCGACGAAGCCAGGCCCGACCGTGAGGCGGGCGATACGGTGAGCGACTATTTGCTGATCCCCGCGGTGATCATGCAATGGCTGTTCCCGGTCATCATCGTGTTCGCCGCCTATCTGTTCATGCGCGGCCACGATCTCCCCGGCGGCGGCTTTGTCGCCGGAATCGCATTGGCCGCCGCCTTCATCTTGCAATATCTGGCGGCGGGCACACGCTGGGTTGAAGACAGGTTGCGGGTCCTGCCGGTGAACTGGATCGGCTTCGGCCTTCTCCTGGCGGCCCTCGTCGGGGCGGCCTCCTGGCTGTTCGGATACCCTTTCCTGACCTCGTATTCCCGTTATGTCGAATTGCCACTGATCGGTTCGGTGCCGGCGGCTACCGCGACCCTTTTCGATCTCGGCGTCTTTTGCCTCGTTCTCGGTGCGACCGTGCTGATGCTGATCGCTCTCGCCCACCAGTCCATCCGCCGACTGCGCGCATACCGGATCGTGGCGCAAAGCAACGAGGAAATCGCGTAGTGGAGCTTATCCTTGCCATCGGGATCGGCGTACTGACAGGGTCCGGCGTTTGGCTGTTACTTCGGCCGCGGACCTTTCAGGTCATCATCGGCCTGTCGCTCATCGGCTATGGGGTTAATCTGTTCATCTTCTCGATGGGCAGACTCAGGGTGAATACGCCGCCCGTTCTCGAATCCGGCGCGGTGGTCAACCCAGCGGACTACGCCGACCCCATCCCGCAGGCGCTTGTTTTGACCGCCATCGTCATCGGCTTCGCGACAACGGCCCTGTTCCTCGTGGTGCTGCTCGTATCGCGTGGCCTGACGGGCAGCGACCATGTCGACGGCAGGGAGCCCAATTGATGGAAACGGCAGGTCATCTCATGATCATGCCGATCGTCCTGCCGCTCGCGGCAGGGGCCGTGCTGCTGCTGCTGGACGAGCGTCGCCATGTCGTCAAGGCAGTGATCAGCATCGTCTCGGCGCTTGCGCTGGTGGTCATCGCCATAGCTCTGCTTCGCTCGGTCGACAATGCCTTTGCTTCGTCAGCAACCACCGGCGTCTATCTGCTCGGCAATTGGCCGGCGCCGTTCGGCATCGTGCTCGTGCTCGACAGGTTGTCCGCCCTGATGCTGGTTCTGACCAGCGTACTGGCGCTCGCTTCCCTGGCCTTCTCGCTGGCGCGCTGGCACAAGGCAGGGCCGCATTTCCACACGCTCTTCCAGTTTCTGCTCATGGGGCTGAACGGGGCGTTCCTCACCGGCGACCTGTTCAACCTGTTCGTCTTCTTCGAGGTGCTTCTGGCTGCATCCTATGGTCTCGTTCTGCATGGCTCGGGGCCGCTCCGCGTCAAGGCGGGCCTGCACTACATTGCAGTCAATCTCGCTGCTTCGTCGCTGTTTCTGATCGGGGTCAGCCTGATCTACGGCGTGACCGGCACACTGAACATGGCAGATCTTGCGCAGCGAATCCCGGCGGTGCCGGCGGCGGATCGAATGCTGCTCGAAGCAGGCGCCGCCGTCCTCGGCGTCGCCTTCCTGGTCAAGGCGGGGATGTGGCCGCTGAGCTTCTGGCTGCCCGGCGCTTATTCGGCGGCAGCGGCCCCGGTCGCCGCGATCTTCGTGATCATGACCAAGGTCGGCTTCTATATCCTGCTGAGGCTTTCCCTGTTGCTGTTTGGCGTGGACGCCGGCGCCACAGCGGGCTTTGGCGACTCGTGGCTGCTGTTCGGCGGCATGGCCACCATCGCCTTCGGCGCTATCGGCGTGTTGGCGTCGCAGGCAGTGGGCCGGCTCGCCGGCTTCAGCATCCTGGTCTCATCCGGCACACTGCTGGCCGCGATCGGGATGGCCGATGCGAGAGTCACTGCCGGAGCCCTCTTCTACATGGTCAGTTCAACACTGACGATCGGCGCGTTCTTTCTCTTGATCGAACTCGTCGAGCGGGTGCAGGACCCAGCCGCGCATGTTCTATCGGTGACCATGGAAGCCTATCGCGACGACATGGAGGAGCCGGTGCCAGAGCAGGAGGAAGTCGGCGTTGCCATCCCCGGCACGCTGGCCGTTCTCGGCATCTGTTTCGCGGCATGCGGCCTCTTGCTCGCGGGCCTGCCACCGCTTTCGGGATTTGTCGGAAAGTTCGCGCTGCTGACCGCGATGGTGCGCCCCGATCCTGTGGCGGGTGGCGGCCTAATCGCGGGCTCGACATGGATCCTGGTCGCGTTGCTGATCCTGTCCGGCCTCTGCGCCCTGATCGCCACGATGCGCGCTGGCATCCAGATTTTCTGGGCGCCGATCGAAGGCACCGTACCTCGCGTGCTGCTCCTGGAGATCGCGCCAGTAGCCTTCCTCCTGACGCTCTGCCTGTTGATGACGGTCCAGGGTGGACCGATGATGCGCTACATGGATGCGACCGCCCAATCGCTGCATTCGCCAGCGGACTACTTGCGAGATGTTCTGTCCACCCAGCCGATACCAGGGCCCAACGCGCCGAGGGACAAATGAGCGCCCTTCTGCCTTATCCGCTGCTGACAGCTTCGCTGCTCGCGATGTGGATACTGCTCAATGGGCTGTCCATCAGCCAGGTGTTTCTCGGCGGCGTCATCGCTCTCGCAGCGTCCTTGGCCATGGCAGCGCTTCAGCCCGCTAAACCAAAAATACGACGCTGGGACCTGATCCCGCAATTGGTCCTGGTCGTCCTGGCGGACATTGTTCGCTCCAACATCGCCGTGGCGGGGATCATCCTGCAAGGCGGGCGGCATACGCGAACATCCGGCTTCGTGATGATCCCGCTCGACCTGCGCGACCGGACTGGGTTGGCCGTACTCGCTTGCATCATCACCAGCACGCCCGGCACCGCCTGGGTCGAATATCATGCCGGCAGCGGCAGGCTTCGGATCCATGTTCTCGACTTGACCGACCAGCAGGCGTGGATCGAGCTGATCAAGCAGCGTTATGAACGGCGGTTGATGGAGATTTTCGAATGAGCGGCGTCATAATCGCATGGTCCGTTACCATCGCTCAATTGCTTCTGGTCGCCGCCATGGCATGCGCTCTGCTGCGCCTCGTTCGGGGGCCGCGCGCGCAGGACCGGATCCTGAGCTTCGATGCGCTCTATGTAGGCGCCATGCTTCTCCTGCTGACCTTCGGCATCCGTGCCGGCAGCACGGTCTATTTCGAGGCTGCCCTGGTGATCGCGCTGCTTGGCTTTGTCTCGACCGTGGCGCTGGCGAAATTCCTTATGCGCGGCGAGGTAATAGAATGACCCCTCTCGCCGACCTGCCGGTCTGGGCTGCTCTGCTCACGGGGTTCTTCCTGATCGTGGGGTCGACGCTGACTCTGCTCGGGTCGGTGGGGCTCCTGAGGTTCAGAAGCTTTTACGAACGAATCCATGCGCCGACGCTGGGGACCACCTGGGGCACGGGCGGTGTTCTGATCGCCTCGATCATCTTTCATTCCGTGCTTCAGTCGAAACCTGTCCTGCACGAGATACTGATCGCACTGTTCGTGACTGTCACGACACCCGTCTCGCTTATCCTGCTGGCGCGCGCGGCGCTTTACCGGGACCGCAGCGAGGGCAACGATGGCGTCCCGCCATTCGAGATGGCCGCAGAATCCCAAGACGAACAACCACGACCACCTGGCGCTTAGGCCTCGATCAACTTCGGATCGGCGGCACCGCGAAAACATCCACGTCGACCGATCGCAGAATGCTTTCCGTCACGCTTCCCAGAAGGACCTTGATGATGCCCGAACGACCATGGGTTCCGATGACCAGAAGGTCGGGCGCCACCTCCTTGATCGCCTCCATGATTGCTTCGACGGGGCCTGCTTCCTTGATACGCAGCGACCAGTTGTCGACGCCAAAGTCGTTCGCTTCCAGAAACGCGACCAGTTCCCTGCCCGCCTGCAAACGTTCGGCCGCCACGTAGCGCGCGATATCGTCCTTGCCTATTCCAGCATTGGACATTTTTCCCTTGGCGAACGCATCGTAACCATGGACCAGCGAAAGACTGGCGTCGCCTATGAGCCCACTTTCCCTCGCCGTCCTGATTGCGCGCGCGGACGGCTCGGACATGTCCACGGCGGCCATCACCTTTTTGTAGGAATGTTCCACCTCGGCATTCACCATGAGCACCGGACGTGGTCCCGTTCGGATCACGCGTTCGATGGTCGTTCCGACAAAGATATCGCGGAGCAACTGCTTGCGGTGCGCGCCCATGACAATGAGATCCGCCGAGCTCGCTGCGGCCGCTTTCAGGATGCCGTCGAACGGGTCGCCGGCGACAACCGTGGACCTGCAGCGGAGCCCCTGCAGTTCGGGGATCGAGGCCATTTGTTCTTCAAGATATCGCTGTGCTTCGCGTCTTTCGAGCTCGAGTATATCTGCGGGCTGGTCGTCGTCGACGACATGGACAAGCGTGAGTTCGGCGCTGACGTCCCGCGCCACAAGGCCAGCTCGCCGCAATGCACGTAGCGAACGGGTGGAAAAATCTGTCGCGGCAAGGATTTTCATGGCAGCTCCTTGTTCCTCGTCCCTGAAATCATAACCGCCGGTCGTTGGGCGTACTTTGGCTAGTAATCTGGTTGACGATGCTATCGCGTATTCGAAGTGGCATCCTAGGCGGCGGCTCTACTGTGCTGCAAGGGCCGCCGGAAATGCTTGATCGGCTTCTCTTGCCGCAGGCCTGGCTCCCGCGCGGCTTGACTTCGCAGATTGCTTCCCCAACTATAGGGTATGAGCACCGTCGCCAAAATCCGTCGCGATTTTCTTTTCCGGGTTTGCCCCATAGCGGGATCGTAACCCCCGGCTCGGCTGCCATGCGCGCCCCGAGCCGAGGGGTGAACATGTAAAAATTGAACATGTAACATTGGCGCAGGGTTGCATCAGTCCCTGCGGCATCGGCGCATTCAGCAACAAATTTCCGTCGCACTGACAACCGCTGACGATCCCTTGCCGGGCTCGGACGCGAGGCAGAAACATGAGTACTCAAATGCAAGACATCACGAAAAGCCGGCGCAAGCCGAACATCCGCATTTCGAAGTCGGACCACGCGCGTCTGTCGGCGCTCGCGAACACCGTTGCCGCCCGAAATCCGGAGGCGGCAGATGAGCTGTTCGCCGAACTCGAGCGCGCCCGCATCGTCGCTGATGGCTGGGTCTCCGCCGGCACCGTCCGGATGGGTTCGACCGTGACTTTCAAGCCCGATACCGGCGATCGGAAAACGGTGACGCTGGTTTTCCCTGGCGATGCGGACATCTCCGAAGGCAAGGTCTCAATCCTCACGCCGATTGGCACGGCCCTGGTCGGCCTCTCGGCTGGGCAGTCGATCATGTGGACCGCCCGAGACGGGCGTCGGCATGAACTGCTGGTGCTTGATGTGAGCCAGCCCGCTCCGGCAGGCGATGTGGCCGATCGGCGCGCGCCAGCGTCTTCGACAATCGCTGCGGGCGTCTAGACATGGGCGTTGGCATCCGTCTCCTCAATCACGCGGGCAGCCTCATCGCGGGAGTGTGACCCCTGCGCCGGCCTATCCTGGCCCGGCACAGGGGTAGCTTTCCAAACCCGATCAATTGCCTGACGCCGGACCCCTTGCACAGGGCCGGCTGGAGACGTGCCATGCCCACTATCGATAGCTGCCAACTGACCACCAAGGACTACACCATTCTTGAGGTGATGCAGGAGCGCCGACCTGCCCTCGGCGATGCCTTGTCGGCGATCCTTCAACGGAAGATTTCGAGCGCAGTTGTGATGTTTCGGGAAGACATCCCGGCAAACGTCGTGACGCTCAGCAGCCGCGTGGCTTATCGGGTAAACGACGGCCCTGCCGAAACCCGCATCGTCGCCCATGACCACATGCGCGGTCTGGTTGGCATGCTGTTGCCTATCACCAATCCGCGCGGTCTGGCGCTGCTCGGTCTGGCCGAGGGTCAGTCCATTTCCATTCCGACCTCGGACGCCAGCCTTGAAACGCTGACCGTACATGAAGTGGTTTATCAGCCAGAAGCTGCAAGGCGCGAGAGGCTGAAGCTGGCGGGCGTTGCCGAGCCGGGTTCGTGGCGACCGGACGGACCGGTTCTGCGCGTCGTCCATCGTTCCGATGAACCGCACGACGAAGCTCAGAGCAAAGTCGCGGCGGCATTCGATGCCGGGTTCGACGACCCGGGTCCATCGGCCGCCTGAGAACTCGACTGTCCCGAAGGCTGTGAAGGCGGGTGGACAAGCGTCCCGTCGGGCCTTGCCCTGTATCAATTGAGGCCAACAAAGTAGGGTCTGATTATGGATGATTACAACAACCAGAAGGGCGCCAAGCCTGAAGATGTGCGAGCCGCGTTGAGAGGCTGGGCATTCTTCGCCGTTCTAATGACCGGAATCTTTGGCCTGGCCTACGCTTTGATCGAAATGTAGATGAACCGGCGAAGCCGACCAGCTTGCCGTTGCAGTCTTTGCGATCAAACGCGAACCATGGCTTCGCGCCGGGAGCGACGCTCAATTCACAACTTGCTTCAGGCCGCGCAGCGCCTCCTGTACGTCGGCTCGCGCCTCGCTTGCTTCCGAATAGACGGCATAGGCCGGATAGGTGAATTCCGGCGCGCCTTCTACTACCTCCAGTTGCCCGGCCTCGATATGGGGAGCTGCTGCGCCCCTGCGGAAATAACCCATTCCGCCGGCGCGCAAGATGTAGCTCAGCCCCAGCGGTCCCAGGCCGACCATCAATCCCGGCTCGCCGAAGGCAGAGGAACTGGCACCATGCTGGGCCGCAAACAGCGGCCCCCAGTCGACATAGACATAGTCCTTGGAGCCGCCGGGTTCCCCGTCTCGGTCCATGGTCCGGACCAGAACGAGTTGCTCCTCAACGAGAAGCTCCACCCTGAATCCCGGCAACAACCTCGGCGCATAGAGCACCGCAATGTCAAGAACACCGGTCCTGAGTTGCTCGATCAGTTGGTCCGGTACGCCGACCTGGGCTTGGATGGCGATTTCCGGCCTGGCGTTCTTCATCCAGACCAGCCAGTCGAGCAGCAGCGGGTTCCACAAGCTGAGCTCTCCGCCAAGGGCGACGACGCTTGTCCGTCCCGATGGGATGGCGAGTTGGTGGCGGGCGCGCTCCCAGATTTGCACGAATGACTGGGCGAACCGCTCGAACTCCCGGCCCGCCGGCGTCAATTGCGCGCCGTTGCGGTTACGGATGAAGAGCTGACGTCCGAGCTCCTCCTCCAGCGTGCGAATGCGTGCGCTTACGGTGGTCTGCGTGACATGAAGGCGATCCGCAGCCTTCAGGAAGCTGCCCGAATGGACGATTTCCAAAAACGTGCGAGCGCGGTCGATGTCCATTGGGGCTTCTCGGTTCAGTGCAATAATCTTGCACCAATACAGCATTTAATTCCGTTTGCCTTCCTGTTTTACACAGCGCAACCTTGATGAGGCCGAGCGGTTTCCGCTGCGACGGTTAATGGAGCGCGCAATGCCAGATCAGGAGGATGGTCCCTTGGAAACGCAAGAGTACGCCTCTCCGCCGTGCTACATGCACGAACTTGTTCCGGGATATGGCGCGGATTCGATCGCGCAGGACACTTGGTCGGATGTCTGTCGGTGGCGCAAGGCGGAACGCAAGCGCCTGATCGACGAGCGTCTAGCCGTAGACCCCGAGGAACGCCTCGCGAAGTCTTTGCGCATCGCTTCCGCTCTCGATCTGGCTGTCGGCCGGGTGAGCGGCCGCATCGTTAGTGGCTATTGGCCTTTTCGAGGGGAACCGGACCTTCGCAACTGGGCGATCCGGGTGATCGAGCGCGGCGGGCGGATCGCGCTGCCGGTCGTCATCAAAAAAGGCTGGCCGCTCGAGTTTCGTATTTGGGGACCGGGAGACCCACTGGAACGCGGAATGTGGAATATTCTTGTCCCGTCACACGGGCCTTCGGTCCAGCCGGATGTGGTCATCGCGCCCGTAGTCGGTTTCGACCAGGCGAATTATCGCCTGGGCTATGGCGGCGGCTTCTTCGACCGGACCCTGGCCGCCGCGCCGAAGCGGCCTCTCGTCGTGGGCGTCGGTTACGCCTGCAGCAAAACCCAGACCATCTATCCGCAGCCACATGACATTCCGATGGATGTGATCGTCACGGATGAATGAATGAGCGCAGGCGAGGCTAATCCTTTGTGACGGCGGATCGCAGATGCCGTCCATTGTTGAGGCCGTCTTGCCAGCCAGCAGTGAAAGCAGGAAGCACGTCATGTCCAATCCCGCCACAACCTTGGATGATCACAAGCCCCGGTTTCTCGTCAGGTGGCTGTTTTCGACCAACCACAAGGATATCGGGACGCTTTACCTGCTGTTCTCGATCATGGCAGGCGTCTTCGGTACCGCGCTTTCCGTGTTGATCCGCATGGAGTTGCAGGAACCGGGCCTGCAGATATTTGGCGATCCGGGTGTCTACAACGTCGTCGTCAGTTCCCATGGGCTGGTCATGATCTTTTTCGTCCTCATGCCGGCGCTGATCGGTGGCTTCGGTAACTGGATGGTGCCGATCATGATCGGCGCGCCCGACATGGCCTTTCCGCGCTTGAACAATATCTCGTTCTGGCTTCTGGTGATGTCGTTTATCCTCTTCATCACCTCAATGTTCGTTCCGGGAGCACCCGGCACGCTCGGTCACGGCGGCGGCTGGACGCTCTATCCGCCCTATTCGACGGACGGCCAGCCGGGTCCCGCCGTCGACCTGGTCATCCTGTCGATCCACCTTTCGGGCGCCTCCTCTATTCTCGGCGCGATCAACTTCATCACCACCATCTTCAACATGCGCGCACCGGGCATGACGATGCACAAGATGCCTCTGTTCGCCTGGTCGATGCTGGTCACCGCGTTCATGCTTCTCATGTCGCTGCCGGTGCTCGCCGGTGCCGTCACCATGCTTTTGACTGATCGCAATTTCGGGACGACTTTCTTCGCACCGTCCAGCGGCGGTGATCCGATCCTATACCAGCATCTGTTCTGGTTCTTCGGTCATCCCGAAGTCTACATCATGATCCTGCCTGGTTTCGGCATCATCAGCCATGTCATCTCGACCTTCGCCAAGAAGCCGATCTTCGGCTACATCGGGATGGCCTATGCGATGGTGGCAATCGGTGCGATCGGCTTTGTTGTCTGGGCACACCATATGTATACCACGGGCCTGTCCCTGGACACCCAGCGCTACTTCGCCTTCGCCTCGATGGTCATCGCCGTTCCAACTGGGGTGAAAGTGTTTTCGTGGCTGGCTACCATGTGGGGAGGATCAATCGAGTTCAAGACCCCCATGCTCTGGGCTCTCGGCTTCGTCCTGCTCTTCACCATCGGTGGTGTCACTGGCATCATGGTTGCCAACCCCGGTATCGACCGCGTCTATCACGACACTTACTTTGTGATCGCCCACTTCCACTATGTGCTGTCATTGGGCGCGGTCTTCGCCATCTTCGCCGGCTTCTACTACTGGTTCCCGAAGATGACTGGTTACATGTACAACGAAACGCTCGGCAAGTTGCATTTCTGGCTGATGTTCGTCGGCGTCAACCTCGTCTTCTTCCCGCAGCATTTTCTCGGCATGGCTGGCATGCCTCGACGTTATGCCGACTACCCCGACGCTTTCGCCGGCTGGAATTTCGTGTCGTCGATCGGTTCCTACATTTCTACGGCCGGACTTATCGTCTTCTTCATCGCGGTCGCGGAGGCCTTCGCCCGCAAGCGTCAAGCTGGCGCCAATCCATGGGGCGAAGGTGCGACCACGCTCGAATGGCTGCTGCCGTCGCCGCCGCCATTCCATCAATGGGAACGGCTGCCGCGCATTGTCTAAAAGTCACCTCCGGTTCTGAACCGGCGCCCGCTTCGACATTTTGTCGGGAGAACTTCATGAACGAGACCACAGACCCAAACAACCAGATACTGCTCATGGCGATCATCGCGTTTTATTGGGCGTTTCTAGGCAGTTGGAGCAAACGTCAGTCACGTCCGGGCGATGACAAGGCAAAACCGGACGATGCGCCGACTGAGCGTCTAGCCGGAAGTAACGAAATCACGTCTTCCGGCGACACGCCCTTGGAGGTTATCCGAAAGAGCGATCCGAGTTTTGACCCTGCCACGTTTCTGGCCGGCGCCAAGGCGGCTTATGAAGTTGTCCTGTTGGCCTATGCAAGTGCGGACATCCAGACATTGAAGCGCCTTGTCGGACCGGAAGTGCTCGACATCTTCGAACGGGCGATTGCCGGGCGCCGGGATCGGGCGGAGATGCTGCAACTCACCTTTATAGGCACGAACGACGCAAAGGTCGTCGACGCTCTTGAGGAGAATGGTACCGCTGAGATTGCCGTTCGCTTCGTTTCCGACGTGGTCAGCGTTACACGCTCGGCCAACAACGACATCGTTTCAGGAGATCCCCAGCAGATCATTGAAGTGATCGATACGTGGACGTTTGCCAGTGACATCCAGTCAAGGAAGCGAAATTGGATGCTGATCGCCACAGACGGCGGCTAGCTGCTTGCGTCATTCCGGTGACCGCTGAAGGGCGACGCTTGGACGCTTGTGTGTGGCTTTCATCGCGTGCGCCGTGATTAACCTAAGAGACCGGCGGTGATGACGTTTGAAACGCATCTGCGCTGCAGGTGCGGTGGAGACATGTTGATGGCTTCCCGGCTAGGTCGGGTCTTCGGTTTGGCGTCGGCGCCTTCGTTGTGAAACGACACTTATGATTTCAACGCAATTTTCTTGCATCTGTCTTAGTTTCGGCGGCAACGCTATGAGACTCTTTGCTGGCCTCGCTGGAACATTGCGACGAGCCCGGTATCGTGGCGAGATAGCCATCGTATTGCCCGTCGCTTGTCTTTTTTGATGGCGGCCGAAATTGGGCTGGAAACGCACTGCAGAGTTACACGCTGCTTCCACGTTTCCAAATTCGGGATCGCTCACACAGGTGACAATCGGCGCCAGCCAGTCTCCTGCCTGAGTAGCGCCGGACTGGGGTTCTTCACATCTCAGTCAAGACCCAGGCCACACCAAAGATGCATCAGAAAGGCAAAAAAGCCATCCCTTAGTGCATGGCGGACATCTCGAAAGCCCGGTCCATCGACCGCACTTTCGTACAAAATTGATCGGCAACCCGTCAACTGGTAGTCACCCTCGTCCAATCCGGGATCGGTACCGCGATGTGAAGGACGATATCAAGCATCCTCATGTGCAAGACGGTGGGAAACCTAAAAAAGCATCGCCATTCAGGACAGAGTGCAATCCAGCCATGGCAGGGGCCACCACGGCTTCATCTGCGTTGGCAGACTGAACGGCGTAAGCGGGATATGAGAACTGCGGCGTTTCGGGCACGAGGTGAAGCCGTCCGGCCTCGATATGAGGCTGTACCGCGCTCATCCTGAAATAGCCGGATCCACCAACCGAAAGAATATAGCTGAGCGCAAGCGGGCCGAGATCCATAAAAAGGTCCGGCGCGACGTCAGGGAAATTCATGCCATGATGAAACGTAAAATCTGGCCCCCAGTCTATGTGCGCGTAGTCTATGCTGCCCGCCAGGCGTGCTTCCAGATCGGTTGTCACGAGCACGAGTTTTTCTTCCATGAGCAGATCGATCTTCAGGCCGGGCCGATGCTGGGGCGCATACATGATTGCCACGTCGACGAGCCCGGATGCGACTTGATCGATTAGGTCCTGCGGCACATCGACGTGCACATGAAGCGCGATATCCGGAAGGGATTGACGCATCCATCGAACCCAGTCGAGCAGAAGGGGCTCGGCGATGCTGATTTCGCTACCAACAGTCAGAACAGCACGACTGCCGGGTGGAACAGCAACTTGATGAAGGGTGCGCTGCCACAACTGAACGAACATCGGAGCGTGGCGCAGGAACTGCTCTCCGGCGGGAGTGAGCGAAGCGCCGCCTTTGTGGCGGACGAAAAGTTGGCGACCTAGTTGTTGCTCAAGGCTGCGAATTCGCGCGCTCACGGTTGTCTGGGCGACATTCAACCGTTCGGAGGCCCGGATGAAGCTTCCGCTGGAAACAATCTCAAGAAAAGAACGAGCAAGCTCGACGTCCATGAAAAAACATAACATAAAAACTGCATTTAAATGACAGTGAAATTGCGCTCTGAAGTGCCCCCATTTTATCGCGGCCATTCGATCAAGCCGTATCGAGTCCAATAGCAACAACGATTCGGATCTATCATAAAATCTGTATTCATTTGCCGATTAAATTCGTTTGCTACGCGGCATACGCCAGCAATACGCTCCGAGAAATCCACCAAGCTTAGCGCTGGATGCTGCGCAGCGGCGGTTGGAGCGGAGCGCAAGGCTCTCTCCACCTACCCATCGTTTTGCCTGCAGCGTCACAGGAGGAATCATGTCGAGGGAAGAAAAGAGCAAAGGCGATGTGGGGCGGCGTGATTTTCTGAAGCTGTTCGGCGCGGCTGGAGCTGCCGGAGCGGCGGCGAGCGCCCTGCCGCTTGGGGCATCCGCTTCGGCGGACGAAGTCATGGCTGCGACCGCTGACACAAGACATCATCACGTTGCCGTCGCCACCGAACCTCAGGCTGGAGGCATTGGCTACGAATTCTTCAACATCGATGAGTCCGCTTTCATCGAGGCGGCTGTCGATACGCTCATTCCAAGCGACTCAACAGGCCCTGGCGCCAAGGAACTCGGCGTCGCGATCTATATCGACCGGCAGATGGCCGGCGGATACGGCAAGGGCGACCGCCTGTATCTGGAAGGGCCATTTGGCGAGGGTACGCCCGAGCAGGGCTATCAATTGCCGATGACGCCATCGGAACTGATCCGTGCTGGGATCGCCGACGTCAGCGCTTACGTACAGAAAAACCACAAGAGCACCTTCGACGGCCTTTCGGCAAAGGATCGTGCCGCGGTGATGACCGAACTCGACGGCAAGAAGGTCGAGCTTCCGACGGTGCCGACCGCGACCTTCTTCGGGCTTCTGCTCCAACTCACGGTCGAGGGCTATCTGGCCGACCCGATGTATGGCGGAAACAAGGACAGGGCGGCCTGGAAGATGATCGGTTTCCCAGGCGCCGACGCCATGTATATGGACAAGATCGAACCATTTCGGAACAAGCTCTATACGGCTGAACCGAAGGGCATCCAGGATCTCGTTTAATCGGCGAAAGAACAAGGAGACTATAACATGGCCACCAAATTGAACGCGATTGATGTCCTGATTGTCGGCCTGGGGTGGACGGGCGGCATCATTGCCAAGGAACTTGCTTCGACCAAGCTGAAAATCGTCGCCCTTGAGCGGGGAGGCCCGCGCGACACCAATCCGGACTTCATCGACCCACAGATCCATGACGAACTGCGCTACGCCGCCCGCCACGATCTCATGCAGAACGTCCGGCGGGAAACCATCACGTTCCGCAACAATGAATCGCAAACGGCGCTGCCGATGCGGCAACTCGGCTCGTTCCTGCCTGGCCAGGGCGTTGGCGGCGCCGGCGTGCACTGGAACGGTGTCACCTGGCGCTGGCTCGAATGGGACCATCAGGCGCGCACCCGGACGGTCGACAAATACGGCGACAAGATCATCCCTTCGGATATGCACCTGCAGGACTGGCCGATCACCTATGACGATCTCGAGCCCTATTACGACAGGTTCGAAAAGACCTGCGGCACCTCCGGCAAGGCCGGCAACATCAACGGCCGAAAGATCGATGGTGGCAACATCTTCGAAGGATCGCGAAAGGAGGAATACCCCAACCCGCCGATGATCGCCGCGCAGAGCATGGTGATGTTCGAGAAGGCGGCCCGTAATCTCGGGTATCACCCGTTCCCCAATCCGTCGTCAAACGCGTCGCGCGATTACGTCAATCCCGATGGCGTGGCCTTCGGCCAATGTCACTATTGCGGCTTCTGCGAGCGTTTCGGCTGCGAGGCCAATGCTAAGGCTAGCCCGCATTTCACCGTCATTCCGCTGGCGCTGAAGAACCCGAATTTCGAGCTGCGCACCAACTCGATCGTGCTGAAGGTCAATCTCGACTCGACCCGCAAGAAAGCGGTCAGCGTCACCTATCTCGACGCACGCGGGCGGGAGTTCGAACAGCCTGCCGACCTCATCATCCTGTCAGCCTATGCGCTCGGCAATGTCAACCTGCTGCTGCAATCGGGCATCGGCGTGCCTTATGACCCGGGCACGGGCAAGGGCGTGGTCGGCCGCAACTATGCTTATCAGTGCGGTGGCGGGGCTACCGCCTTCTTCGACAAGGAAACCATCCTCAATCGCTTCATGGGCGCCGGCGCGCTCGGCACCTGCATGGATGATTTCAACGGCGACAACTACGATTTCGTGAAGGCCGGCTATATCGGCGGCGGCGGCATCAGCTGCAGCAACTCGGGCGCCCGGCCCATCCAGTCGCATCCAACTCCGCACGGCACGCCGCGCTGGGGCTCCGACTGGAAAAAGGCAGTGGTCGACAATTATGACCACGCGGCCAGTGTCGGAAACCAGGGCGCGGTGATGGCCTACCGGCAGAACTATCTCAGCCTCGACCCGACCTACACCGATGTGTTCGGGCGTCCATTGATGAGGATGACGTTCGACTTCCAGGACAACGAGGTCAAGCAGATGAACGGCCAGGCCGACATCTGCGTGAAGATCGCCAAGGAGATGGGTGCGACTAAGGTTGATCGGAGCATCCCTCCCGTGCCCTATTCGATCGTGCCTTATCAAAGCACGCACAACACGGGCGGGGCAGTGTTTGGAGCCGACCCGAGCACCAGCGTCCTGAACAAATACCTTCAGGTCTGGGATGTCCCGAACGTGTTCGTGACCGGCGCTTGCGTGTTTCCCCAGAACGCCGGAAAGAACCCGACCGGACCCGTAGGCGCTCTTGCCTACTGGGCGGTGGACGCGATCAAGAACCAGTATTTGAAGAATCCCGGCGCACTGGTTCCCTCCTGAGGCAACGCCTGCCGGATCCGCGGTTCGGATCCGGCAGGCAGGGTTTGAACCCCATATCGCCAGGGCCGGGTCGGCCGGGACCAGCCCGCAACAAACGCGTTGAAAGAAGCAAACATGAAATCGACTTTGCTTGGATTGACAACCGCAATTCTCACTACAGTCGGGTCGGCCCATGCGCTGGAGGCATCCCCCGGCAACGCCGAAGCCGGCGCAGCCGTCTTCAAGAGGTGCATGGCCTGCCACTCGGTCGGCCCAGACGCAAAGAACGGAGTAGGTCCGGTTTTGAATGGCATCGTCGGCCGAGCGGCCGGCGTGTATCCGGGCTACAATTATTCCGCGGCGAACAAGAATTCCGGTCTGACCTGGGATGAACCGACCCTGACGATCTATCTGCACGCGCCGCGCAAACTGGTCCCCGGCACAAAGATGACATTTGCCGGTCTCAGCAAGGACCAGGACATCGCCGACGTGATCGCCTACCTGAAACAGTTCAACGCCCAAGGACAGAAGTCGATCCTTGAGTGAGGGGCAACCGTCCGGATCGCAAAGCACGACCTTTATGAAGTTCCTGCTGCACAAGGGCCTGGGATATTCCTCGATCCATCGGATCGGTGACTACCTGCGCAGCCATGGAGCGGGTCGTCACTGGATCGAGCGATATCGCGGCGACGTCTTTCTGGTCGTATTGGACGAAGTCGACGAGGCGATCCTTGGAAAGGAATTCTCCGAACTTCTTGATGCGGTCAACGAGACGGAGGGAGACGGGACACGAGGTCGATGAGTGAAAAAATCTTCAATGACAGAGTAAAATTGAAACGGGCATATGAGAGTCCCGCTGCCGACGACGGCAAGCGAGTGTTGGTTGACCGGCTTTGGCCGCGCGGGGTCAGGAAGACCGAAGCCGCCATCGACTGTTGGATGAAGCAACTCGCGCCAAGCACCGAGCTTCGGCAATGGTTCGGACACGATCCAGCCCGTTGGGAGGAATTCCGCCGGCGATATGCGGCGGAAATCCATGAGCATCGCGATGAACTGGAACAGCTGCGCGACCTGATACGGCAGGGCACCGTTACACTCGTCTACTCGGCTCATGACGAGGCCCACAACGACGCCGTTGTCCTTAGAGAGATTTTGCTGAAACACCGATAGTGACGGGGCGCTCCTCCATTGCCATTGGGCGTGCGATCGCGGCCACGACAACAAACTCTCCGGGAACCAAAGCAGAAAACACCCATCCAATGATCGATGGGCGTTCACCTTAGAGGAGAAGACGATGAAATTCTTCGTCGATACCGCCGATATATCCGAAATTCGTGAGTTTGCCGCCGCTGGCGTTCTCGACGGGGTGACCACAAACCCGTCGCTTGTAGCAAAGACCGGACGACCCATCAGGGATGTGATCAAGGAGATTTGCCAGACGATCGAGGGTCCGGTTTCAGCGGAAGTCACCGCGACCAATTTCGACGGCATGGTCGCCGAAGGAGAGCGTTTGGCCGGCATTGCCGCCAACGTGGCAGTCAAGGTGCCGTCGACCTGGGAAGGGTTCAGGGCTTGCCGGGCTCTCAGTCTGCTCGGCCACAAAGTCAATGTCACCCTGTGCTTTTCAGCCAACCAGGCGCTGCTCGCAGCCAAGGCAGGCGCGACCTTCATTTCGCCGTTCGTCGGCAGGCTTGATGACCTTGGGCTCGACGGCATGGAGGTGATCCGGGAAATCCGCAAGATCTACGACAACGACAAATCCTTCACGACCGAGATCCTGGCGTCTTCAATTCGCACCCCTCTCCATGTCAAACAGGCGGCGATCGCCGGCGCCGATATCGCGACCGTACCACCTGCGGTGCTCAGAAACCTCGCCAAACACCCACTCACCGACAAGGGCCTGGCGTCCTTTCTCGCCGACTGGGATAAGACGGGGCAAGTAATCCTGTAATTCCCTGCCCGGGATCACCCGAGAGCAACCATAAATAATGCACACAACTGTCGATTAAATGCGTTTGCATGATAGCAGAGATGGCGAGAAACTACGGACAACAGACGTCCAATCGGCATCGAGTCCATGGCTGCACGTTTAGCACAAGCGGTGCCGAGAGCCTGAAGACGCACAATCAGGTGAAGGTATTCAGAGGCTGGCGGGCCTGAGTTCCCGCTTCTCGTCGGTATAGGCGATTTCAACACCTGATCGCCAAAGGAGAAGAAAATGCCTGAAGGCCATAACAAACCGAACGGGCCGGATCTGGTCCAGGGGATCGCGTTGTCCGATCTTCCCGATGGCGCAAAGCTTGTCGGCCATTGCGGCGATGAGCAGGTGCTGCTTGTGCGCCGCGGGGCGGAGGTCTTCGCCGTCGGGGCGACCTGCACGCATTACGGCGGGCCGCTCGTCGAGGGTCTTGTGGTGGAGGATACCGTCCGGTGTCCTTGGCATCATGCGTGCTTCGATTTGCGCACAGGCGAGGCTTTGCGCGCCCCCGCCTTCAATCCACTCGCCTGCTGGTCGGTGGAACAACGCGATGATCGGATATTCGTCGGCGAGAAAATCAAACGGATGGTTCCGAAACCGCGTTCTGGAGGCTCCAGCCAAGTCCCCGAGAAGATCGTCATTGTCGGCGGAGGCGCCGCGGGTTTCGCAGCGGCCGACATGCTGCGGCGCGAGCAGTTCCAGGGCAGCATCGTGATGATTAGCGAGGACCAATCGGCGCCCGTCGACCGGCCGAACCTCTCCAAAGACTACCTCGCGGGAAAATCGCCGGAGGACTGGATTCCGCTCCGCGGGGAGAAATTCTATTCAAAAAACAACATCGACCTGCGTCTCGACACGAAGGCCGTTGATATCGACCTGCGTTCCCTCGAGGTCGTCCTCGCTGATGAAAGAAGGGTTCCTTACCACAGGCTGCTGCTTGCGACCGGCGCCGAACCCGTCCGCCTGACCATCCCCGGCGCCGACTTGCCGCACGTTCACACGCTGCGCTCGTTCGCAGACTGCAAGGCGATCATCGAGCATGCCGCGACTGCCCGTCGCGCGGTCGTGCTTGGCGCCAGTTTCATTGGCCTGGAAGTTGCCGCGGCTCTGCGCGCGCGCGCGATCGAAGTTCATGTCGTGGCGCCGGAAAAACGACCCATGGAGCGCGTCCTCGGCCCGCAAATGGGCGACTTCATCCGCGCCCTGCATGAAGAGCATGGCGTCGTATTCCATCTCGAGAATACAGCGAGCAGAATCGACGCCAAGAAGGTAAATCTCAGCAGTGGCGGCTCATTGGCGGCAGATTTCGTCGTCGTCGGCATCGGCGTGCGGCCGCGGATCAGACTTGCCGAAACGGCGGGGCTGGTCGTTGATCACGGCGTTGTTGTGGACGCCTTTCTGGAAACGAGCGAGCCAGGGGTATTCGCGGCCGGCGATATTGCGCGATGGCGCGATCCCCACAGCGGTGAGAAAATTCGGGTCGAGCATTGGGTGGTTGCAGAGAGGCAGGGACGAACCGCGGCCCTCAACATGCTCGGCCAACGCGACAAATTCAACGGCGTGCCGTTCTTCTGGAGTCAGCATTACGATGTTCCCATCAACTATGTCGGTCATGCGGAGCGATGGGACGAGATCGCGGTCGATGGGAATATCGCCTCCAGGGATTGCCTGCTGCGCTTCAAGCGCGAAGGACGCACGCTGGCTGTCGCTTCGATCTTCCGCGACATCGAAAGTCTGGAGGCCGAGGTGGAAATGGAGCACCAGATGGCGACCTAGCAGAGCGCTCTCGGGCACCGCAGTTCGAAGAAGAGCGCAATCAGAAATGGCTGAGCGCAATGCCGTCATGATCGAAAGGAGTTCGAATTATGTCCACAGTGCAACAGGAACTTAGCACCACTAACGGTATGAGCACGGTCGCGCCCGCGCAACATTATTCAACGTTCGTCAAAATCATCAAGACGGTCGGCAAGGAAGCGTCCAACATGACGCCGACCTCGGTTGAAATCTTCTCGAACGGCAGCCAGTGGTACTGTCAGGTCCGTCGCGGTAACAAAACGACCAAGCCGATGGGCCCCTATTCCAAACTACAGGCTGAGCGAATCCAGGATGCCCGGCGAATGCTGATCGCAAAAAGAGGCACAGCTAATCTCGTGTTTGAGTAGGGCGAGGAGCTTTGACGGGCGGCGCCAGGCGACGAGCTGCTTCGTTGCGATGATCGGTGCGACGACGGCTCCCAGCGCAGGACGCCTTTCTAACGCCTGATACCAGTTGTCGCGGCGCATTTTCGCGGCACGTCGCCGTTCGACTTGGCCGAGGCTCATTACCCGATCCCGGAAGGAAGTCCAATGGCCTACAAGTCAATCGTTCTCAATCTCGACATCGATGGTATGGTTGCTCCTGTCATCAAGCTCGGTGTCGATCTGGCTCGGCGGTTCGATGCGCGTCTGATCGGCCTTTCGGCTGCCGATGTTCCCCCACCCATCGTAATGGAAGGAGGCGTCGCATTCGACGGTGAGAACATGCTGCGCCAGCGGAAGAACATCGAGCGGCGACTCGAGGATCTCCGCGCGGAATTCGAAGGTCTTGCTGGCGCGACGGTTGAGACGGAATGGCGCGGGAGGGTGGGCAATCCGACCCGCTCGCTGATCGATTCGGCGCGTGTGGCCGATCTCATCGTCACAGCGTCGCCCGAAGGTGACTCTTCTGGCAACACTCATCGTTCCACCGACCTGGGCAATCTAATCCTTCAGGCAGGACGACCTGTATTTGTCGCCTCCACCAACCAGGAAAATATCCGGATCAACAAGGTTCTTGTCGGGTGGAAGGACACCCGTGAAGCTAGGCGTGCGGTTGCTGATGCCATGCCGTTTCTGCAAATGGCCAAGGAGGTTCGTATAACCACGATCGACGATGACGCGACCGATGAAACCTGGAATAGTCTGGACGATGTTGTTGCCTTGCTTTCCTTTCACGGCGTAAAGGCGATGGCGGAAGTGTTTCCGGAGAAATCCGATGGCGGAACGATCGCCGATGTGGCCGACGCAATGCGTGCGGATCTGGTCATATCCGGCGCCTACGGTCATAGCAGGTTCAGGGAGTGGATCTTCGGCGGGGCTACCCGCTCGCTGCTTGAAAATGATCGGCTGAACCGGGTGATGTCGAATTGATCACGTTGCTCGAACGATCGATACGCTCGGTCAAGCT
Organism: Mesorhizobium sp. BR1-1-3; assembly: GCF_020165455.1. Lineage (NCBI taxonomy): Bacteria > Pseudomonadati > Pseudomonadota > Alphaproteobacteria > Hyphomicrobiales > Phyllobacteriaceae > Mesorhizobium > Mesorhizobium sp. BR1-1-3. Next base: position 348,950 of record NZ_JAIUIC010000005.1, read on the forward strand.
GAATAACGTGACAAGGACTTTGCCCGCTGTAGGATTTTCGTCGTGCCGTCCCCCGAGCCAGTTGCATGCCCACGGTGTCGGCCTGAGTAAGGAGGCCCTTCATGAACTCCGATACACCTGATACTGACCGTCCGGACTTCGGCAAAGGCATCCCTCTGAGCCAACTCGCAGATGGCGCCATGCTCTCCGGCTATGTCGGCAACGAGCCTGTCTTGCTGGCACGTCGGGGCGAGGAAATATTCGCCGTTGGATCGGTCTGTACACACTACGGCGCACCTTTGGCCGATGGCTCCTCGTGGAGGATAATGTGCGTTGCCCTTGGCATCACGCCTGTTTCAGTCTGCGCAAGGGGGAAGCGGTCCGCGCCCCTGCCCTATCATCAATCCCCTGCTATGATGTCGAGCAAACTGACGCGTACATAAGGGTTCGGGTGCGGCGCCAGCCTAGGCGATGGGCAAGAACGGGTGACTGCCAAGCCTCAGCCAAATGCGCCAAAATTGACCCTACCCAGACGGAGCACCGAGAAATGACGGAACACAAGAAGGCACCACGACGCCGACCCGCGACCGTCTCGATGACGAAAACGTTTGAAGTCGGGGATCGGGTGAGTTGGAACTCGGAGGCAGGTCGCGTCCACGGAACGATCATTCGGATTCATACCCAAGATATAGACTATAAAGGCCACACGCATCACGCGAGCCCGCAGTCTCCTCAATACGAGATCAAGAGCAGCAAGACCGACCACGTGGCCCTGCACCGCGGCCAGGTGCTGACCCGATTAAGCGACTGACGGGAGCAACGCGTGGACGGGTCTCCCTGAACACGGACAGAACTTTCGGACCATCCGGTGCCGAGTCCACCGCACGCTTATCATGCCGCCGGCTCGTGAGGAGCAGCCGCGCTGCCCAGGACAGCAGAAACCCGGGTGCGCAGGTGAGGCACCAATTCGTTCTCGAACCACGGGTTGCGACGCAGCCAGGCTGTACTGCGCCACGAGGGATGGGGCAGCGGGATGACTGCCGGACCATAGGTGCGCCACGCGGCAACGGTTGCGGTCATCGACCTCCCCGAGGCGTGTTGCAACGCCCACCGTTGAGCGTAACCGCCGACCAGGAGCGTCAGTTCCACTCTAGGCAAGCACGCCAGAAGCGACCGTCGCCAGAGCGCGGCACACCGGGACGGTGGCGGGTGGTCGCCCCCTTTGGGATTGGTCCCAGGAAAGCAGAACGCCATCGGAGCCACGCCAATTCGCGAATCCCCATAGAAGACGCTGCGATCCAGCCCAAGCCACGCGCGCAAGCGGTCACCTGAGGGGTCGTCGAACGGCAATCCGCACTCATGCACCCGTCGTCCTGGGGCTTGGCCACAGATCAAGAGCCGGGTCTCGGAAGTGACCTGCACCACCGGGCGCGGTTCATGGCTGAATTCCCCAGCACAGGCGCGACAGGCACGAATGCTCGAAAGCAACGCGTCAAGTTGCGGCGCTTCCGACCTAGCGCGTGTTTCGGGGCTCCCCAGGCCGGGCCTAGTTGCAGCAACCTCTACCAAATCGTTCTAAACCTGTTGGTGTCCTACCCTACGATCAGTTTAACGACTGACCATTGAATGTGGGAACCAGGGTAAGATGCGACCAGCCGCCACTGGCGCAGCGCGACCGTTCGCCGCGGTGAGGCAAAGCCCCGACACCAGATTGGGCTGCGTCGACTTGTTTGGTCGACATGTCCCGCCTAGCTGTGGCCGCGTCAACCTCGCCGAACAACGGTTTCCGAAGCCAGATCTGGACGGCATCTATCCGACAAATGATTTCGATTGACCTTTTAACGCAGTTTTCATGTTATGATCGCCATGGACATCGAGCTCGCTCGCACTTTTATCGAAATCGTTTCGACAGGGAGTTTCATTCGGGCCTCTGAGCGCTTGAACGTCGCCCAGACGACCGTGAGCGCACGAATCCGTAACCTCGAGCAGCAACTGGGTCGCCAGCTTTTCGTCCGCCACAAGGGCGGCGCCTCGCTCACTCCCGCCGGCGAGCAGTTCCTGCGCCACGCCCCGATGTTCGTCCAGTTGTGGCAACGCACCCTTCACCAGGTTGCCGTGCCCCCGGGACGCCGAGCTGTTCTGACGGTCGGCAGCGAAGTCAGCCTTGCCCAACCCCTTCTGCTCGACTGGGTCCGATGGATGCGTCAATCCCTTCCGGATATCGCGCTTCGTGTGCACGTCGATGTGCCGCAGGACTTGATCAAACAAGTCGCATCCGGGCTCGTCGACGTGGCGATCATGTACGCGCCCCAGCATCGACCCGGCCTGAAAATCGATCTGCTTCTGGAAGAAAAACTCGTGTTTGCGACCACCAATTCCGAAGCGCGCCTCCTGGACGGGTCTGATTATGTCTATATGGATTGGGGCCCGGACTTTGGACATCACCACGGGATGAGTTTCCCAACTGCTGCGCCCGATCTTACTTTCGATCTCGGCCCGCTCGCATTGAACTATGTTCTTGCGGCGGGTGGCTCGGGATATTTCAGGATGAGCTCTGTGCAGCCTCACGTAGTGGCCGGCCGGCTGCACCTTGTGCCCGAAATGCCGCAGTTCTCCTATCCGGTTTACGCGGTGCAATCCGCAAATGCGGATGAGAGCGTAATAGGTCCTGCCCTGACAGGATTGCATTCCGTTGCAAGCGTCGACAAATAATAGGAGCTCTTTTTGGGCGTCTAAGTGTCCGCTTGGATTGACGGGAACAGGAGATCCACTGTTGTCCCAATCCCTGGTTCACTCCTTATCCGGATCCGACCATTAACCGCCTGCGCCAATGCCTGTACTTGCAACATCCCTATCCCGGTGCCCTTCTCACCCTTTGTGGTGAAGAAAGGATCGAACACCTTCCGCAAAACTTCCGGAGCCATGCCGCAACCATGGTCTTTGACGCGAACGCGTGCGTAGGTACCCGGCCCGGGTGGGTCAGGTGTCATGGTGGTTTGCACGAATCGCTCAGTGATGACGTGAATCTCCCCGCCACCTGGCATCGCATCTCGCGCGTTTATGACGAGATTAAGCACTGCAGCGTCGAACAGCGCTGGGTCGATCAAGCAGTCCGGGACGTCGGAACCAAGCTCCAGCTTGACGCGGACATCGGGACCGGCGCCATACCTTAAGAGGGGCGCGAAAGACTTGAGGAACTCATTCAAATTGCCAGCATGGGCATCGAGTTCCTGATGCTTTGCGAAGGCGAGTAGCTGTGACGTTAGCTCGATCCCTCGATCGATCCCTTCCCGCGCTGCGGCAATGTAGGCACGCACGCTTTCGGGTGCGTCAGCTCTCCGCTCCGCGAGCCCGAGCCCGGATTGGATTACTGCCAGGAGATTTCTGAAATCATGGGCAATACCGCCTGTCATTTCGCCCAGCGCAGCAAGCCGGTGCGTCGCACGTTCGCGTTGCTCGACTGCAGTTCGGAGATAGAGAGTCGTGTCCGGCATCGGAGTGCGCGCGTCGCGTTCGGCCCGAGATGGTCGTTGAGTTTCACACGGAAACACACAGCCTGTCATAGAAGTCGCCCCTAAAGGTCACTGACGACACCCGAGCAACGCGCGCTCCCATCAATATCGTCGTATTCTGTCTATTTGTTGCTGAGGGCCGTGCCTTTCATGCGCATGATCTAAGCACGCCGGACGACCCTTTTCGTCATAATGTCTTCGACAGTCGGGAATGCCTTGAGGGTCTCCTCCGCTAGGTCGCCATTTGCTCCGACCATTTCAGACCAGCCGTGTACCTCTGGTTCGCCGACGATGATACGGCCGACCATCCCGGCATGCTCATGCGGGACACAATAATAATCGTACACCCCCTGCTCGGTGAAGGTAACCGAAAAGCTTTCCTTGGGCAGGAGGTAGTCGGAATCCCATGGTTTTGCCGCCTTGGGCATGCGAAGCGGTCGCTCGAAGTTTGCCGGGTGGTAGGCTGTGGTTGTGTGCGAATTGCCAGGATTGAGATTGGTCCAGCGGACCGTCTGACTCGGTTTGATCAGAATGCCAATCGGATCGAACCAGACTTGTGAACCGTCGCCGCGCCCTTGCATCTTGATTTCGACCACCTCGCCGGCCCATACCGACAGAGAAGGCAGGGAAAGGGCGGCGGCGAGACCGCCGCCCGCGCCCAATATCTCACGGCGCGTGAGTGTCATTTGGCGACCCGCGCCTCGTCTGCGGCTGGGACATGCCACAGCACAATGTGGACATGCGGCTCTTCGACGCCTGGATGACCGGCATTGTAGTAGACGTCGACATGGTCGACATTGCCGCCGGGCGCGGCGAGGTTGTCAAAGCGTTTGTCCGGATTGAGATCTTTGATAGGCAGCATATAGATGGTGCTGACAATTTTGCCGTCGTGATCATAGGCAAGGAACGGACCGGCCGGCAGTGTCGCCGGATCGACAAAAAGTTGACCCATGCCAGGTAGGAAGTCGGGCAGCTTCACAAGCTTGCTGACCTGTTGGTAAGGCGCTGCTGGCGGGGATTTGGTGACCTCAGACGCCGCCATGGCGCAAAGCGAGCTGGCCATTGTCACGACAAGTGCGAGGGCGAGCTTCTTCATAGGTTATCTCCTTGTTGAATTCAAAAGTCACGATGCCGACAATTTAGGAGACCGGTACACGAAATCGTTGTTTAGCTTGTTGATACGGCCTGTCGCGCCCTGCCAGTAAGTAGGAGGCCCCTATTTTCGTCAAACGAAATTAGCTGGCATTTCAGTGCAGTAATTCTGCTTGCGCCGCCCGCACTGTTTGCTTGATTTCCGGAAATCCTTCACTACCTGTCAATTGCCATGGATATCTTCAGCCTCCATTTCCGGCGAGAGCCAATCCACCTCAAAATGGGCTCTTAACCCGGACGCGAGAAGGCACTGCCTTCGCGGCCGGGACAGCCAGGATTCCACTTCATCCGAAAGTGAACAGAGCCCTGCTTAAGCAGTGCGACTGATCACTGCGCGTTTGGAACGACACGAAGATTGACGCTCATGATCTCCCCCATCCTGTCAGAAGAAGACATCTCGCTTGACCTTGTGACAAAGGGAAAGCAATCAGCCTTGTCAAAAATCGCGATTAGGATTGCGCGAAGAACTGGGATTGACCAGCAGGTGGTTCTGCGTGGTCTTTTCGACCGCGAGCATCTCGGCTCGACCGGCATCGGCCGTGGCGTCGCGATCCCGCACGCTCTACTCAGCACAATCTATTCGCCTGTCGCGTCTTTGACACGCTTGGCCCAGCCCATTGATTTCGAGGGCCCAGACGACGATCGTGTAGATCTCATTTACACCGTGCTCTGGCCGCGTTCTGCCACTTCCGCCTTTCTCCCTGCCCTTTCGCAAATGTGCCGGCTGTTTCGGGCATCTCAGGTTCGGGAACATCTCCGGCAGGCACGGTCATCTGATGAGGTGTTGGCGATCCTCGAAACTGAATCGCATCAGGAATTCCCTCCCAATTTGCATACTTCCCGTGTCGGACCTTACACCGCAATGTCTAGGCAGTTCGGCAACGCCTAGGTCCCCAGGCCACGTTGGGGCGGACCTTGGGAGGTTTCGCAAAGATAGATTGACAATCTATGTTTTATGGCGATCATCATGGGCGAGCCAAGGCTTGAACCCGCTTGGATGGGACAGAGGAAGCCAGGAGCAAACAGATGAGCCAGAACGATCAGAGCAGGAGGACGATCGTCGTCGACGGCGTCCCATTGCCAGAGTTGCTTGATGAGACAACGATCCGCGAGGTGGTCCACGGTTTTTACGGCGAAATTCGACATGATGACCTTCTCGGCCCCATTTTCCACGATCGGATCGAGCCAGACAGTTGGCCACAGCATCTAGCGAAGATGTGTGACTTCTGGTCTGCGACGTTGCTTCGGACGTCCCGATATGAGGGGCGGCCACTGCCGCCACACCTGGCTATAGCCGGCCTCGGCGAGACGCATTTCCGTCGCTGGTTAAAGTTGTTTCGCAAAACGGTTCGCCGCATTTGCCCGCCCGAGGTGGCAGCGCTCTTTATGGACCGAGCGCTTCGTATCGCGCACAGTTTCCGTTTAGCGATTGCCTTCAACCGCGGTGAGACCACGATTGGCCTCGCACCTATTGTCGAGAAGGACCTTTGATGCAGACTGGTTGGTAAGGATTCTCGCGCCAACAGCAGGAGAGATGCATGCGGCTGACTGCCTTCTCAGACTACGCGTTGCGAATGCTGATGTACGCCGCCTCCGCCGGTGATCGGCTGATCACGATCGAGGAAGCTGCGCGCACCTTCAACATATCGAAGACGCACCTGAACAAGGTCGCCAATACCCTCACCCGCAGCGGCTATCTGAAAGCCATCCGTGGCCGTTCCGGCGGGCTTGTTCTCGGACAGCGGCCCGAGATGATCCGGATCGGCGACGTCGTGCGGTTGACGGAGCCGGATTTCGCACTGGTTGAATGTTTCGCGACTGATGGAAACCAATGTGTACTAACTGCCTCTTGCAAGCTTTCAGGGATGTTTGGTGAAGCGATTGCCTCGTTCCAGAGCACCCTGGACCGCTATACGCTGGCCGACATCATGCTGGCGCCGAAGGACTTCCTTGGCAGCCCGAAAAGACCCGCTGGCAACGGTGCGGCGCACAACGTCTCATGATTATTTCGTTACGTGCCCGTTTTGCTCCGATGGAGACGCCCATGCCTGACTCAAAGAAGAAGGAAAAGCCGTTACCGAGAGAGATCGATTCCGGTATCGACCCCGACAACAGCCTGCTGCCAATGCTTCTTGGCGGGCTTGTGTTGATAGTCCTCGGCGCGATTGTCGTCATGATGTTTGTCTAGTTGGCGACGCATGACGCTGTGTTAGAACATCGTTCAGCAGCATTCGTGCAGTCAAGCGCCCGCGTGACGCCAATGTAGGGCGGGGCACTCTCGTGATGTCGCCGCTGGGGACATGTTGTCGCAGAACAGAGTCCACTTGAGCCTGGTGTCCGCCGAAGACAATCGCGTATTAGGCGACAATATGGCGCCAGGTTTGCGACGGCGGTACGTGGCCGGACTGTGTACGCCATCGGTGTCGGTGTCTAAGTACAATGAGGTCCGAGACTCCTCAGTTCGATGAAGTGAGTTCGTGAGCTAAAAAAGGCCGGACTGATAAGCCCGGCCAGGTTTGAAGGTAAATACCTCCTGAGGGGAACGCGTCGACGAATGGGGAGAAACGCTCGACGCAACACCTATGTGGGACGCGTAGCTTATCTTACAACGACAGGGTGATGGGCCACAATCGCTGCTCCGTCGAGCCAGGGACGCAAAGCTCGCCTTCATTTGTCGAGCAGGTGGATACCCGCGCACCACCTAGAAGAACTTTGGAATAAATGGCACTAGTTGACCTTTTTTTGAGCCCTATAAACTGCGCAAGAGATCAACATAGAAACTGCAGATATTTAATCATAAAATTCATTTGCTTCACGAAGGACTGAGCTTTAGCCTAACCTCGATCGTTGTGAGGCGATCGCAAATCAGTTAGGAGAAAACGATCGTGAGCATCAAAATACTTTGCATGGGAGCGGCGGCTCTCACAATTGTAGCTGGCGTAGCATTTGCGGGTGCGCTTGACGAACCGGCAAAAATGGCGCCCTTTCACACCGACTCCACCATGAAGACCTTGAAATCGCAAGCCGACTTCAGGAGCGCGTGGATGGCGATGAACGACGAGGACCGAGCCGGGATGATGAAGGAGTGTGGCGACGAAGCCATAGCCAAAAATCACGACAATTTCTGCAAGATGACCAAGCAACTTGGCGGCGCCAACTGAATGGGGCTTTTTGCGAATCAAAATGGCAGGCACAATTACCTGCCATTTTACGACGGACGCGGCTCCGCCGACCCCAGGGGGGCATTTTAGGACGGTCCCGCCTGGCATACCTCCCGAAGGCTGAAAGTAGCGGACGCGACCGATATTCAGACAGCCCGGCTTTCGCGGGACGGTGATGCGTGATGATGAAACTCCGTGTTGTGACGTGCGTTGTGAGCTGTGCGCGTCAGAGGCTTTCCCATGTATGAAGCGTGGTTTTCCAAACCTGTAGCCGTTGCCACCGGCATCAGCGGCGACATCCGAAACCTTACCAACGCTCGTGAGGCTTTTGACTTGCTCAACGACAAGTGGCGCAACGAAGGAAGCGCCAAGCATCGATCTGCACTACGAGCATGCCAGCAGGCGTTGAATGGCAACGTTCCGGCTGACATCGCCAGAGACGCTTTTATTGAAGCAGCGCGGGAAGCGCGCATGTTGGTCGGGTGAGTTGCGGTGACAAGAGCTTGCCCCGCGGTTCAGCGCCCATGAACGCGTCGACCTGCTTACATACTCAGAATGAAAAACGGAAAGCCGGCGGTGAGCTTCTGTGCTTCGGCTGGCGCTCGGAAAACTGAAGCAAGCAAGCCGGCACCGTTCCGTTAGAATGCATCTCGCGTCGCCTTCAGCCCAAACAAACCTATGAGGAGGACGCCGAGTGAGTATCTTCGGAATAAGCGTGGACTGAGTCTGGGCGGCAACGGCGCTTTCCGATCTATCGATCTTCGCAAAGGCCTGCAACGTGGGTTGGCGCCTTCCGGACTCCGGCAATGCGGCGGCGGTAGAGCAAATGGCATTCGTCAAGTCAGCCATCGACCAAGCTACGTCAGCGGGCAGTTTCCAACATCATTCGGCAGCTTCGACCGATCTCGATGCCGGCACGATCCGCGCGGCACAATATTTGAACTCGGGGATCTTGCCGTAAGGATCGAGCATAGGATTGGTAAGCATGTTGGCCGGGCTCTCGTTAAAGCAGAACGGCATGAACACCATGCCATCGGCGACCTCTCGATCGGCCCGCAGAATGGCTTCGACGACGCCGCGCCGCGTTTCTACGTTTATCACGTCTCCCTGCGCAAGGCCGCGGCGCCTGATCTCGTAGGGATTCATCGCAGCAATGCCGTAGGGCTCGATCGCGTTGAGCACCCCGGCGCGGCGTGTCATGGCGCCCGTGTGCCAGTGCTCCAGCAAGCGCCCGGTGGTTAGCACCAGAGGATATTCGTCGTCGGGCACCTCGTCGGGGGGCAGGAGGTCGGCGGGCACGATGCGCCCGCGGCCATCCGCGGTCGGGAACCCGGTGGTGAAGACGATCTCGTTGCCAGGAACATCAGGACCATCGGCAGGATAGACGACGGACTCCTCGCGTTCGATGCGCTCCCAGGAAATATGCTTCAGCGACGGCATTACTTGCGCCATTTCGCCGAAGACATCCGAAACGTGTTTGTAGTTCCAGTCCAGCCCCATGCGTCTGGCAAGCTCGATGATGAGATCGAGATCCTGCCGCGCCTCGCCGGGCAGGTTGACGGCGGGTCGGCCGATCTGCACCTGCCTGTTTGTGTTGGTGTAGGTGCCGAGTTTCTCCGCATGCGCGGAGGCCGGGAGCACCACGTCGGCGTGCCATGCGGTTTCGGTCAGGAAGATGTCCTGAACTACCAGATGCTCAAGCTTGGCGAGTGCGGCGCGCGCATGGCTCTGGTCGGGATCGGACATGGCCGGGTTCTCGCCCATAATGTACATGCCCCGGATCTCGCCGTCATGGATCGCGTCGACGATCTCGACGACGGTCAAGCCGCGTTTGGGGTCGAGCGCCTGGCCCCAGAAATTCTCGTACTGGCCGCGGATATCGGCATTCTCCACCGATTTGTAGTCGGGGAAATACATCGGGATGAGGCCCGCGTCCGAGGCGCCCTGGACGTTGTTCTGGCCGCGCAGCGGATGGAGCCCTGTGCCGGCGCGCCCGACATGGCCGGTGATCAGCGCCAGCGCGATCAGGCAGCGCGAATTGTCCGTTCCGTGGGTGTGCTGCGAAATGCCCATGCCCCAAAAGATCATCGAACGCTCCGCCTTGGCATAGGTGCGCGCCACATCGCGCAGCACACCGGCCTCGATGCCGCAGACGGGAGCCATCGCCTCGGGCGAGAAATCCTTCACCTTAGCCTTCAATGCCTCGAAGCCGGAGACGTTGGCCTGGATGTACTGCTGGTCATAGAGCCTCTCGTCGATGATGACGTGCAGCAGCGCGTTCAGCATCGCCACGTCGCTGCCTGGCTTGAAGCGGAGGCTGTAGGTCGCGTGGCGCATCAGTTCCTGGCCGCGCGGGTCTATCACGATCAGCTTGGTGCCGCGCTTTGCCGCTTGCTTGAAATAAGTCGCCGCCACTGGATGATTTGTCGCCGGCCGCGCGCCGATGATGATCACGCATTCGGCCTTCATGGCATCCATGAAAGGCGCCGAGACCGCGCCAGAGCCAACGCCCTCCATCAGAGCGGCCACCGATGAGGCATGGCAGAGCCGGGTGCAATGGTCGACATTGTTGGTCCCGAATGCCTGCCGAACGAATTTCTGGAAGAGATAGGCCTCCTCGTTCGAGCCCTTGGCGGAGCCGAAGCCGGCCAGTGCGTTGCCGCCATGGTCGTCGCGAATGCGCTTCAGCCCGCTGGCAGCGCGCTCCAGCGCTTCTTCCCAGCTGGCCTCGCGGAACACGGTGAGCGGGTCGACATCGCGCAGATCGATGTCGCCGGCTTTCGGCGCATCGTCGCGGCGGATCAGCGGCTTCGTCAGCCGTTCGGGCGACATCACATAGTCGAAGCCAAAGCGGCCCTTGACGCAGAGCCGGTTCTCGTTCGCCGGACCATTGCGGCCGTCGACCTGGACGATTTTATTGTCCTTGACGGCGACGCGCGTCTGGCAGCCGACGCCGCAAAACGGGCAGACCGTGTCGACAAGCTTGTCGAACGCTTGGACGACACGGGTCTTGCCGGTTTCGTCCATCAGCGATTTCTCGTAGAGCGCACCAGTCGGACAAGCCTGGACGCATTCGCCGCAGGTGACGCAGGTCGACAGGCCCATGGGGTCGTGCATATCGAAGACAGGAACCGAGTGATTTCCGCGCTCGGCCATGCCGATCACGTCGTTGACCTGCACCTCGCGGCAGGCGCGCACGCAAGCGCCGCAGGTGATGCAGGCGTCGAGATTGACGGCAATGGCCGGATTGGTGATGTCGAATTCTGGCGCTAGCCCCTCCTCGGTGAACTTGGAACGGTATCGGCTGCCCGAAATTCCCATCGAACCGGCCCATTGCCAGAACGCAGACAGGTTGTCTGGACCGTCGCTCGCCGATCGCATGTTGCTTGCGAGGAGCTCGAATACCATCTCGCGTGATTTGCGGGCGCGTTCGGTATCGGTTTTCACGACCATGCCGGCAGAAGGCTGGCGAACGCAGGAGGCAGCCAGCACGCGCTCGCCTTCGATGTCGACCATGCAGGCGCGGCAATTGCCGTCGGGACGATAACCCGGCATGTCGACATGGCACAGATGCGGAATTTTTGTACCCTGGCGCTTGGCGACATCCCAGATAGTCTCGCCAGGGGTGGCGCTTACGGTTTGCCCATCGAGGGTGAATACCGTGCTCTCGGCCATCAGAGGTCACTCCGGAAATGCGTCAGCAAATGATTGACCGGATTGGGCGCTGCCTGGCCCAGGCCGCAGATCGACGAATCGCGCATGACCATTTCGAGGTCGCGAATCTTGTCTTCCGGCATCAGACCCTGCTCCTGCAAGAGAGCAACCATTTTTTCAGTCCCGTCGCGACAAGGCGTACACTTCCCGCAGCTCTCATGCTTGAAGAATTTCATCAGATTGAGCGTGACCTGCTTTATATTGTCGGCCCGCGAGAACACGACGATAGCATGGGAGCCGACGAAGGCGCCCTGCTTGGCCAGATCGCCGCCGAAATCGAGCGGAATGTCGCCCAGTGTCGCTGGCAGGATACCGCCTGAGGCGCCGCCCGGCAAATAGGCCTTGAACTCATGACCGTCCGCCATGCCGCCGCAATAGTCGTTGATCAATTCGCGTACCGTTACGCCGGCCGGCGCCAGCTTGACGCCGGGATTTTTCACGCGGCCGGAAACGGACCATGAGCGGATGCCGGGGTGGCCGGGCTTGCCCTGCGTAGCGAACCATTGCGCGCCCTTTTCGACGATGTCGCGGATCCACCAGAGCGTCTCGACATTGTGGTTGAGCGTCGGTCGTCCGAACAGGCCGACCTCGGCGATGTAGGGGGGGCGGTGGCGCGGCATGCCGCGCTTGCCCTCGATGCTTTCCAGCATCGCACTCTCCTCGCCGCAGATATACGCACCAGCGCCGCGGCGGAGTTCGATGAACCCCGGCTTGACGATGCCGGTAGCTTCGAGTGCGGCGATCTCCTGACGAAGAATGGCGAGCACCGCAGGGTATTCGTCACGCATGTAAAGATAGATCCGTTCCGCCTCGACCGCGTGCGCTGCAATCAATGCACCCTCAAAGGCACGGTGCGGATCTTGCTCGAGATAGATGCGGTCCTTGAAGGTGCCGGGCTCGCCCTCGTCGCCATTGATCGACATCAGGCGCGGGCCCGGATAGGAGCGCACGATCTGCCACTTCTTGCCGGCAGGGAAACCAGCACCGCCCAGGCCCCTCAAGCCCGCATCGCCCAGGGTGGCGATGAGCTGGTCTGTGTTCAGCGTCCCAATCCGTACCTGCTGCAAAAGCTGGTAGCCTCCTGCCTGGCGATACGCCTCCAGTCCCACATAATCGGGTATGCTTACATCGGTCTCCGCTGCCGCGGCCATGCGCAGCAGGGCCTCGGCAGTTGCCTGGTCGACCTCGCGATTACCGATACGTGCGGCCGGCGCGCCAGCGCAGCGGCCCATGCAGGGCGCGCGCATGACCCTGATCGCCGGATCGGCGCCCGCTTGCAATTCGGCCAGGAGCGTCTCGGCGCCTGCCAGCATGCAACTCACTGAATCGCACACACGGATTGTCAGCGGCGCCGGCGGCATCTCGCCTTCCTTCACGACGTCGAAATGGTCGTAGAACGTCGCCACCTCGTAGACCTCTGCCTGCGACAAACGCATATCTTGTGCCAGCGCCCGCAAATGCCGCGCTGACAGGCAGCCATATCGGTCCTGGATAAGGTGGAAGAATTCAATCAGCAAGTCGCGCCGTCGCTGGCGCGCGCCAAGCAGCGCCTGGACCTCGGCGAGCGCGGCGTCATCCAGCGGCCTGCCCTTTGGTCCGCGATCACGCCGCCGCTGTTCCTGCATCGTCATGTGCTCGCCTCCCGCGTGCCCCTTACCTCGTAACGATATCCGGCGGACCATGATGTCGACTATGAGGCACGATATGTTCCCTGCACGACCAAGGCTGGGCGTTGCCAGGTCATATCGTGGAACCGCGGGAGATGTGGTGCAACCCTTCAGATCGTCGCAGCTTGCGCTTTTTCGATCACGAACACGATCCGATCGTCGTCGCGTTCCGTCGATTCAAGGCGTTCTCCCATTTCAGTGAGAAGATTTGGTATGTCGATGACCGCCAGTGGGTCCGTGCAGTGAACCTCGAGCCGATCGCCTGGCCTCAAGGCTTTCAGCGCCTTACGCGTCTTCAGTGCGGGCAAGGGGCATTTAAGCCCGGTCAGATCCAGCTTCGTCGTGGTCATCATGGCCAGCATGATGCCCGACGGGGCGTGGCATCGTCAATTGGAGCGTTGGGGTCTTGGCTCCTGCTTCTGGCGCGGCCGGACGGCTGTCACAGAAGACTGGAATAGGCGAGGAAGTTGACCGTGTGGCCCGGCTCGACATGGACTATCTCCTCACCCAGTTCGACGAGACCGTCCGTGGCGACCAGAGATGAAAGCAGTCCGGCGCCTTCTCGGGGGAACTTCGTCGCCTCGTAGGAACCATCCGCGGTCGCGTGCACGTTTGCTCGTACATACTCGCGCCGTCCCTGCTTCTTGCTGTAAGAAAAGCCGGCCCGCACAGCGATCGGGATCGGCGGTTGCTGCCGCGCCCCGACGAGGGCGAGGATCGCAGGGCGGGCAATATGGGCGAAGGTGACGAAGCTTGCCACCGGATTGCCAGGAAGTCCGATCAGCGGGATTCCATCGATCACGCCCATGGCGACGGGCCGGCCCGGCTTGATCGCGACGCGCCAGAACACCAAGGTTCCGGCGCTCTCGACAGCGGCCTTCACGCAGTCGGCCTCGCCCGTCGACACACCGCCCGAAGTCAGGATCAGGTCATGGCTCGATGCCGCTTCGCGCAGCTTTTCGGCAATCAGGCGGCTGTCATCCATCAGGATACCGAGATCGGTGACGTCGCAGCAGAGCCGAGCGAGCATTGCCGTAAGCATGAAGCGGTTCGAGTCGAAAAGCTGCGCTGGTCCGCGCAGGTCTCCAGGCGCAATGATTTCGTCCCCGGTCGAGAACACTGCGACACGTATCCTGCGCTTGACCTGGAGTTCGATGAATCCCAATGCGGCGGCCAGCGCGACATCTTGCGGCCGCAGCCGGTGGCCGGCTGGGAGGACGCCTTCACCCAGTGCGACATCCTCACCCATAGGACGGACGTTGGCACCCGTTTTCAAGCCGGGCGGGAGAATGACCCGGCCAGATCCGTCCACGCTCACATCTTCCTGCATGAACACTGTATCGGCCCCCTTGGGCATTGGAGCGCCAGTGAAAATGCGCACCGTTTGGCCGGGCAGCACAGGTTCATCCGGCGCCATGCCGGCCTGAACCCTCCCGGCAACGGCGAACGCCGTTTTGACGGTTTGCGGCAGGTCGGCCCCTCGCACGGCATACCCATCGACCGCGGAATTTGTGAAGGGTGGCAGCGGCAGCGGTGCGACCATCTCCCTCGCCAGGAAGCGTCCATCCGCCAGCACGAGCGAGACCGCCTCGACCTCCTGCACAGCACTCAGTTTCGAGGCGATGAGCGCGGCGGTCTCGTCGATGGGCCGCATCGGTCCGCCGAAAGCGAAGCAGTCATCCGAGATTTGCGCCATTTATGTTCCAATTGCACGAGGGTGCCGCCTTGGCAGCAATCGCATCAATCCGAGCTTTTTTTAATTAGCTTCGGTTGAACACCTGTAAGATACATCAGGCCAGAGCAGTGGCGAGCCAGAATACGACGTCAGGAGACTGCCATGCATTTGATGAGACGCCAACCCGAACACGCCATCATCACACCCGACCCGCAAGACCGACGGCTGACCGAGTTGGTCGCGGGCGTCGACCATACAGGCGCGACGGTGGAGGTCCGCGTACCGATAGAACGTGCCCTGACGCTCTATCTCAACGCGCAGGAGATCGTCACCATGATGACGGTCAACGATTACCCTGAATATCTTGCGCTTGGCTATCTGCTGAACCAGAACATGCTTCTGCCTGACGACGTGGTGACGGATGTCGAGTATGACGAAGACCTGCAGGTCGTGGTCGTTCGCACCGAGCGCAACACCGACTACGAGCAGAAGCTCAGAAAGCGGACGCAGACCTCGGGTTGCGCCCAAGGCACTGCGTTCGGCGACGTGTTGGAGGCGATCGAGGACATCACACTTCCGCCCGCTGAGCTTCGCACCTCCTGGCTCTACGAGCTGACGCGCAAGATCAACACCACGCCGTCGCTCTATCTGGAAGCAGGCGCGATTCATGGCTGCGTCCTTTGCAGGGAGGGCACGCCAATCTGCTATATGGAGGACGTCGGGCGCCATAACGCCGTCGACAAGATCGCTGGCTGGATGTACCGCCACACCGTCGATCCGGCAGACAAGATCATCTACACGACCGGGCGGCTGACCTCCGAGATGACGATCAAGACGGTGCGGATGGGCATTCCGATATTGATCTCGCGCTCCGGCTTCACAGCCTGGGGCGTGGCGCTGGCCCGCCAGGTGGGGCTGACGCTGGTCGGCCGGGCGCGCGGCAAGCGCTTCACCGTGCTTTCGGGCCAGGAGCGGATCGTCTTCGACCAGGACCTCGCTTCGGTCGGTGAGGAAGCGCCGCGCCACCGCCGCAAGGGTGCCGAGCATGACGACTGAGGGAACCGTAACGCTGGGCGTGGTGCTCGCCGGCGGTCTGGGTCGGCGCATGGGCGGCGGAGACAAGCCGACGCGTGTGATCGGCGGACGAACGATGCTTGAGCATGTCATCGGACGGCTAGCGCCGCAATGCGACGGGCTCGTTCTTAACGCCAATGGCGACCCCGCTCGCTTCGCCCGCTTTGGCCTGCCCGTTGCCGCCGACACGATCGAGAGCTATCCGGGACCTCTTGCCGGCATACTCACCGCACTCGATTGGACGGCGGGGAACAGGCCGGGTGTAGAATGGGTGGTCAGCGCTGCCGGCGATTGTCCCTTCCTGCCGAGCGACCTCGTTGCACGCCTCCAGCAGGCGCGCATCACAGAGAAAGCAGACTTGGCGGTGGCGGCATCCGGCGGCCAGGCGCATCCGGTCATCGGGCTCTGGAAAGTCGCGCTGCGGGATGAATTGCGGCATGCGTTGACCAACGAGGGTCTCCGCAAGATTGACCGGTGGACCGCCCGCCAGCGCCTTGCCACCGTATCCTGGCCCGTCGAGCCGGTGGACCCGTTCTTCAACGCCAACACGGTCGAGGATCTTGCCGAAGCTGAGCGCCTGGCCGCGTTGCTTTCTGCTAACCCGGCCGGCTGAACCCAGCGCGCTCCAGGCCCAGAAGGACCTCGTCGGTCCGGAGAGCCTCGAGGAATGCGTGCACCGAAGGCCGTTCCTTTCGCGCAGAGATCATTGCGAAGTC
Source organism: Mesorhizobium sp. BR1-1-3 (assembly GCF_020165455.1). Classification (NCBI taxonomy): domain Bacteria; kingdom Pseudomonadati; phylum Pseudomonadota; class Alphaproteobacteria; order Hyphomicrobiales; family Phyllobacteriaceae; genus Mesorhizobium; species Mesorhizobium sp. BR1-1-3. The sequence continues at coordinate 365,600 of NZ_JAIUIC010000005.1, forward strand.
GTAGTGCTCTTCGGTCAGCACGATAAAACCGAGCCCCGCCGCACGCGCGACGGGCGCGATGGTGACACCCCAGTCGGCGCGCTCTTGCGCCACCGCCGCGGCGACGGCATTGTGCGAGCGCGGCTGATTCCAGTAGCCGTCCGGGCGTTCCACGCCGAGGAGCTGGTCGATCAGGATGCGCGTTCCCGAGCCTTGGTTGCGGTTGACCATCATGCAATCGCGGTCGGCGAGCGCCGCACGGACCGCCTCCTCCGCGCCGAGGCCCTCGAAACGCTCGTCCCCTTGGCGGAATACCAAACCTTGCATGCGCCGCCAGCCTGGCACGAGTTCGAGACCGTCACCGAGGAAAGGCGCGTTGTAAATCCGCGTCTTCGGGTCGAAGAGATGGATGGGGGCGAGATCGCACTCGCCGCGCTTGGCCGCTGCAAGACCGCCCAGGCTTCCCACAGGCAGCGAGCGCACCGAAATCCCGCGGCGCGAAAGTTCGCCAACGACTAGATCGAGGCCGACGCAATGACTGCCGATGACGACGAGGTCGGGAACGCGGACCCGCGGCGTGAACAGCGTCACCGCCACGTCGGCACCGGCAGGCACGTGATCGGCGAGTGCCTCGATGCGGATGAAGCCGTCCGCCTGGGTAAAGGATGTTATCGCTCCCGAGCCCTTGCCGGTCGGATAGGCCGTCAATCCTCCCTGCCCTTGCACAAGGGAAACCATGGCGAATTCGGTCCGCCCGAGTTCGGAAGGAATCCGCAACGGAAGGCTTGCGGTGACCTGAGTATCGACGCGCGGCGGCAGCCCCGCCATGCGCCGCAGGGCGGGTACCACCATGTCATGGAAGGTGAACATGGCCGAGGTCGGAAATCCCGGCAGGATGATGACCGGCTTGCCCTCGCACACAGCCAGGCAAAGTGGCTTTCCGGGTTTCAGTGCCACGCCGTGGGCGATGATACCGGGCTTGCCCAGTCGGCCGATAATGCGATGCGTGACATCCCCTGCCCCTTTGGACGTGCCGCCCGACAGGATCAGCACGTCGTGGGCGGCGAGCGCCTCGCGCATAGCCTTCTCAAGTTTCGCCTCGTCGTCGGGAAAGGCGCCGAGAAAATGCGCCTCGCCGCCATTTTCAGTGACAGCCGCAGCGATGATCGGGCCGTTGGCATCATAGATGCCGGCCGGTCGCAACGGCTCGCCCGGCTGAACGAGTTCATCGCCCGTGGAGATCACGGCCACGCGTGGCCTGCGAGCCACTGTCAGCTGTGCGATTCCGCAGGCAGCGAGCATGCCGATCTCGCGCGAGCCGATTTCGGTTCCGGCACGCAGCAAGACTTCTCCTCGCGCCATGTCCGATCCCGCGTTGGAGATAAACTGGCCGGGCGAGATGCTGCGGGCCACCTCAATGGCACTCAACCCGGCGGGATGGGTGTGCTCCACCATGACGATCGCGTCCGCGCCGCGGGGCAGCGGTCCGCCGGTTGCGATGGACGTGGCGGTTCCGGTCAGAACGGGCAACTGCGGAACCGTGCCGCAGGCAATCGCTTCCGCATTGAGCGCAAGCCGAACGGGACGCGGTTCAGAGGCGACGGCGAGGTCGGCTGCACGCACCGCGAAGCCGTCGACATTTGAGCGGTCGAACGGCGGCACGTCGACCGGCGCTGCGACGTCCTCGGCAAGAACCAGCCCCAGCGCGTTGGCCAGCGTCCGCTTCTCGGTCGGTAGTGGGCGGGGAAACAGCTCGGCCTCGAAGCGCGCCAGTGCAGCTTCGCGCGATAGTATGGTCAGGAACTGCTCCTGGCGGCTGTTCTGCTGGGCCGATGTTGGAGAATGCGTCATGGCGGAACACCGATCAAAAGTTGCGGAGCGGAACGGCGGCGACAGGCGTGCCGGCGGCATACCCCTCGCTATCGTCAGGAACTGCAAGCCAGGCGTCGGCAAGACGCATGGCGTCCAGCGAAAAGTCGCCGACAGCGAGCGGTGTCCACACATCCCGCTCCTTTGCGAGCAGAACGATCTCGCAAAGCCCGACCGCGGATGAAATTTTCCGCGAGAGTGGCAAGATAATGCCGGACCGTTCAGATCTGCCCGACAGGCGGTCCAAGACTGGCTGGACGAGTGCAAGGAACCCCGCGAAAGCCTGTTGCGGCGATCCGGCCAATGCGACGATCGGTGTCTTGCCGAGCCGCCCTATCGCCGTTGTCCCCCCGGGCCGCAGAGCAATGCCATGCGCGAGCAGAACCCGGCGCCGCGCGAGAGCCTCGGCGGTCACATCGGCGCAGCCATCGCCAGTACCGCCGATCAGGAGCAGCAAATCGCAGGACTCGCCATCAAGAGCGGCAGCGATCGCTGTCGCGTCACGCTCGACGGCCTCTATTTCGGCAATCGAAGCTCCAGAGGCACCCAGGCTCTCGACCACGAGCCGCAGGGAGAATGTCTCGTGGCTCTCGGCAGAGACGTCGATCGCACGCACGCACGGAATCCGTACGGCAAGTTGGCTCAATCCCACTTTGCGAGCGACCAGCAGGTCAGCGACGCCGATTGTCTTTCCTTCAAATGTTGGCGGGCGGTTCGCCGCCATGTCCTCGCCCATCCGGCGCACACCCTGGCCAGGCGCGGCTTCAGATGCCGCCTGGATCACCGGTCCATCGCAATCGATAAGACCGGCCTGCAGCACACAGTCACGATTTCCAGGCATGGCATCGCCCGTCTCCACCCAGAGGGGCGGGGTCGGCAATGCTACTGGCGAATAGGCCGACGCTCCCACGAGATCAAAGGCGCGACACGCCCAGCCGTCGATGGCAGCGATATCGCGCGCAGGCTGCGCCGGCACGACAGCCGGCATCCCGGCAGCCACGCGCCCAAGAGCCTCATCGAGCGGAACCAGGCAGGTGGCGACGGGCATCACACCGTCGAGCAGCCCTGCGAGCGCCTTGTCAAGGGTGGTGAGCGCGCCTGTCGGAGAAAGTGTTCTCGTCATGGCCCGATAGTGAAGCAGACCCGAGCCGGTTTGCAACAAGCTTCAGGAACGCTCGTGCTGCGCGTTTGGGAAGAAGAGCTGTTGGCCGTCGATTTTGTACTCGCTGATCGCCTTCTGCCCCTCCGCAGAGATCAGCCAATTGATGAAGCGCTGGCCGGCCTCCGCTTTGACACTTGGATGCTTCCGCGGATTCACCAGCATGACGCCATACTGGTTGAACAGCCGCTTGTCCCCCTCGACGGCAATGCCCAACTCGCCCCGATTCTTGAATGACAGCCAGGTACCACGATCGGAAAGCGTATAAGCGTTCATGGCGGCCGCGGCGTTGAGCGCCGCTCCCATGCCCTGGCCGATCTCCTTGTACCAGGTGCCCTTGGCCGCCTCGATGTCGATGCCGGCCGTTTTCCACAGACTCAATTCGGCCGAGTGGGTGCCAGACCTGTCGCCGCGCGATACGAAGGCCGCTTTCTTGGCTTCGATGGCGATCAGCGCGGCTGCGATATCCTTGGTCCCGCTGACGCCTGCTGGGTCGCTCTTGGGCCCCACGAGGACGAAGTCGTTGTACATCACGTCGAAGCGCTTCACCCCGAACCCTTCCTCGATGAACTTCTCCTCCTGCGCCTTGGCATGGACAAAGACCACATCGGCATCGCCGCGCCGACCGGTGTCGAGCGCCTGACCGGTGCCCTGAGCGACAACCTTCACGCCGATGCCGGTCTTCTTCTCGAACAGCGGCAGGATGTGGTCAAACAGCCCAGAATCCTGCGTCGAGGTCGTTGACGCCACAACTATCGACTGCTCCTGGGCAGGCGCGCCGCTCGCGAGCATCAGAAGCACCACAAGCGCACAGAACATTCGGCGGGTCAGCATCTCAATCTCCGTCCGGTTGATTAAAGCACGAGTTCGCCGCGCACGAAGGCAGCCGCTTGCCGAGTCGCGGGACGATCCAGAAAATCGCCGGCAACGGCATGCTCGCAAACACGCCCCCGGACAAGAAAGACGACGTCTCCAGCGATCCTGCGCACTTGGCCGAGATGGTGCGAGGCCATGATGATCTTCGTGCCCGATTGGGCAGCCGTGATGATGATCTGCTCAACAAAACGCGTCGCCGCCGGATCGAGGCTGGCTGTCGGCTCGTCGAGCAGCAGGATCTCGGGCTGGCGCGCCAGTGCGCGAGCGAGCGCCAGCCGCTGCTGCTCCCCGCCTGACAAATGCCGTGCCGGACGTGCCGCCAGATCGAGAAGACCCACGCGGTCGAGCAGTTCCTCCGTGCGCGCCGCGCGAAACCGGCGCGGACAGCCGGCCGTCGCCAGGCCGTAGGCGACATTCGCGGCCACCGAGCGCCGCAGCATCACAGGCTTCTGGAACAGGATCGCACGCCGCGTCTTCGGGGAGAGGGTCCGACCGCCCCAAGTCAGGGTTCCGGCCGAAGGTACAGTAAGCCCCATGCAAAGCCGCAACAGGGAGGTCTTGCCCGACCCGTTTGGGCCGACGATCACCGTCGGCGCATGTGGCCCGATCGTCAGGTTCACCCGCTGGAGTATGGTCGTCGCGCCAGCGATAAGCGACACGTCATCGAAGACAAGTGGAAGATCGCTCTGAGCGGCCCGCATCCCCTAGCCCGCCCGTTGCTCGGACCACACCCGCACGCCCCAGGCGGCCGCGTTGATCAGCAGGATAAGAAAAATCAGAATCAGGCCGAGTCCGATGGCGAGCGGCAGATTTCCCTTTGAAGTTTCAAGTGCGATTGCCGTCGTCATGGTACGGGTGAAGCCATCGATGTTGCCGCCGACGATCATGACGGTGCCAACCTCGGCCGCCGCCCTGCCGAAGCCCGCGAGCAGAGCAGTGACGAGGCTGAAGCGGCCGTCCCACAAAAGCGTCGCGACCAGGCCCACCGGCCCGACCTCCATCGCGTTCAGTTCCTCGCGATATTCGCGCCACAGATCCTCGACCGTCTGGCGGGTCAGAGCGGCGATGATGGGCAACACCAGCAGCGCCTGCGCGCAGACCATGGCGGCGGGCGTGAACAAAAGACCGAACTCGCCCAGCGGCCCGGATCGCGATAGCAGCAGATAGACGGTCAGCCCGACCACCACCGGCGGCAGGCCCATGAAACCGTTCAGCACCACGACGATCGCCGAACGACCTGGAAAGCGCGAGAGCGCGATAATTGCGCCAAGCGGCAGGCCGGCGACCATGGCAATCGCGACAGCCGAAAGGCTGACCGCGAGCGACAGGCGCACGATGGCAAACAGCGTGGCGTCACCGCTCGCGATCAGTTGCCATGCGCCCAGCCCTTCCGACATTGCTCCTCGCAATCCTGTCCAGCGCCAATGTCCTGCAACTCCTCCGCCAGAGTCAAATTCTTGAACCAGCACAGAAATATGCATATCAATGCAGGATGGAATTGCTGACGACATCTGAAGCCGCCGACTATCTGCGCATTGGCGAACGCAAGCTTTACGAACTGATTGCGCAGGAGCGCCTCCCCTGCAGCAAGGTGGCCGGCAAATGGCTGTTTCCCCGACATGAACTCGACCATTGGGTCATGTCGGGACTGGTCCGGCCCGGAGGAATGATTCAATCCGACCCGCCGCCGATCGTCGGTGGCAGCCAGGATGATCTGCTCGAATGGAGCCTGCGTCAGTCGGGCTCCGGCCTGGCCTTTCTGACAGAAGGCACGGAAGCCGGCGTGACACGCCTGCTTCGCGGCGAGGTGTCTGTCGCCGCGATCCATTTCCACAGCGACGACCCGGACCCGAATGTCGCCGCGATTGCGACGAGGCCGCGGCTGTACGATGCGGTGCTGGTCGGATTCGCCCGCCGCGAGCAGGGCCTGCTGCTGGCGCCAGGCAATCCGAAATCGCTCAACAAGTTGACCGACGTACTTGCGACCGGCGCGCGCATTGCGGTCCGTCAACGCGGCGCAGGCGCGGACATGCTGCTCGCTTTGTTGCTGACGGATGCCGGCGCGAGCCACGGCGAGGTCAACCGACTGGAGCCCCCCTGCCTTACCGGTCCCGAGCTTGCAGCCGCCGTGCGCACCGGACGGGCCGATTGCGGAATCGCCACCCGCGCCGCCGCCTGCGCCGCCGGCCTCGATTTCGTGTCACTGGCCTGGGAAAGCTTCGACCTGCTGATGCGGCAGCGGACCTACTTTCAGCAACCGATCCAGGCGTTGCTGCGTTTGCTGCAGCAAGACACCTTCGCCAGCCGCGCCGCCGAGCTTGCCGGGTATGATCCATCGCCGGCCGGGCGGATCCGGTTCGCGAAGTAGCAGCCGAACCCGACCTCGGTCGCTGCTCACCCCAGATCGATCTCGCCCTCCACGACATGGTGCAGGCCTGCTGGCTCAGACGTGACGAGGGCCCTCACGGTCAGTCGGCCCTTTCCTTTCAGGCCCTTCTCCGCCACGGCTTTCTCGATTGCCTGCTGCGAAGTCACGCCGACCTGCTTGAGGAACTTGCGCATGGAGACGTTGAAGGGATCGGTTTCCATATTCTGGGTCATATGATTGCCTCGAACGGTTTGAACAATATGGCCGATCCAGCAAGCTTGATGCCCGCAACGGCGGCGCTGCGCCAAGGGAGCACGGAACGGCCTGGTGCGCAATGAAGACGACGCTCGCAATGTGTCTGATGGCAACTGCTCCGTTCCTCTTCGGGGTCGCCGCGCTGGGTGCCGATCTCCGCGGTCACGGCGGACCAGTGCGGGCGATTGCCGTGACGGCCGATGGGCAAACTGCGATCACCGGTGGTTTCGACGCCAAGGCGATCATCTGGTCGATCAAGACCGGCGAAGCACGGGAGGTGCTGCTGTTTCACGATGGGCAGGTCGATGCGGTCGCAGCCCTGCCGCAAGGCCGCTTCGCCAGCGCGGGGGCGGACGGCCGCATTGCTGTCTGGGAGGCCGGACGAAGCACGCCGGTCGCCGTCCTGCAAGGCCATTCAGCACCGGTCGTGTCGCTCGCAGTGTCGCCCGACGGCTCCACCCTCGCTTCGGCTTCCTGGGATGGCAGTGTGCGGGTGTGGCCGCTTTCCGGCGGGGAGCCGCGCGTCCTCCAAGGCCACAGGGGAAACGTCAACGCGGTTGCATACCTCTCCGACGGGACGCTCGCAAGTGCCGGCTACGACGCGGCAGTCATGCTTTGGCCGGCCGAAGGCGGAGCTCCGGTCAGGGTCGCAATGCCTGCACCCCTCAGCGCACTGGTGGCGACGAGGAGCGATCGCGTGTTCGTCGGGGGCGCGGACGGCAAGCTGAGTGAACTGAACCGCGGCGGGACAATCCTGGCCGAAGGTGCAGCTTCGTCAAGTCCGATCACCGCGCTCGCCGTCACGGCGAATGAACGATACATCGCCGCCTCGTCGATCAAAGGTGAAATTGTGCTGCTCGACGTCAAAAGCCTGCAGCCCGTTCGCACATTTGGCTCCGCGGGCGTTCCGGTTTGGGCTCTCGCCTTCTCGCCTGACGGAAAGACGCTTTTGAGCGGCGGCGGGGATCAAGTGGTGGGAGAATGGAATGTCGAGGCCGGGCAACGGCTCGGAACCAAGATCGAGGGTTCGGCCGATCCGATGGCCGAATATGCCGGCAATCCGGACGCGGAGGTGTTCCGCGCCTGCGTCGCATGCCACACGCTCGATCCCCACGAGGGCGATCGCGCCGGCCCCACGCTTCACGGCATCTTCGGCCGCAGGATCGCATCCGTGCCTGGCTACCGATACTCGCCCGCTTTCAGGGAGATGGACATCGTCTGGACGCCCGAAACGGTATCGAAGCTGTTCGAGCTTGGCCCGAGCAGATACACGCCGGGCACCAAGATGCCCGAGCAGACCATTCGCGACCCCGAGCATCGGGCGGCGCTGATACGATTCCTACAGGCCGAGACCCGCAGCAACTGAGTTTAGACCCGTTTGGTTTCCGAGTTCCGGTCCCGGAGATAATCCTCTGTCGTTCGCGGGGCCGGCCGGCCAGGACCGGCATAGGGATCGAGGTCTTCGCTCATGGCGGCATCGACGCGGCAATTGTCGCACATCCGCACCAGTTCCAGCCGCCGCGCGTTTTCGCCCGAGAACATCCAGTGCCTGCCTTCCAGCTTGGCGACGATCCGCTCAATCGTACTGCGGGTCCCGAACGGGTTGCCGCAGCGGATACACTCGTAGGGCTGTTCTTCCTTGACGACCCGACGTGGCGCGCTCCATGCCGGGAAATCAATCCGCGGGGCGAGACGGATCACCTTCTCCGGACAAGTCGCAGCGCAGAGCCCGCATTGGACGCAGGCGCTTTCGGAAAAGTACAATGCAGGCTGTTGCTCGCTGTCGGAGAGCGCACCCGTTGGGCACGCCGACACGCAGGAGAGGCAGAGCGTGCAGCCCTCGACATTGATATCGAGCCCGCCGAACGGCGCTGCCGCTGGGAGCACTACGCGCTCGACTGGCGTCGGCGCGGCGCGATGCAGTTCGATCATGCTGTTTCGCAACAGGCTGCGCTTGTCCCCCAGGGGCAGGAAGGTCGCCGGCGTCGGCGTGCTGGAGCCCGGTTGCACACGGTCGAGCGCCAACCTCAGCATGTCCGGATTGTCGGTTTCGATCAGGCCGCAGAGTTCCGACCCGTAGCCGAGCGATCGCGCGAGCAGATTGGCGATGGTGACGTTGCGGGCCAAGCCGGCGAGCTCGTGCTTGGGCTTCGCGGAGGCGAGCGCCATCACCGCCGCCGCGCCCCATGCCACCGGCGCTATCCACGCCTCTATTCCCAATTGCGTTATCTCGTTCACGGCGACTGGCAGTACATTCGCAGGCAGGCCTGGGCCGAACCGCGCGAGCGCGTCAATGAGCGGCTCGCCGTGATAGCCGTCATGGAACAGAACGACCGGATCCCTGCCACCCGCCTCTCGATATGTGACCAGGAGCGAACGCAGCCGCCGAAGCAGGGTTTGTGCATCCGGAACGGCATATGCGGCTGCACCGGTCGGACAGGCGGCCGCGCAATTGCCGCAACCGGCGCAGATTTCTGCGTCGACGATCACGTGGTCGCCGGCCGAGGCAATCGCACCGGTAGGGCACAGATCCAGGCAACGCGTGCAACCGATGATGCGGGAGCGTGAATGAGCGCACAGATCGGCGGAAAAATCGATGTAGCGCGGCTTGTCAAATTCGCCGACGAGGCCAGCAGCCTTGGCGATCACGGCCGTTACCGCGGCCCGGTCGGCGGAATCCGCTTTGAGGTAGCCCGCGCGCAGGTCGTGAGCCGGAAATAGCGGAACGCCGCCGGAGAGGTCGATCACGATGTCTGCTTTAGAGATTGCGCCGTCACGAGCCGCACCGAAGCGCAGGCGGTCGCGCGAAGAGGGAACTGGCAAGGCGAAATCATCAACGATCAGCTCAAAGGCGCCCAGATGGCCTTGTGCATTGCGGATCCTGCCCCGCACGACGGGGAAATCCCACACGCGGTTGGGTGTAACCTCCTCGGGTCGCGTCAGCAGGACGGTCACGTCCAGATCCCCGGCAAGCTGGCAGGCGACCTCCATTGCCGCCTGGTCGCGGCCATAAACCAGCACCACGCCATTGCTTCGAAGCGTGACGAGGGCGGGCGGCGAGGTCGGTTCGGCCACCATCGCGACGAGTGCCGCCGCCTTCGGCCCGGCGGATGCGGCCTCTGCCGACCAGCCTGCCGCCTCGCGGATGTTCACGAAATCGAGGTCACCCGCAAAGCCGATTTCCTCAGCGACTTCGCGGAAAAGCGGCGCCTGCTGTGTGCAGGCTATGGTGATGGCTCCCCCCTCGCTCAATCTGTTGCGGATACGATCGATTTCGGCGCCGCACAGCTGATCGCCCGATTGCACCTGAGCGTCTTTGCATCCGCGGCGCACGCTGTCGCCAAAACCAGGCATGCTGCGCTCGCAGGAGCAGATGAAGACCGTGCGCGGTTTGTCCAGGCTCATTGCGCCTCCCCGCTACGCGGCACCGCCCGCTGCGGTAGCGCCTTTACTGTAGAGACAGTATATACATTATTGGAGAATTAGGCCGCCGTCATCAAAAATGGATCGGCATCATGTCCCAGCGTGCTTCGGTCACCGACCGCGCCCTCGATCTGCCCCCGCTCTACAGCCTCACTGTCTTGAGAGAAGCCGGCGATGCCTTCGAGCACGCCCGCGCCATTGCCGGCGAGCAGGGTGCAGGGACGCTGGTCTGGGTACGGCGCTATGATCTGGCCGAGTTCGCGGTCGTCCTGGAGCCTGAACAATCGTTGGCGCAGGCCCGCCTTGCCATCTATGCCGGAATGAACGCTCTGGCCGACGCGCTTGCAGCGCGTGCACCGCCTGAAATGCCGGTCACCTTCGACTGGCCGGACGCGATCCGCATCGACGGCGCTCTCGTTGGCGGCGGACGCCTGGGCTGGCCTGAGGGAGCTCGCGACGAGGAGACGCCGGCCTGGCTCGTCTTTTCTGCCATGATCCGCATCGCGGCCGTGCGCGCTTACGAACCTGGCGAGCGGCCGCTACTCGGCGCGCTTGACGAATTGGGCTTCGAAGCCCCCGATCCTGGTGAGATCATCGCCAGCTTCTCCCGTCACCTGATGAACGCGTTCCACGAATGGGGCGAAACCGGCTTCGCATCGCTCGCCAGCCAATGGCTGCACCGCTCCTCACACCGAGGCCAGGACGTTCGGATCGCTGACAATGGCGACCTGCTGCTTCCGGGGAAGCCTTGCCCGGGAGCCTCCGAAAGGCGGAGTTTGGTGGAAGCTCTTGGCTCACCTTCGTGGCTCGATCCCGCTACGGGTGTGCCATGGCTCTAAAGCTACTGCGCACGATCCGCCTAGATCCGTCGGATGGCTTCGTCTATTCCCACGCCGCGGAACCCGGCGAGTGGGCCGTCACGGGGACTTTCCGGTTCTTCGCCGCCGATGTCGAAAGCCTCTCCGGCAAGGAACGACAAGCCTTCCGCGCCGGCTTCATGGGGGTTGAGAGCTTCGGCTGGTCCACCCTCGTCATCGTGACGGAGGCCACCGCGGAAGAAGTCGCGGCTGCGACCGAAAGACTGGCCGAGCAGCTTGTCGCCCGTTGCGGAGCGCCCGGGATGGCGGTCGCGCGCGCGGCCGCCGAGGAGGAAATCGCCTTCGCGCAGTCCCTGTGCAGTCATCCGCCGAACACCCTTGTTGCGCTGCACCGCGCTGGCGAGGAGGCGGGCATCCGTGAATCGTTCCGCACCCTGCACCGGAAGGTGAGCCGCCTTGATCCGGCGGCCGCATTCCGCATCATCGAGGTCGAGGGAGAAGAGGGTGCGATGGAAGAAGTCGACATCGTGGTGCTGGCGGGTAGGCACAAATGATAGATTTCTGGATTTCTTCGGGCCACCATCTGCTCGATCGCGACAAGGCAGGCCGGTTGATGGTGACTGATCCGTTCCTCAAAGTTTATTTGGCTCGCCCTGAGCTTCTGCCGCCGGAAGATGCGTGCGCGGCGGAGTTGCGGCTGCATCACGAGTTGCTGATGCACGATCCGCGCCGGCCGGTCGGGAACGAGGAGATCGCCGCGATCGACGACCCGGATGCTCGGGAAAACTGGGAGTTCATGATTGCCTTTCGCAATCGCCTTTTGGCAGCGCCGTCTCTCGAAGCCTGCTATCTCGAACTCGCGCGCGGCTCGGCTGCCGACATTCCGCCCCTGTTCATGAACCAGCTTGCGCAACTGGTGCTGCGCAATGCGCTTGACGGCGACGACGATCCCTTCGTGCTGCGTGCGGCCGAGCTGTTTTACCGTGCCCAGCGAGTGACCCTCCATGAAGGTGCGCTGCTGCTTGCAGATGCGGAAACCATTGAAGTCCACGAGCAGAACCGTCACGCCTCGCCTCTCCTGAACATGCTCGGAGGGCCTGCCGTCACCGAGCTGCAGATTCTCGAGGAGAAGAATGCCTGCAGCTATTTCGGCAGGAGCGATGCCTTTGACATGGTGCTTGGCCTCGGCGACGTCGACAGTCCGGCGCGGCGCGGCCTTGCCGCCGCGATCGAGGCCTGGATACGCCATCTGCTGGCCATTGAGGTGAGGGTTGAGCCGGTCGAGCGGACCGAGGACGACGATTGGGCATGGTTCGTCGGTCTGGACGCGGAGGCGACGCGTATCGGCAATGCGCTGTGGACAGGCGAGGACCTTGACCCTGAGGCGGCAAAGCGCATTATAGCTTTGTTTCGGCTCGACTTCTCCGAATTCGACGAAGTTAGGCCGGAAGTGGGTGCGCGGCCGATCTGGTTGATCATGGCGATGACATCCGACCGCATGGTTCGCATGAAGCCGCAGAACCTAATCGCCGGCCTGCCGCTTCGAGCCGCCACACCCGCAAGTTAGGCATTGTGGAAAGTCAGGATTCCGAATTGGTTCGGGAAACAACTCAAGTCGGTGTCGTCGTCGAGCGACGGACTCTGAAGAACCCGTGGGTCGATCATGCCTGGATGCCCGTTGCGGTGCTCGTCGGCGTTCCGGTAGCCGCAGCTTGGACGGCGCTCGATGAAACCGCAACAGTAACCCGCTATTATGCGGGAGCGGCGGACATCGAGTTCTTCGGAGCGGACACGACGATGTACCGGGAGAACTTACGTTCTCAGCAGCCGAGCCTGTGGGTATCGCTCCGGCACACGAATGCGCCTCCCGGGGTCCTGCTGCAATTGGTAACCGCCGATCCCTCGGACGCCGAGTCGCTGACGGAGTCCGGCACCGACATCATCGAGGCGGTGCCGATGCCGTCCGAGATCCAGCAGCAGCTTGCCGCCTTCGTTGAAGCCCACCATGTCGAGCGGCCGTTCGTCAAGCGCAAGCGCGATCGGGCAAAGCTTGATGCGGGGCGCAATTGGCCTTCCGGGACTGGAGACAAGGAATGAGCGGCGGCAATGATAACATCTTCGCCCGCTGGTCGCGCCGGAAGCTGTCTGTGCGCTCGGCCGGACTTCAAGCAACGGACGACGAGAAGCTGGTACCTGACGCTGCGGCGGTGGATGCCGGCGCTGCCCGCCGAGCCACGGCTCAGGATGCGGGATCGACGCAAGACGAACCAGACGGACCCGCCGAGCCCCTCCCCCGCGTCGAGGACCTGACGCCTGAAAGCGACATTACGGCCTTCTTGAGAAAAGGCGTCCCTGCGGCGCTGAGGAGCGCCGCGACGCGCAGGATGTGGTCTCTCGATCCGGCAATTCGCGATTATGTCGGTCCCTCCGAATACGCCTGGGACTTCAACCAGGCGGGTTCGATGGCAGGGTTCGGCCCGCTGGACGCGAAGGAAGCAGTCGTCAGCTTTCTATCAAAGATGGCTTTACCCATCGAAGCGAATGAGCGGGAAACAGCCGCAATTCCCCGGCCTTGGCCCGCCCAGGCGCCCGGCGAAGCGCACGCCCAATGGCCGGAGAATACGCCGCCAGTTGGCGAAGCTGATACCGATGCGCCAGAAGCCCAGACCGTCGAGCCTACCGAGGCGAGGTCGCCAGTTGACGGAGCAGGTGAGATAGAGGCGGCGGACGCGGGCCCTGTCTCTCCGCCCTCGCGTACCGAGGTCCTCTCCCGGCCGCGCCACGGCAGAGCGATCCCGCGCTGACGCCGGGACCTGCTGCACCCGTAGCGCAGAGCCACGATAGCTCACCCAATCAGGGGCCCACGATCAAGGTCACACGACCAACATCGACTTGCTACTAGACCAGCCGCACGAATTCGTCAGACTGCTGTTGCAATCGTTCGGGGTGGGGCTACAATCGCTGACCTAATCTCGGAAGCACGGTCAAGGTCACACGATGAACCCGGACTTGCCCCTGGACCAGGCGTATGGATCGTCGGATGGAGCGGATGCTTCAATCATCGATTTCGATGGCGCTGATCTTGACGATATCGATCAAGCCCGCGCCGACGAATATGCCCTCTTCGCGTTGCTATTGCTCAAGCCACCCGATAGCGGCTTCCTGACCCGGCTTGCCCGCCTGCAAGACAGCAGCGACACGCCGCTCGGTCGCGCTCACGCTGCCTTGGGCCGGGCAGCGGCCTGCACCTGCGCGGATGATATCAATCGCGAATATTTCGAACTTTTCATCGGCGTGGGACGCGGAGAGCTTCTCCCCTACGCTTCCTACTATCTCACCGGCTTTCTCAACGAACGGCCACTCGCCCGCCTGCGCCAGGACATGATGCGCCTGGGCATCGAGCGAGCCGCCGGCCACTGCGACCCCGAGGATCATCTCGGAACGCTCTGCGAGATCATGAGCGGCTTTGCCAGCATTCATTTCGAGGTGGCGGCCGGCGAAGAGCAGGCTTTCTTCGAACGGCACCTCGCGCCATGGGCCGGACGTTTCTTTGGCGATCTGGAAAGCGCAAAAACGGCGAAATTCTACCGATCGGTCGGCGTTGCCGGTCGAACCTTTATCGACATCGAAACTGAAGCCTTTGCCATGGAGACGCGGCGAAGCGCATAGGAAATGCAAGCGGGCCGGATGCCCTGACAGATGGAGGTTGCAATGCAGGAGGAGCGATCGACGGGACTGAGCCGGCGCAGCTTCCTCCGGGCGTTCGGCGGCGCCTCCACCACCGCCGTTGCGGCGGCACTGGCTCCGAGCGAAGCGCAAGCCTATGACCCCGGTGAAGACGAGATGCGGGCCCGCTACCGGGAAACCGATCACATCAAGGCCTATTACCGCGTGAACCGCTACCCTGAAAAGAAGTGAGGCCGCCATGCTGACGAAGCGCAAAAGCGGACAGGCAAGCCGCACAAGACTGCAAAGCCTCCTTGCTGGCACGGATTCGGCTCCATTCGACCGACGGACATTCCTCCGCCGCTCCGGCCTCGCAGTTGGCGGAATAGCCACGCTCGGCTCGTTTCAGTTCGGCACGGTAAGCAAAGCCGCGGCGATCAGCCCGCCGCAGCCGGGAGTGCCGACCGAGTTGAAGAAAAGTGTCTGCACACATTGCGCTGTCGGCTGCACGGTCACCGCGGAAGTCCAGAACGGCGTGTGGACCGGACAGGAGCCATCGTGGGACAGCCCCATCAATCGAGGCTCGCATTGCGCCAAGGGCGCAAGCGTGCGCGAGCTGGTACATAGCGACCGCCGCCTGAAATACCCCGTGAGGCTTTCCGGCGGCAAGTGGGAGCGCATCTCCTGGGATGACGCCATCAATGGGATCGGCGACAAGCTTCTCGACATTCGTGAGAAGTCCGGACCGGAATCGGCCTACTGGATGGGATCGGCGAAGTTCTCCAACGAGGGGACTTACCTCTTCCGCAAGCTTGCGGCCCTGTGGGGAACCAATAACCAGGACCACCAGGCGAGGATCTGCCATTCGACGACGGTTTCGGGCGTGGCCAATACCTGGGGCTACGGCGCGATGACCAATTCCTTCAACGACATCCGCAATTCCAAGACGCTCATAGTGCTGGGCGGGAACCCTGCCGAAGCACATCCAGTCGCCATGCAGCATCTGCTCGAAGGCAAGGAACTCAACAAGTCCAACTTCATCGTGATGGATCCGCGGTTCACCCGTACGGCCGCGCATGCCACCGAGTTTGCTCGCATTCGGTCTGGCACCGACATCGCGGTGCTGTGGGGCTTGCTCTGGCACATTTTCGAGAATGGTTGGGAGGACAAGGAATTCATAGCCCAGCGCGTTTACGGGATGGACGAAGTCCGCAAGGAGGTGGGGAAATATCCGCCCGACGAGGTCGAGCGCATCACTGGTGTGCCTGGCGAGCAGATGAAGCGCATCGCCGAGATGTTCGCCACGCAAAAGCCATCGACGATAATCTGGTGCATGGGGCAGACCCACCACACGACCGGAACAGCCAACGTCCGCGCCAGCTGCATCTTGTGCCTCGCCACGGGCAATGTTGGCAAGCCGGGCACCGGCGCCAACATCTTCCGTGGACATGACAACGTGCAGGGCGCGACCGACATTGGATTGGATGTGGTGACCCTGCCCTTTTACTATGGCCTGACGGAGGGCGCCTGGAAGCATTGGTCGCGAGTCTGGCAAATTCCATACGACGACCTTCTGCGCCGGTTCGACTCCAAGGAGGCGATGGAGACACCCGGTATCCCGCTGACCCGATGGTTCGATGGGGTCGTGCTCCCCAAGGAGGACATTCAGCAGCGTGACAGACTGCGGGCGATGTTCGTCCAGGGCCACGCCAGCAACAGCATCACACGCATACCGGAATCAATGAAGGGCCTGGCCGGCCTCGAACTGCTCGTCGTTGCCGATCCGCACCCGACGACCTGGGCATCGCTGGCAGTTCAGGCCGGGCGCAAGGACAACGTCTATCTGCTGCCGGTCTGTACGCAATTCGAGACTTCCGGCTCGCGCGTCGCCTCCAACCGATCTCTGCAGTGGGGAGAGCAGATCGTTAAGCCGAGCTTCGAGCAGAAGGACGACTATCAGGTCATCTACCTGCTCGCGAAGAAGCTCGGCCTTGCCGACTGGATGTTCAAGAACATCGCGGTCGAGGGTGACCGGCCGCAACCGGAGGACGTACTGCGTGAGATGAACCGCGGAAGCTGGTCGACCGGCTACTGCGGTCAATCGCCGGAGCGCCTCAAGGCGCATATGAAAAACCAGCACAAGTTTGATCTTGTGACGCTACGCGCGCCGAAGGACGATCCGGAGGTCGGCGGCGACTATTACGGCCTGCCCTGGCCATGCTGGGGCAAGCCGGAAATACGCCATCCTGGCACGGCCAACCTTTACAGCACCGACCTGCATGTAATGGATGGCGGCAGTCCCTTCCGGGCCCGTTTCGGTGTGGAGCGTAACGGCGAGACGCTTCTTGCCGAAGGCTCCTACACGCAAGGCTCGGAACTGACCGACGGCTATCCGGAATTCACGATGGCGGTGCTGCAAAAGCTCGGCTGGGACAAGGACTTGAGTGCGGAGGAACTCAAAGTCATCCAGACGATCGGCGATGATATGGCTGACATCGGCAAGGTCTCGTGGTCGACCGACCTGTCGGGCGGCATCCAGCGCGTCGTGCTCAGCCACGGCTGTCACCCCTACGGAAACGGAAAGGCCAGGGCTGTCGCCTGGAACCTGCCCGACCCGGTGCCGATCCATCGCGAGCCGATCTATACCCCCAGGGTGGACCTAGTCGCAAAATATCCGACCTATCCTGACGCCAAGCAGTTCCGTTTGCCGAATATCGGCTTCAGCGTTCAGAAGGCGGCGGTGGACAAGGGCGTCGCGAAATCGTTCCCGATCATCCTGACGACCGGTCGCCTGGTCGAATATGAAGGCGGCGGCGAGGAAACCCGCTCAAACCGGTGGTTGGCCGAGTTGCAGCAGGAGATGTTCGTCGAAATCAATCCCGCGGACGCAGCCGCCCGCGGCATTGGCGACGGCGTCTGGGTGTGGGTGACCGGCGCGGAGAACGATTCCAAAGCGCGGGTGAAGGCTTTGGTGACCGAGCGTGTCGGCAAGGGAGTAGCGTTCATGCCTTTCCACTTCGGCGGCTGGTTCCAGGGTGAGACCCTGCGGGCCAACTACCCCGAAGGCGCCGATCCCTATGTGCTCGGTGAAAGCGCAAACAGCATCACCACCTACGGCTATGACCCGGTAACGGGCATGCAGGAGCCGAAAGTCACGTTGTGCCAGATCGCGATGGCGTAACAGGGAGGTGCGGAAAATGGCCAGGATGAAGTTCCTCTGCGACGCCGACCGCTGCATTGAGTGCAACGCTTGCGTCACCGCCTGCAAGAATGAGCACGATGTGCCTTGGGGCATTAACCGCCGCCGCGTCGTCACGATCCATGACGGCAAGCCCGGCGAGCGCTCCGTCTCGATGGCCTGCATGCATTGCACCGACGCCCCGTGCGCGGCGGTGTGCCCCGTCGCATGCTTCTATACGACGGCCGACGCGGTGGTGCTGCACTCTAAGGATTTGTGCATCGGCTGTGGCTATTGCTTCTACGCCTGTCCGTTCGGCGCGCCGCAATACCCGCGCGTCGGCAATTTCGGATCGCGCGGCAAGATGGACAAGTGCACGTTCTGCGCGGCCGGTCCGGAGCCGGACTCGACCGAGGCCGAATATGCAAAATATGGCGCCAACCGGCTGGCCGAAGGCAAGCTGCCGCTTTGCGCCGAGATGTGCTCGACCAAGTCGCTGCTGGCCGGCGACGGCGAGATCATCGCTGCGATCTACAAGGAACGCGTGACGCAGCGCGGCTACGGCTCCGGTGCGTGGGGGTGGCAGACGGCCTATCGGGAGACAATTGAGGTGTAGTTCATCGCGGTGCCGATTGGTTCGCGCAGACAAACAAGCTCAGGAGGACCGAGCAAATGCGTATCTCGAGCCTTGGTCGACTGATTTCCCCGGCGGCCGCCGCACTCATTCTGGCTCTCGGCCTGCTTGTTGTTCCGGCCAGGGCGCAGGACGCCGGTTCAGGAAACAACCCGACCGCCCAGGCTGTCAGCGAGCGGCAACTTCTCGATGAACTCAACAAAATCCGGGGCCGCGTCACCATACCGGACGGCAAGGCCGCCACGCTGCAGCAGCCGCAGGGCCGCGACTACCAGGGCTTCCATGAGCGCGTGCTGCCCTGGATCGGCGGCATTGCGATCCTCGGCATGCTGGTCGTGCTGGCGCTGTTCTATTTCGTCAGAGGCCGCATCCGCGTCGCGGCGGGTGAATCAGGCGTCAGGATCCTGCGCTTCAACGCCATCGAACGGCTTGCCCATTGGACGACTGCCACAGCGTTCATCATCCTGGCCGTTACCGGCTTGAATCTCGTATTCGGCAAACGCCTGCTGATGCCGCTGATCGGACCGGACGCGTTCTCGGCATGGTCGTTTTGGGCGAAATACGCGCATGACTTCGTCGCCTGGGCATTCATGCTGGGCGTACTTGTTATGCTGGTCGCCTGGGTCTGGGACAACCTGCCCGACCGCTACGATGCCAACTGGCTGAAGGTCGGCGGCGGATTCTTCGACAAGTCGAACCGGACGCACCCGCCGGCGGCACGCTTCAACACAGGACAGAAGCTTATCTTCTGGGCGGTCCTGCTGGGCGGAATTGCCTTGTCGGTGTCCGGCATCTACATGCTGTTCCCATTCTCCTTCGCCGATATCAACGGCATGCAGACGGCCCAGTATGTTCATGCGGTCGTAGGCGTCCTCCTGATCGCCGTCATCATCGCCCACATCTATATCGGCACGCTCGGCATGGAAGGCGCCTACGAAGCCATGGTGTCCGGCACAGTGGATCTGAATTGGGCCAAGGAGCACCACAGCGCCTGGGTTGCCAAGCAGCAGGCGAAGACGGGCGATGCTACGCCGGAGACTTCCGCTGAGCCGGCCGAATAGCGTTTCTATCGCTGGTCGACTGCAGCCCAATCGCTCAGGAGGTAGTTGGTCATGATTTGCCGGCGGAGCCGCCGGCGGGATCGCCCGACCAGTTCTGCCCGACGAGATTGTGGCCCGGATCGCCCACCCGGGCACTGTCGGTGCTGAAGACTTGCCAGGAAGGCACCTGCTGTGCGCGCAAAACATAGCCGGCACCAAAGGCAACTAAGACGGTAACGACAATTCCCGTCAAAATCATACGCATCCCGCCTGCTCCTTCCATTCTCGAGACGGGCCCGCCAGCCACCGTTCTTGCTCTCGCTATTTCGGCGTGGCCGCCTACGGCGCTAGACGCTGGGCACCGGCAGCCCCTGTGGGCTCGGCCGGCACAACCGCCTTCTGCTGATATTGCATATCGAGTGCTGCCAATGCAATCAGCGGCGGTGGCATGGCAACGCCGGCAACTCTCATGGCGCGGGCCGTTTTCTGGCACTGGGCGATATCGTTCGCATCGGCGAGTTGCTCTGCCGCTTCGACAGTCAGCACGGATTCCTTGGGCGTGCTGGTCACGTCTGCGGGGGGCAGCGGCGCTGCCCTGCTTTCTTTCTGCGGGGCATTGTGCGCCGATCCGCTGGCTGCGTTGTCCTTGCCTGGCTGGGGAGCGTCGGTTGCCACGCCGTCCTGTCCGGTGATTTTTTGCGCAGAGCCCGTACCACCCTCCGACTTCGCTGGGTCGCCCGATCCGGTCGTGCCCTGCTTAGCTGAAGCCGCATCCGGCTTCTTTGCCGCGCCGGTGGGTGGGGGCGTCTCAGCTGGAGGCGCTTTCATGAAGGCGAGGATCTCGTGACAGAGGTTGACCGGGCCGCCTTGCCCCGACGCAACCACCTGACCGGCAGGCGCCTCAGCGGTCGGTGCGGCTGGCTGAGGCGTCGCGGTCTGTGCCTGGGAGGCCGAAACCGAGAGTGTAAGCATTCCCGCGAGGGCAATTCTTCTCATCGCTAGCTCCTTCCCCTTCGTGTCAGACGGTGCCGCCGGATGCAGTCGGGGCACCACCGTCGCACGCGTGCCAATCCAGACGAAATGTCCAACGCCGCCTTGCGTTCCATTGCTGCCTTCAACTATCAGGTTCCCGCATCGTCAACCCCCGTTATGAGGGCTCGGGCACGGATCGCCGCATTACCGGCGCACCCGGGTCGGCTTATGTCGCCGAGCCGGTCTGCTTCAGCCGCACAAGAACAGCACAACGACTTTCGCCCTGACGTACTTGAGGCATCACCGTGCCGGCTGCACATGTTTTCGCCCGAATGACGCCGATCCGTGGAGCAGCACTCGGTTGCGGCCGGATTGTTTGGCAAGGTAGAGTGCCGCATCCGCGTGACTCTGTAACTGCTCTGGTGAGATGGCCTCGTCAGTCGTCTGAACTGCAACTCCAATGCTGAGTGTGACGCTAGGCGACATGCGGGATGCAGGGTTGGGAAAAGCCGCGGCCTCAACGCTCTGACGAATTCGCTCGGCCACCGCGACGGCCTCTTCCTCGTCCACCCCGGGCAGCAACACCAGGAACTCTTCGCCGCCGTAGCGGGCCACCTGATCGCGGCCGCGCCTCACGTTTTCCTGGATCATTCTGGCGACCTCGACCAGACAGCGATCGCCCTGGGCATGGCCGAGGTGGTCGTTCAGCTTCTTGTCGTCGATGTCGCACATCAGCATGGCGGCACCGCCGTGGCATTTCCGGCCACCGTCCCATAGACGGTCAAGCGTTTCCGTCATCCAGCGACGGTTGGAGATGCCGGTGAGTGGATCGGTCCTCGCCAGGAGTACCAGTCGATCATTCGCTTTCGCCAGTTGGGCGACCCTGCGTCGGTCGCGAAGCTCAAACAGGAAAGTCTTTTGAGCGAGAATTGTCATGATGCGCCGCGCGGCCACCGTTGCAAAGATACCGCTGGCGAAGAACAGCGTTCCAGCTACTGCACTCCCATGCGCGATGGCCGGGTTCTGCAGTTGAAGCATGAGATAAAGTCCGAGCGCCAGCGCAGCGATCGTCATCGTCCAGGCCAAGGGGATCCCGAAGATGATGATGGCTGTGATGGCCACGAACAACATGACGTTCAATTGCCGTTCGTAGAACTCGCCACCAGCGCTTGCTCCGACCAATGCGACTGACAACAAGATAAGGAACATGCCCGCGATCAGCGAAGCCCCTTGTAGCCACGGCGCCCGCGGCTTTCGCCAGATAAGAACGACGGCCACAGCGACGGGCGGAATGATGGCGCCAGGCAGGAGCATGGATAGCGCAGTTGCCCTTGGGAGCATCACCATGTTGAGCGCGAGTGTCAGCACGTCCAACAAAGCCACCCAGACCATCCAGGCTCGGATGATCTTTGTCTGCGACCAGACACGCGCTCGAAACAGGCGGTAGATCTCGCCCGTCAGCCGGATATCGCGCGTGCGGCTCGCCAGTAGTCGGTCGACTTCTGCAGTTATGGCCAGGACTATCCTGCACGTCTAGGTGCATCCGTTCTGTCAAATATCGGCCCTTACAACTGGTTTCTCCTGAATGTTCCGCCCGAGCCATCCGCTCCTCGGGATGGACAAGAATGCCAAGCTATCCTGAAGATTTGATTTCCAGAGGTACCGACCTGCGAATTCCGCTGTGATCCCTGCAAGCGTTTACGGCTCCATCATGGCTCGCGGCCTGCTGCCAAGCCGCGCCCACTGACGAGACCGTGCCCGCGATCAGTGTCTCTTCGAGCAAAGGCGTACGGAGCGCATGAGAATGTCTTGGACTGCCCCTCCACTATCAAGTCGGGGTCGAAATCCAAAAGCCACCGTCTGCTGGCGGCTCAAGGCACTTGCCTAACTCCTAGCTATCTTTCCGATCGTGATAGCCACAATCTCACGAATTCTCTGGCGGGGATGACACTGTCGATGAAGGTCGTGGGATTGTCCACGGGCTGGACCTAGACGCCAAGATGGTGTTGCAGCAGCCCCGCCTGGATCTTGAGTTCGGCGGCCGGGCCTTCGTGGGCGATATGGCCATTGTTGATGATATAAACGCGGCTCGCGAGCGCCAGCGTCGCTGCGATGTTCTGTTCCACCAGCACAATTGTCTGCCCTGCCTGGACCAGCTCGCGGCAGGCGCGCACCAAGTCGTACACAATGACTGGAGCAAGTCCTTCGAAGGGTTCATCAAGCAGGAGGATCTTTGGGTTGCGCACCAATGCACGCGCTATAGCCAGCATCTGCTGTTCGCCACCTGACAAATCCGTACCACGGCTGGCGCGTCGTTCCTTCAGCCGGGGGAACATCGTGTAAATGCGTTCCAGCGGCCACCGGTCATCCGCAGTCAACCCGGCCAGAATGATGTTTTCCTCGACGCTCAGGCTGCCGAAGATGCGTCGATTCTCGTGCACGAGTTGCATGCCTTCCCGAGCGATGCTGTGCGCCTTCCTGCCAACCAGTTCGACCCCGTCTAGTTCAACCGAGCCGGTCCGCGGCGTCACGACCCCCATCAGGCTCTTCAGCGTCGTCGACTTGCCAGCGCCGTTGCGGCCCAGGAGCGCCACGACCTCATTCTTCTCGACCCTCAATGTGACGTCGAACAGAATGTGACTGTCACCATAATAGCTGTTTAATGCTCTCACATCGAGCAGGCTCATGCCACCTCTCCATGTACACCGCCAAGGTAGGCTTCCTGCACCTTTGCGTTGGCCTTGATCTCACTGGGCGTGCCTTCGGCCAGCACCCTGCCCTCCTGCAGGACGGTGATTTTCTCGACCAGCTCGAAGAGCGAATCCATATCGTGGTCGATGATGATCATCGTGCGTGCACGCGCGATTGACTTGAGCAGCGCCACGGTCTCGACGCGCTCGCGCGGGCTCATGCCGGCAAGCGGTTCGTCAAGCAGGAGCAGGCTCGGCGACGTCGCCAGTGCAAGACCGATTTCCAGCCGCCGCTTCTCGCCATAAGCCAGTTCCGAAACTGGCCGATCGAGCCGCGCCGTAAGGTTCACCAGCGCCGCCGTTCGCTCGACCTGCTCGCTGAGACCGGGAACGCTGTGGATACTCTTGAACAGATCAAGCCGGAACTTTCCACGCGCCTCGCCCAGCGCGGCAATCATCAGGTTCCGCCGCACCGTCAAGCGGTCGAATAGCTGGTTGATCTGGTAGCTCTTGGTGAGCCCGAGCTGGCACACCTCGGATACGCCCATGCCCGTAATATCGCGGCCGGCCAGTATGATGCGGCCGGAGGTTGGCGCGATCTCGCAGGTGAGCATCTTGAAGAACGTCGTCTTGCCCGCGCCGTTGGGTCCAATGATGCCCCGTATCTCCCCATGATCGACGCTGAGGTCGATGTCGCTGTTGGCTGTGATACCGCCATAGCGTTTGGTTAGGCCCTGCACCTGCAGGATCGGTCCGGATGCTGGCGCAGCACCACGCCGGCGCGCCGGCATCGGTTCGACGGCGGTCACGACGTGCGGCGCACTCTCGACCGCGGTATTGGACGATTCGATGCGCTTGCGGCCACCGGTCAACCCATAGAGATCGACGATCGCACCGACGATGCCGCGCCGCAGGAAGCAGACCAGCAGCACGAAAACGATGCCGAGCACCAACTTCCATGTGGCGCCGAGATGCAATGTGTTCTGGAAAAAGTCGCTGAGATAGAGCCACACCGTCGCGCCCACCAGCGGCCCGAACAGTGTGCCGGCACCGCCGATCGCCGTCTGCATCACGACCTGGCCGGACGTGTCGAACATGAAAGCGTCCGGCGGCATGAAGCCCTGCATCATGCCCAACAGGCCGCCGGCAAAGCCGGCATAGATCGCGGCAACCACGAAGGCCGTGAGCTTGTAGCCGTGTATGTCGTGGCCCAGCGCCGCGGCGCGGAGCGGATTGTCGCGGATCGCCGAAAGGATCGCGCCAACGGGCGAGCGTACGATGCGCAGTGCGACGGCAATGCCGATGAAATAGCAGAACGCCAGGAAGGTATACATCGTCCAGTCGGTGTTGAATTCGAGCACCGTGAAGCCGAGGTTGACGACCGGGGTTGGCACGCCAGGCAAGCCGTTCTCGCCGCCCGTGAATGCCGAGAGCGGATTGAACTCGACAAAGAAGAAGACTTCGGCGATCGCCACCGTGATCATGGCGAAATAGATACCGGTGCGTCGCAGGGCTATCAACCCGATCACGTAGCCGACGACACCCGACACGACGGCGCCCAGGACAATGGCAGCCATGACATAAGAGAAGCCGGTTTCAGTCAGGAGATAGGCGGCGAACATCCCGCCAGTACCGTAGAAGGCCGACTGGCCGAAGGACAGCAATCCCGTGTAGCCGAACAGGATGTCGAAGCCGATCCCGAACAGTCCCCAGATCAGGATACGATTGATCGTGCTGGGCGAGAACCCGAGATGGGGCAGAACGAAAGGCGCCAGGACGAGCGCCAGCGCCGTCAGAAGCTCGACGAGGAAGGGATGTTTGATGTTCATGGCCGACCGCGTCTACTCACGCCCTGCCGTGCCGAGCAGCCCGTGCGGTCGAAGCACCAACACCAGCGTCATCGCCACGAACAGCATGACATACGAATAACCAGGATTGAACATCGAGGTGATGCTGATGATTTCGCCGGCGATGAGGCCGCCAAGGATGGCGCCGGTAAAGGAACCGACACCGCCGATTACCACGACCACAAAGGTCTGGACCAGTATGGCTTCCCCGACATCGGGCGCGATCGACACCACGGGTGCGTTGACAATACCGGCGAAGCCAGCTGCCATGGCTCCGATGCCGAAGACGAGCATGAAGATCTTGTAGACATCGATTCCAAGCGAGTCGACCATTACCGAATCCTCGATGCCTGCTCGCACGATCATCCCGATGCGGGTGCGATAGAGCACGACATAGAGCATCAGCAGCGCCAGGGCGACGATGCCGAGGAGCGCCAATCGGTAGGTGGGATAGACCATGAAGCCGAGATGGGTAATGCCGACTAGCGAGGCGGGCGGCGGCACCGTGTGCGAGAGGCTGCCGAAGAAAAAGCGGACCGTCTCGACGAAAACGATGCCGAGCCCGAATGTGACGAGAAGCTGGTCCTCGAGCGGCCGCGTGTAGAAATGGCGAACGATCAGCCGCTCGATCAACACCCCCACGATCATCACGAACAGCGATCCGGCCGCCACCGCGGCGAGGAATGAACCTGTGTAGGTGTAGGCGAGCCAGCCGGCATAGCCACCGAGCATGAACATCGCGCCGTGGGCAAGGTTCAGGACGCCGAGCGTCCCGTAGATGATGGTCAGCCCGGAGGAGATCAGCGCCAGAAGCGCGCCGAGTACGAGCCCATTGAAGCACTGCGAAATGAAATTTGCCCAGTTGATCACTCTGCGCCCACCTTGGTCATGAATAATATGCCCTGCCCGCGCGCCAGCAAGGGTTTGGCAGACAAGTCGCGAACAATCGACATCCCACCGAGCGCCGGGAGACGAACCGTCTGCGTCCGGGCAGAGCCAGTCCCGATGCGAGCGCCCTCTCCAGCCGTGGCGAAGCGGAGAAGGCGCTGCGGGCATCAGGTGTAGCTGCCCAGGTTGCAGCCGAACTCGTCGGGCTTCTGCATCAGCGGCGCGCCATCGACGACCTCCACCACATTCCAGTAGTCGTCGTCGCTCTTCATGTCCTTGGGATCCTTACCCTGAACGAGTACGACGGGTCGCACGCACTGATGGTCTTCCGGCCGATAGTGAACGTCGCCGACGAGTGAAGGGATGGTCTCACCCTTCTCGTATTGCTTGATGACGTCCGGCGGATAGAAGCTACCGGCCTGCGACACCATGCGCGCCCAATGAGCGAAGCTGACATAGGCGTTTTCGGCGCCCCATTCCGGCCGATAGCCGAACTTTTGCTGGAATGCGTCCACGAACTGCTTGGCGAGCGGATACTTGTCCTGCAGGGTCCACCAGAAATCGGTAGCGGCAAAAACCCCGGCTGTCAGTTCGGGGCCTACTTCCTTGGCAAGGAAGGGGATCTGGTAGGGGATCACCATCTTCATGCTCGGAGTCAGGCCGAACTGCTTGGCCTGCTGGATTGACAGCACCGCGTCGCGGCCCCAGTTGACGTTGACGATGAATTCGGCGCCCGAATTGGCGATATTGGTCAGATACTGGCTGAAATCCTGGGTGCCCAACGGCGAGACCTGGTCCGTCACCATCTCCCATCCGCCCTGAGAGGTCAGGTAGTCGTTCACCGACTTGGTCACGGTGTGGCCGTAAGTGTAGTCCGGCGTCATGAATGCCGCCTTCTTTCCCTTGCCGTAGGTCTTCACAAGAATCGGGCCGATCGCGTTGGCTGCGGTCTGGCCGTAGAAATTCTGGCGGAAGCCGTAGCGAACGCAGTCCTTGCCTGTTGTGTCGTTTGAGCCGGAGATGCCCGCGACGTAGAGGATCTTCTCGCGCTGCGCGAATTTGTTGAGCGCAACCGCGACCGCCGATGAAGTCGAGCCGGTCATCAGGATGATGTTGTTTTGGTGGATGAAATTCTGCTCGAGCTCGACGGCCTGGTTCGGCTTGGCCGCGCTGTCGGCGGACAACAGCTCGACCTTCTTGCCGAGCAACCCCTTGTCGACCTTCGGCGCCAACGCCTTCATCAACTCGTGGCCGTTGTTGATGTGGTCGACCGCGAGCTGCCAGCCCTTAAGTTCGTCAGCACCTTGCACGGCATAGGCACCGGTAAGGGGCACGGCGGCTCCGATGTAGACGGTGTCGCCCGCCGACCCGGCCGGCCAGGTGCCTATCGCGGGCTTGTCGTCGGCCGCAAAAGCCGCAAAGCTGGATAAGGGCAGAACGGCGCTACCGAGAAGACCTGCGCCCGCGTGCAGCATGCTACGGCGGGATATATGGGAAGTATTTTGATCGTCGAGTGGCATCAGCTGTTCCTCCTTAGCGTGGAGCCGTCGGACGACTCTCATTGTTGTTCCGGAAACCGGTTTTTTTCAGCGAGACGCTGAAAATGGCCTATTTGCATGGGCATTCGCAGTGGCGTAGGCCTGCCAGTCAATACAACTTTCGTTTGATGATTCTGTTCATTGATCTGGATTAATAAGCATAGGAAAGTTTCCTTGAAGGTCATGAACATGTGGAGCATGGCATGCCGCTGACCGGCCATCCGATCGTGACCCGACTGACACGTGCAATGAAGCTGGAATCGCTAGACATCAAACGTCTTGAGGCAATTTTCGAGCGCGACCTTACCATTCGGAAACGGGAGGAACTCGTCGTTCACGGCTCCGAGTTCCGAAGCCTGTGCTTTGTTAAAGACGGCTACGCGATCCGTTACAGGTTGCTGCGCAGCGGCAGGCGGCAAATCCTGAAGCTTATCCTGCCGGGTGATGTCATTGGATTCCCGGTCAGCTTTTTCGATCGATCGACTTGTGCGGTCGTTGCCGTGAGCGAGCTGACCTACGCCGTGTGCTCGTTCGACGCTTACGTTCGTCTCTGCTACGAGCAGCCCCAATTCGGTCTGGTGTTAAGTTGGCTCGCCGCCCAGGAGGCAGCGACTTATGCGGAACACATTGTCAATCTGGGTCGGCGCACTCCGATTGAAAGGCTGGCGCACCTTTTGCTAGAGATCCACGCGCGTCTCCTGGAGGTGGGACGCGCTGACGAAGAAAGTTTCGACTTGCCATTTTCGCAGGAAGTCATGGCGGACGCGCTCGGGCTGAGCGTGCCCCATCTCAATCGCGTCATTCAGCAATTGCGCGCCGAACACCTTATCACCAGCAACGCGCGCTTTATCGAGCTGACCGATCTTGCGGGCCTTCAAAGATTGGCTCAGTACCAGCCCATGACCCTAATCCCCATCCCGGTGCCGAAACAGCTGGAGTGATCACACAGCCCCATTGCGACGGGCATCGAATGCGTTGTCGATTTGGCCTCTATGTCTGTTATCAAGAGCAACTTTATCAATGCTGACTGCCAGCTACAGTTGCGTCATCCCATCCTTGCTGAGCATGATCGAACGACTTCACCGAGTGGCGAATGACGTTTCTCCGGGTCGAGGAACTTGGCCGTCAGATTGCAACGATGGGTTAGCAGAGCCGCGTTTGGCAGCAGCTTCCCAGCGATGGTCTCGTTGATCAGCGGCATGGCCGAACCGCCGGCGCCGGGCGTGGTGAACTCGTGCAGCTCGACGAAGGCGAACTTGGAGGTGCGGTCGGTGGCGACGAACATGTTCAGCTTGCCCTGCTCGGTGCGCACCTCCGCGACGTCGATATGGAAGTAGCCGATCGAATAGCTCTTGAACTTCTTCTTTGCCGGCTTGCCGCCGGCGCAGCCGCCGCAAACAGCGGCTCGGACCCCTCACCACCGCAGCTTCGCTTTCGAAGTTGAACCCGGTGCCAAGGTCACTTGAGGACAAAAAAGTCGCACCGGCTTGGAATAGCTTCGCCATCGTCTCAGTATACGGCACATGAATGCGAGCTTCGACGTCACTCCGCATCTGGAGGATCTGTGGCGGTATGGTCGAGTGCTTACGCACAACGACGCAGACGCCGACGACTTGGTGCAGGAGTCGCTTGTCCGCGCTCTTTCCTTGGCTCGCAGCTACGATTCTTCGCGTCCTCTCATGCCCTGGCTGATCACAATCGTGCGAAATACCTTTCTAACCAGTGCGGTGCGTGCGGACGCAGAGAGGCGGCGGATTGCCGCCTTTGCGGAGCAGTCTGACCCACTGTTACTGCCATCGCAGGAGCACAGCACCGAACTCTCCAATGTCAGAAAGGCGCTGAGAGAGTTGCCTACGGAGCAAGCCGAAGTTCTCCATTTGGTCGGCGTCCTCGGCTTCACCTATTCTGACGCCGCAACAGTACTCGGCGTACCGCAGGGAACTGTTATGTCCCGCCTGAGCCGCGCACGAGTTGCCCTGAAGAACAACATGGAAAAACTACGCGATTGCGCGCCTTCCCAGTTAAAAGTTGTAGGAGGCCGTGATGTGGCCAAGTGACCGTATTTCCGAGGACGAGATCAATCGCTTCCTTGACGGCGAACTGACCCAGCCTCAGAGATCCGACCTCCAGGCACGGCTTGCCCTGGAGCCGGAACTGGCGGCGGAAGTTTTTGCCCAGGCACAGCGCATGGAAGCATTGCGCGTCGCTCAACCGCAGCGGCTTTTCCCGCCCCGAGTTAGCGTGGACAAGGCCAAGCAACTGGAAAGTGCGTTTCGACGGCTAAGAATATTCAGTGCGCTCAAACTGCAAACGGCAGCCGCCTTGCTCATTCTGGCGGGTTGGTCGGCCAACTCATTGACACTGCCTCTCCGCCAGGGAGGGCAAACCACCGATGAGAATTTCATTCTTGCCGCGCGTGATGCCTTGCGAGTCGCCCAGCTGAATGCCGGTCCCGAAAGGGGCAGTGAGCCAAAGCAGGACAAGATCGAGCGACTGGTCGGCGCCATGAACATCAGCATGCCCGCTCTTCCAGCGACATGGAGGGTGAAAGATGTTCAGGTGCAGCCCTGGAACGGGCGGCAGAGCCTTGTCGTGACGGCTGACACACCGAGCGTTGGCCAGATCACACTGGTTGCGGTCGCGATGAGCGGCGAAGACGCCGTACCGCCTACTCCCGCTACGGATGGGCGCGTGCCGACCATATACTGGCAATCGGGCGGCACGGCCTACGCCCTGATGGGCCCTGCCGCGCCCGACCGACTTGAAAAAGAGGCTAAGGAAATCGAGGTGGCCACCCGAAGGAGCGTCGCTGCCAAAATACGGGGCTGAGGACCATTGGGCTATCATTAGTCAAAGGAAAGTGAGACTGCATGTCTGCCGAACAAATCCAGAAACATTTCATACGGTTTCTTGGTTCGGATGTCGGTGTATCGTTCAGTAATCCGTTAGATCCCCGCGAAGTCATTCTGTATCGGCCTGACAGATTGTCCGAGACATTTGTGACGTGGGCGTTCCAGGAACTGAAAAAGACCACGCCGGACGTCGCAAGAAAGATTGACCGACTGCTTGTATCATATGAAACCCGACATGGCCGCACTCGTCGCGGGATAGACATCTCCTCAACCAGCAATGTGCCTCAGCAGCGAAATCCTGAGTCATCTTCGCGAGTTGAGGCTTCGGGACGGGCGGCATGATAAGGCTTCCGCCGCCGACCCTAGGAGCCCTGCGGTATTACCCGTCGACGTGCCCGATTTGCGAAGAAACCGCGCTCGCGGCCGACATTATCTTGCGAACGGTAGAATTCCAGTGCGCCCGCTGCGGCGGATACGAAATCACCGCCGCCGCACGCTCGGCAATGCGAGCTGTGTCTCCGGAGCGCCGCGTGCTGTGGCTTTCGCAGGCCCGGCTACAAATTTCCGACACTCAAAGAATAGCTCTCATACTCTGTGCGAGTGAAGATTTGATCGGCCGTGAATAATTGCAGTTTTGCGAAATCCCCATCGAGTTCGGATGCAGGCGCCCATGAGGGAACGCGCCAACATCACCGTTTGGGGGAGCACAAGAGTGATGCTGTTTGAGCAAGTCCGCCCGCGGGCGTTTCCTGGCGGCCCGGCATTTTCGGCGGAGTTGGTGCCGGACCGATCCGCTCTGTTGTTTTCGATGTGATCCATCTCAAGGCGACGGAGCGGCAGGCGCGGAGTTTCTGGAAGTTGATGAAAGGAACGTTCACTTGACTGATGTGTCTTCCGGGGGCGAGGCCCAAAATGCACGGCTGGCTAATCTACGGGCAGCGACAATGCTACGCGAGACCGCCCATGTGTCGTTCGATGCGGCGACCGAATCCGCTCTGTCGGCAATAGCCGCCGAGATGAACATGAGTCGACCTGAGCTCATTCGGATGGCATTGGTTGACTGGCTGGAATCTCACAAAAACTCTCGTGCGGCTGCGAACGATTAGCTGCGCCGCGAACGCGCCCGATGCGTCCGCCCAGAATACCAGGCGAAGCTGCCACATCCACCGCGGACCTCACATCGCGCGAACGACGGACCATTCGGGATCTTATAATCTCGTGAGTCACGGGAAGGCTGCCTCTGTTGGGAAAGAGGCACTCCCAGCCGCCTGTTTAACGGGACACCGTCCCCGGCGGCCTGGGCAGCGAATCATCATTCTCGTGCCGACTGACCTCTCCTTGCCATAGCGGCGACTTCCACTAACTTTTCAATATGGCCAACGGAACGGTGTTGATTTCCGGCGGCGGAATCGCCGGCCCCGCCCTTGCCTTCTGGTTGGCAGCCGGTGGATTCCGACCAACACTAATCGAACGAGCGCCCCATTTGCGCACGGGAGGTTACGTCATCGATTTTTGGGGC
Organism: Mesorhizobium sp. BR1-1-3; assembly: GCF_020165455.1. Lineage (NCBI taxonomy): Bacteria > Pseudomonadati > Pseudomonadota > Alphaproteobacteria > Hyphomicrobiales > Phyllobacteriaceae > Mesorhizobium > Mesorhizobium sp. BR1-1-3. The sequence goes on from NZ_JAIUIC010000005.1 coordinate 397,171, forward strand.
CTTGGTTATGGCATCGCCGAGCGAATGGGGCTCGAGGAGGAGATCAATCGCGTAGGCTACCATGTACGCGAAGTGCGCTTTGTAAACGATCGTGGAAAGCGCGTCACAGGTTTTGGCACGGACGTTTTTACTGAGCTGACAGCGGGCCGCTTTGTGACACTCGGACGCAGCGATCTCTCTAGGCTGCTTTTCGACAAGATAAAGGATACGACCGAAGTCATATTCGATGATGAGATCCTCGGCCTTCAAGAACATCCAGCCGGTGTGCGCGTTAACTTCAAGCAGGGAGGCGAGCGCGCGTACGATCTGGTGATCGGCGCTGACGGTCTGCATTCCGGCGTTCGCCGTCTGGCCTTCGGGCCACAGCAGCAGTTCGAAAAGAAACTCGGTTACGCTGTCGCGGCCTTCGAGTGCGCTGGCTACCGTCCACGCGACGAAGACGTGTATTTGATGTACGGCCAGCCAGGAAGAATGCTCGGGCGTTTCACGCTGCGTGATAACCGAACGCTCTTCTTGTTCGTCTTTGCTGCGGGCAAGGACCCAGTGCCAGCGACGCTGGAAATGCAGAAGGCAGTGCTGCGAAAAATTTACGGCGGTGGCGGGTGGGAATGCCCAAGTATTTTGAATGCGCTGGATGGGATCGACGATCTCTATTTCGACAGCGTCAGCCAGATCAGGATGAACAGGTGGTCGCAAGGCCGCATTGCTCTAACGGGCGATGCCGCGTTTTGCGTGTCCTTATTGGCCGGACAAGGTTCAGCCCTGGCCATGATTTCGGCCTATATCTTGGCGGGTGAACTTTTCAGGGCCGAGGGACGATATCAGGAGGCATTCCGCACGTACGAAACTCTCTTGCGGGATTACATTCATACGAAGCAGCGCGGCGCCGAGCGATTTGCCACAGCCTTTGCACCAAGGACGCAATTGGGCCTGTTTGTGCGCAACTTGGTGATAAGCACATTTGCAATCCCCGGTGTCGCACGATTGGCCATCGGGCGAGAAATTGCCGACGCTCTGCAGCTACCTGATTATCGCTGGCCATCGCCGACGAATTGACGACAGCGGTGGCGCGCGCCAGCCTCCCGCGCCAACCTTCCGAAAAATAGTCGCCGTGCCGGAATAGTTTCCCGCCACGCTCGGTATATGCCGCATGAGAGTGAACTTCGACGTGGCGCATCAAGCAGCGGACCATCGTCCAATGCCGGGAGCGGCAGCGCCATCTTGGGAGCGCAGCGCGAGTGCTGATGATCACGACAACGTCAGTGCTCGCGGTCGGGAGGAGCGCGCTCTCATTGGCCCAGCGGTTGTCCCCCTGTCCATGGCCGCTGGGCCGGTCCGCCGATGAAAAGCACAAATATTCCAGGCGTGATTGGCGCAGCGGAGACACGGCCCCGCTGACCACGGATGCGGCAGACGGCACACGAGACGAGTATGCGGAAGCTAGAAGACTATGAGGAGATCGCGCTCATCGGTTACCCGTACGACGGAGACTACATAGCCATGTTGGACGGCAAAGGCGATCGTGCTCGACTGCTCGGCGGCGAATTGTGCGGCCTTTATGGCGCAACACTGACCGACCAGGCGGCGGCTTTGCCACGGTACTATCCGTGGGCGTCCCATCTCGTTATCGCCACGGTCAAAGGGGACCGGCTTGTTGCGATCCGGGACTACTGAAGGGCAAATGTTGGACTTCCGCACGAAGGCAAAGTCCAACGCCCGACTGAGGCAGCTCGATCAGGCCGAAGCACGGCCGCCTTGATGGTTGTCACAACTTCCAAAGCTCCCATTGAGAAACCCATCCTCAAACCTCAGTGATACGGAAATCACCTTGACCACGTTTGCTGCGCTATGAAATCTGGAAGGATATGATGACCATCAAAGCAGTTGTGGCAAGCATTGCATCCTTGCTACTTTCTATCACTTGGGTGCAAGCTGGCCCCAGACTTCTCTCTCAGCACGGTGCATGGGGCGTCTATTCTTATCGTTCAGACACAACATGGTGCTATGTCCTGAGTGTCCCTGTTTCCGAACTTCCTGCGGATGTCGATCATGGCGAGAATTTTGTCATGATCTCGCGAGCGCCGAAGGATGACCAGCCCGAAGCCGTCATGGGGTATCGGCTTAAGCTGGGGTCGGACATCGATGTGGTGATCGCAGACGAGCACTTCTCAATGTTTACTCAAGACAACAAGGCTTGGTTGGCGAGCGCCGAAGAGGATCGATCGATGGTCAATGCCATGCGGGCAGCCAGCAAAATGAAGCTGTTGGCCACGTCCTGGAGAGGTACACAAACCCAGTACGCCTATTCGCTGATGGGGCTCACCGCCGCCTTGAAAGCGAGCAAGATTTGCAAATCAGCTCGTTGAGCGAAGTCCGGCGACGCACGGTAGTCGCTCCAAAGCCGCTCAATCGACTTGGAGAAAACCACCCAGGCGCGTGGATCCTTGGATGAAGAAGATGAGAGAGTTCTTCAATACCGCTATCGTTATCCTGCTGATAGCGATTGCTGTCGTCCTGCTCTTCCTGGCACCAAGAGGCTTTCAGCTCGGTCCGCCCGATCCGCTTATTAGCTCACGGGCTTCTGGTTTGATGCGAGGGGTCGACTCCATTGTGCAGACCCCTTTAACAAAAACTATGGTGTGAGGTGGTCCGGCCGCGCCGCATGCAATCCTTTTTCGAAACCGAACGCGGCGCCCAGGTTTTTAAAGCGTGGGCGCTCATTCGATCTGCTCTCACGGTTGGCTTGGTAGCCGCTTCTGCACCGACGACAGGATTGCGAGCCGAGACCACTAGCGTTCCTATACCCCGCTTCGTCTCGTTGAAAGGTTCACCCGCGAACCTGCGGATCGGCCCTGGTGTCGATTACAGCATTGAATGGGTCTACATGCGCCCGGGCATTCCCCTTGAGATTTACCAGCAATTTGGCAAATGGCGGCGGGTACGGGATTGGAGCGGGGCCAGCGGATGGATCTATGCTCCGCTTCTGTCTGGACGCAGAACGGCCGTGATCGCTCCTTGGAGCAAAGGTAACGTTGCTCTACGCAAAAAGGCTAAATTCGATGGCCCGGTTATCTCCTGGCTGGAACCTGCCGTTGAAGTCAAACTCAGGGGATGCGATGGTCAATGGTGCAGCGTCGCGCTGAGTTCGATGTCAGGCTTCATCAAACAGTTCGACTTGTGGGGGGCTTATCCCGGCGAAGTGTTCTGAATGACGAGGCCTGAAAATCGTTGACGGACGTTCATTCACTTTTCGGCTGATCTATGTCCTCCCTCCGGTGTAAGGTGCCCACTGTGATCCAGACACCCCACGTCCTCACACTTGCTCGAAGCTGTCAGTTCGATGCATCACGCGCATCCATCGTATGGGCGGCTACGACAGGAGTTCAGCCTGCGGATGGGCCATCTGCCCGTCTTCGCGCGCAATGGATGCGTGCGACTCGATGCTGGCTCTTTTGGCGCTGAGGACGTTGCAACTAGCGAGCGGAACCTTGCCACTTATCGCGGTGCACTCCGACAGGCACATGATGCCATGATGGGCACCTCTGAATACGCCAGCGCCAGATCCAACTGCTGTTGGACCTGGCTCGCTTCTACCGCGTCACCTCGTCGACTAAGGCATTCAAGCAGGCCGTGAAGGCTCCAGACGTTGCGTGGGTGTTGGCAAGGCCGCGGCAACGTCGCATCAAGTCCAAGGTCGGCGCGATAGACTGCCTCAGCTTCAGCGTATCGTTCGGCATCCATCAGCAATGCGCCAAGCGCGTGTCGCGTCGGCTGCATCCAACCCCATGGCTCGTCATAAAGTAAATTGTCGTCGAGATCGACCGCACGCCGCAGGAGGTTCAGACCTTCAAGGACGCGGCCGGATTTGTAGTGCAATTCCCCCAGCATCATCGCTTCGGCAACCTTCAGGATATCGGCACAGGGGTTGTTGAACAGCATGCGCTCGGGTTGCACTGCATCGCGCGCTGCCGCGAAAAGCCTAGCGCTTTCCTCGGCCTGGGGAATTCTACCGAGGTTGGACAGAGCCACTGTCCGGGCATAATGCAACAGAACGGTGCTGTAGGAGTAAAGCTCCGCATCCTCGGGGAAGGCCTCTTCCAGGATACAGGACCAGCGCCCAAAGCGGATAAGTACATGTAGCTTCATCGGCGCAAAGGCTTCAAACATCTCTGGCATGTAACGCACCACCGGCTCCGGCAGGTTTTCCACCAATGCCCGCGCAGCTTCGAAGGCGTCCGACGGGCGACCAAGGAACATGGCCCCGTAGATTTGAAAGTGAAGGTTGTGGATCCGGTAGACCGTGTAAAAGTTCTCACCGCCTGCATGATCGAAGTATGAACGATCCACCCGAGCCGCTTGCCGGTTGCGCGCCACGACTTTCTGGTAGTCGCCGCAAAGAACGTCGATATGCGTCGCCATATGCACAAGATGCCCGGAGTCTGGCACGAGGCGCACCAGCCGATCTGCATGCGGCAAGGCTTTTTCAGGCGTCGGCGACATCTCCATGAGATGAATGTAGAAATGCAACAACCCCGGATGTTCCCAGGCCGCTGGCTGGGTCGTGAAGGCGCAGTCCAATGCCGCGCGCGCTTCTTCCGCCGATGAACCAGCAGCAGGCTGCCCAGTCCGAGTATCCCACAGCGCCCAAGGCGTGCGGTTGATCAGTGCCTCGACAAAGATCGCAGTCACATCCAGCTCGTCAGGGAACCTCTCGTATACTGTGCGCATCGCTGCAGCGAAATCGTCATTCCAAGGGCCATAATCCGTAATCTCAGGGTCAGTAGGGAACCGCGAGGTCAGCGCATCAAGCAATGCGCGCTCGACTTCGATTGCAGGCAGATCGCACGCCTCCGCCAGCAATACATGCGCCCGCGTCAAAGCGACAATACGCTCTTCAGGCCCGAAGGAGGTCCATAGCTTGTTGTAGTTTGGACCTAGACAGTGGGCAATTCCCCACCGCGCCATGACGTTTGTAGGCGCCACTTCGAGCACACGCTCGTAACAGGCAATGGCCTCTTCGTGGTTAAATCCGTATTGCCAGATTAGCCCCCGGTCGAACCAGATCTGCGCCTCGGAAGGCGTGTTGTCCAGCCGGCGGGAGAAGGTGCCTAGATCGAAATACGTCATGGTATCCAACTCCATGGCTGACGGCGACTACCGGCCCAGACTACATCAAACCCGGGAGGAAGGGAGTTCGACAGAAGGCTGACCGCTTGATCTCACCGTGCCATCTTCCTCAACAGCCGCGATATCGTTCGCCTTTCCCAGCCCCGACCCCGATTTCGTACCGGGCCGAAAACGATGTCCCTCGACGGACGACGTCAGCGAATTCTTGACCTGTTCATTCGGTGGCTCCGAGAATCGGAAACGAGATGAAGCTGAGTGCGGCGGGGCCGGAAGCGGAAGGTCCTCTGGTCATGGTACCTTCGTTGGTCGGGATTGCTCGAATGACGATCACCATGACGCTAGAAGACGCGGAGGCGCCAAGGCAGCTTCGGAAGCGTTCCGCTTCAGATTGTGAACTGGCCCTAGTCCTCCGCAAGGCCTAACTTGCGGCAAAGGAGCGCTCAGCCATGACGCGACGGCTCAAACGGGAGTAGTAGCAGGAGCGCTGCCAGAGGCCCGACGATCCCAGCACGCCGCGCGCAGTAGCGCAGAAGCGCACGGAAGAGCGGCGGATCGAGTTCCACATCGGGGTGATGTGGCGACATCGGGCTTTGATGACCCCATGCCAAAAACATGGGGTCACGTCGATCTCAGACACTTTGATACGGCTTTCCGCCAGTCAGTGAATATCGATACGTCGCGTCACCTGACCGTTACTTTCCCAGTAGGTATGCTTCTTGGCGATGATGGGATCGTCCATTGCGGGTTGGACCTGCCCTCCAGTACTAACCGCACGCGAGGTGACTGTGTGCTCCCCGGCGGAGGGCTTGGGCCAGTCGACGGACCATATCTTCCAAGCGAAGTCCGTCTTGTCGGTTTCGTCGATGGCCGCCGGCATCCATGGCCCGTCATCGATCTTCACCTCGACCCGGTCGATCGGCGCGCCCCAGGCCGCCCCGACGATCCGGTGGTCACTGCCGATATGAGTGACCCGGGCCGGTGCAGACTTCAAGCGCGCCCGCCCGACAGAGGTTTCCACCCATACCGTCTCTCCGTTGTGCTCCTCCTCGCGCAGTGTGACATAATCGCGTCCCATAAACCGGTTCTCGAAGCGCTGGTCGCTCACGTCCATTCGTTTGAGCCATTTCACGTTCGCGATCCCGTACCAGCCCGGCGCTATCAGCCGCAGCGGGAAGCCGTTATCAGGAGGCAAGGGAGTCCCGTTCATCTCGTAGCAGAGGATGTTTTTGGGGTCCATGGCGTCGGTGAGCGACATGCTGCGCGCAAAGTTCTGCGTGAACTTGATGTCGTCGGCTCGCTTTATTTCTCCTTCATCGGCGCCCCAGAAGACAACCTCGATCCCACTGTCGAGGACTCCGACCTCCTTGAGGATCGGGGCGAGCGGCGTACCCGCCCAGCGAGCATTGCCAATCCCACCATTGAAAAACGGTAGGCCAGTATTGCCCGAACATTCGACCGTGAACGTGACTTCCTGGCGCGGTCGAGCCCTGATGTCGGCGAGCGTCAGGGCTGTTGGCTTTTTGACGGAACCGCCGATTTCGAGCTTCCACGTAGTTTCGTCGATGACCGGCCGGTTGAAATGCGCGATTGAAAAGAACTTGTCGTTGGGCGTCACCCAGGAATCGAGATCCTCCCACACCAGCTGATTTTTGATGACTTCCGGTACCGGGTTCGGCGGCAGCTGATCGAGCCATTTGATGACTTCCTCGCCGGCCCGGGTTGGAAAGGCATAGGCAATCCGCGATTGAAAGGACGTCAGGGCTACAAGGGCTGCTCCGCCTTGAATGATGAATTCACGTCTGGGAAGGTAATGCATGATGACTTCTCCTCCAGTGAAAAGCTCAGTTCTCCTTCAGGGGTTGGTGCAGTAGCGACCGGGATCGCGCAAAGCAGAGGCCGGCCGCAGCGGGCAATATGAGAGCGCGTGAAACAAGCGCCTTAGTTAAAGCGGCGTTTCCCGCTCTCAAATAGCCAGCTCGTCAAGTCCGAGCCGGCTGTCTTCAATCATATGCCCTATCTGTCCTCGTGGCGAGGGCAAGGGCTCGCATCTTTTCGCTCCAGGCTTGATTTCTGCGTCGTGCTCCAAAGTCGAATGCCGCCTACAATTCCCGGCCGCCATCATACGCCGGCGATGCACCTTGCGCGTGCTGACGCCCGCCTGTGGCCAGCAGGAAGCGCGCATTCGCCCTTGCCCGGAAGAGATCGACCTCGGCCTGCTTCTGCGCTTCCCGCGCCAGCCCGTAGACCTCGGGCAGCGGTTGCCGGTCGGCCGGCTTCGCCTTCATGGTCCACTTCTCGCTGCGGAAGCCCCAATGAGCGATGCCGTCGAGTTCGCTGCCGTCGAACCAAGCGCTCGAGTTCAGTTTCGGGAAATGCAACACCCGAGCCATCCACAAGATTTTCTCGATGTCGTGTTCGCCGGCACCCTTCGCCCATGGCGTCCAGCCGTTGCCTGGTCGCTCCGTCAGATCGCGTCGCGCATGGTGGTCTCCGTTTGTCTCACTTCAGGACGGAAGTGCTGGCACCCGTCTTGCACCGAAGGCGGTTGCCGGCTGATCCCGGGCAGCTCGTCGGGCTTGAGGCAGTAGTTGGGGGGGCCTCGCCCGGCGAGTTCACCAATACGGTTTGTCAATGTTGAAGGGTCGCCCGCAACCATCGCTGGGCCTTGCGCACGATCCCCTGCGCTCATTCGTCGTCTTCCCAACTGTGAGTTTTTTCCACGGAGTTCATGGATGGCGCGCACAATGCAATGGAAATCTACATACCTCGGTGCATCGATCATTATTTTAGTGATCACTAAAATCCTCGATGATTTGAACGCCAGAGTTTAACGCAGCCCGTGCGATTTCAGGGCGACGTTTCTTCTGCGTGGGGTTGGATATGCGTGCCCGGATGTTAGTTAGGAACTCGAAGGCTACAGAAGCCTTCGAGTTGCGCGTGAAAATCTCGTCTTTGGAAGAGGAGCAGAGGCGAAGAGTGGCGAGCTCGGCCGGTATGTTAAAGCTGGCGCAAGTCGGCCAAGAATTAAAGTGGCTCCGGTTTCGCCTGGCCATCCTGGAAGACTGTGTGGCGGCGCTTTCAACCAAACACTAATTTACGTGCCCGTACTGGATTAGCCGGGACCATCATCGGCCGCCTTCAGATGAGACACCACCGTCCCGACGGGTAGGCTCGGCAGTGTTTGGTTTTTCTTCGGTTCTCTTCGTCCCAAACTGGTAGAAAAGCGCGAATGAGAATACGAGATATCCCACCTGGAAAATGATCAAGATCAGCAATGTCCATGCAAGCGACTTCCAGAACGAGCCGGTTGCTAGAAGAATCCAGATCGCCGCCACGGTCGAAGTGGCGAACATCCCGATTAGGAATCGCGGAAAAAACATTTATGCTCAATGCCGCCCCATAACTGGACCGACCGGGTCTCTCGCGTCTACTCTCTAGAAGCATTTAACGCTTCACTAAATTAGTAATTGCGCAAGTCATCCTGAGAGGTCACCCCAGCGAGCCCTCTGGTCACCCACTTCGGAATGTAGGATTATTATCCTCGTTGCAGCGGTCCCCTCAAAACGGAGTTCACCAAATGCCTAGGTCAAAAGGTTCGCAGAAGCGTCGCAGGCTGAAATTGAGCGCCTTGTGGCGGCAGCGGAAGCGCTGCACTTGAGCATCATCAAGCCCTTCATATCCCCGCATTGCGAGTGGCGTTGCCCCCAGTTTTTATCCAGTTTTGAGTTCGTTTCCGGCGTGGGTTGTGCCCTGCTGGGCGGGTGAAGCGACGGGCGCTGGCGCGGAGCCTTTGGCATAGCGCAGCGCGAGCGGCCGCCGCGGATTGAAGGTGCTGGCGAACTCGGCCGGTGTCTGCCAGGCGATTTGAGAGTGCGGCCGGGCGGTGCTGTAGTCGGCGGGCACAGGGCGATGGCTACGCGCGCCTGAGCCAGCGAGGTAAACAGTGTCTCGTTGAGCAGTTCATCGCGCAGTCGGCCGTTGAAGCTCTCGATGAAGCCGTTCTGCATCGACTTCCCGGGCGCAATGTAATGCCATTCGACGCGGTTCTGATCCGCCCAAGAGAGGATGGCGTTCGAGGTGAACTCGCTGCCATTGTCGCTGACGATCATCCTCAGCCGGCCGCGCTCGGTGATGAGTCGGTCCAATTCGCGGGCGACCCGCATGCCGGAGAGAGACGTATCAACGATCAGTGCCAGGCACGACTCGAACCCCATAAATGCTTGGATCAAGGTTGCACCACAGCGGATCCAGACACCCCGACCTCCTCCAGAAGGGCCCGCATCTCGTCGGGAGCCGCAAGACAGAAAATTCGAAAAGCTTCTAGGAAACCCAAGCAGACTGAACGGCGCTGCGGACAATGAGGTTTACGAATACACCGGCGAACATTCGCATTGGGGCGGTCAATATCGTCGGCAGAAGAGCGTCCGAAAGGGCTATCGGCGGCTCCCTCGTAGGAACAAAAAAGAAGAGAAGCAGAACTTTCTTGTGCGTTTTTTGCACACAATGTTCCGTAACCAGCTGATTATATTCAGGTATCCGGCCAGTCTCATCATTCGGTCGCCGTTTTTAGCCGCTGCACCAGATTCCACCTTTCGATGGAAGGGCGCAGAAGGACGACTTCGTCGCTTGGATCGGTCAGAGCTGATGGGATTAAGATCGGAAAAGCTTCACGGCTGTTTGGCGTCTTTAAAATCGCAGTCTCCGCACTTTCATCCACTGCCCACCAGCGTTAGGCCGAACAAGATGAGCAGCCAAAGTGCTGCAGCAGCGACTGCGAGTTGCGGAAGCACTGCCCCCCGGGACAAATGCATGAATGAGATCCCGATAATCACTGCCTTCGCCGCGGCGATCGCAAGATTGACGGTTGAGTTGAAGCCGCCGAGATCGATGAAGGAGGAGCCGACAGTGAGCGCCAGGAGCACCAGAAGGCCGGCATAGGCCGAGGCGAGTTTGCGGATTTCGGTCACGACGGAGCTCAGCGGTTGGTCAGGTAGAGGACGGGGAAGAGAAACACCCAGACGATATCGACAAAATGCCAGTAGAGGCCGACCGCCTGCACGCGCCGGGCTCGGCTCGAGACCTCGGTTCGCCACCACAGCGCCAGCGTGCCGCAGACCACTACAATTCCGCAGAACAGATGCAGGCCATGCAGTGCCGTCATCGCGAAATAGAGGCTGAAGAAAAAGGCAGCATGCACCGGGTCGGCGCCCCGATAGGTGAAGGGCCCGCCCAGCACCGGCGCAATCCCCTGATGGAACTCCATCGCGTATTCGGTGCCCTTGATGATCAGGAAGACGACGCCCAGCGCCGCTGTCGCGGCCAGCGACCAGCCGGCTGCCCGCCAGCGCGAACCGGAGGTGAAGAAGTGCGCCAGCGCCATGGCGAAGCTGGAGGTAATCAGCACCGCTGTGTTTATCGTTCCCAGCATCAGTGACAAGTGCCTGGAGGCTTCGGCGAAGGCGGCGCCGTAGCTCAGCCGGGCGACGAAGAAGATCAGGAAAATGGCGCCGAACAGCATCGCCTCGGAGCCGATGAAGACCCACATACCGAAGGCATCGGCGGCCCGCTCGCGCTCGCCCGACTTGAAGGCGACGCTTTCGGTCGAGGCGCTCATAAGACCACCCCGGCTGCCGGATCGGTGCGCTTTTCTCCAAGCCCTTTCATCGGGTAGTCGTAGGCCGGTCTGGTCACCACCGGCATTTCGGCGAAATTGTGCGGCGGCGGCGGTGAGCTTGTCTGCCATTCGAGCCCGGTGGCGCCCCACGGATTGTCCGGGGCGCGCCGGCCTCGGAATAGCGACCAGGTCAGGTAGAAGAGCGGCATCAGATAACCGATCGCGAGCACCACGGCGCCCGCTGAAGACAGAACATGCCAGAACTGGAACTCCGGCGGATAAGTGTGGTAGCGCCGGGGCATGCCCAGAAACCCCAGCACATATTGCGGGAAGAAAGTGAGGTTGAAGCCGACGAAACTAACGGCGGCCGCAATGCGACCGGCCGTCTCGGAATACATGCGGCCCGTCATCTTCGGCCACCAGAAATGCATGCCGCCCATGAAGGCCATCACCATGCCGCCGACCATGATATAGTGAAAATGGGCAATTACGAAGTAGGTGTCGTGGAGGTGCACGTCGACCGCCAGCGAGGCGACGAACAGCCCGGCCAGCCCTCCGAAGGTGAACAGCGCAATGAAGAACAGCGCAAACAGCATCGGCGTCTCGAAACTGATCTCGCCCTTGCGCAGGGTAAGGCCCCAGTTGAACACCTTGATCGCCGAAGGAATGGCCACGATGAAGGAAAGGAAGGAAAAGATCACCCCGGCGTAGGCCGACTGGCCGGAGACGAACATGTGGTGGCCCCAGACCAGGAAGCCGAAAATGGCGATCGCCATGCTGCACAGTGCCACCGCCTTGTAGCCGAATAGCGGTCGGCGGGCAAAGCAGGGGATGACTTCCGACACAACCCCCATGCCAGGCAGGATCATAATGTAGACCGCAGGGTGCGAGTAGAACCAAAAGAGATGCTGGAACAGCAGCGGGTCGCCACCGAGGTCGGGATCAAAGATCCCGAGGCCGAAGACGCGCTCCAGCACGATCAGGATCAGCGAGGCGGCCAGCACCGGAGTTGCCAGCACCATCACAAGGGCGGTGGCGTAGAGCGTCCACACGAAAATGGGCAGCCTGAACCAGGTCAGGCCCGGGGCGCGCAATTTGTGCACGGTCACGATAAAGTTGATGCCGGTCATGATCGAGGAGAAGCCGACGATCAAGACGCCAAAGGCGGCGGTCGAGACGTAGCTGTCGGAATAGATGCTGGAGAGCGGCGTATAGAAGGTCCAGCCGGTGTCGACGCCGCCGGCAAGCACCGCAAACATCGCGAACAGGCTGCCGAAGATGAAGACGTACCAGCTCGCCAGGTTGAGACGCGGAAAGGCGAGGTCGCGCGCACCGATCATCAGCGGCAGCAGGAAGTTGCCAAGCGTGGCGGGGATGGACGGCACCAGGAAGAACCAAACCATGATGATGCCGTGAAGCGAGAACAGCCGGTTATAGACGTCGTCGGAGACGAGGTCGCCTGCGGGCGAGGCGAGTTCGATGCGCATCAGCACGGCGAAGGCGCCGCCGAGAAAGAAGAAGCCGGTGATCGCCACTAGATAGAGCCAGGCCACGCGCTTGTGGTCTGTGGTGAGAAGCCAGGCGGCCGGTCCGGCGCCCTCCTCCAGATTGCTTTGGGCCTGCATCGCTTCGCTCGTCATTGCACCGCCTCCGGCTGCGCCGCGCCTTGGGCCGCAGGCCCCGCCGCACCTGCTCCGCCTTTGGGCGACAGCGATTTCAGGTAGGCGACCAGCATCTGCAGCTCGGCCTCGTCTACCAGCCCCTCGAAACTGGGCATCACCGGCTGATACCCGGCAGCGACCTCCTTCATGGGATTGAGGATGGAATCGCGCAGGTAGCGCTCGTCGGCGACCACCGTCTGTCGGTCGGAGAGCGCCACTGGCCGCCCGAAGACGCCGGCAAGATCGGGCGCGCGCACCTTGCTGGAGTTTCCGTGGCAGCCGGAGCAGCCGAGCGCGCGGAACAGCTTTTCGCCGCCCTGCGCAAGCGACTCGCTCTCGCCCTGGGCGGAGAGCCACGCCGCATATTGCTCGGGCGCCATCACGTCGATCCAGCCGCCCATTTCCGAGTGTTGGGTGCCGCAATATTCGGCGCAGAAGAGATGATAGCGGCCGGGCCTAGTGGCGGTGAACCAGACATGGGTGGCGCGACCGGGCACCGCGTCCTGCTTGACCCGGAAGGCCGGCACGAAGAAGGAATGGATGACGTCCTGCGAGGCAAGCGACACCACCACCGGCTTGCCGACCGGCACATGCAACTCGTTGATCTCGCGCTGGCCGCCGGGATGGCGAAAAGTCCACATCCACTGCTTGCCCAGTCCGGCGATCTGTATGGCGTCGGGTGGCGGGTGGCCGCCGCGCACATAGAGCGCCGCGCCCCAGCCGAAAAAGGCGAACGATATGAGCAGGCTGGCCGTGGTCCAGGTGATCTCCAGCGGCAGGGTGCGCATACGCTCGCCGGTGCGATCGGCGCTGGAGCCGGCGCGGTATTTGACCGCGTAGCCAACGACCAGGCAGGTCAGGAGCAGGCCGAGCGCCAGGCTGAAGGCGAGCAGCGCATAAAACAGCGCGTCAACCTGCGGCGCCGCCGAGGAGGCTTCCTGCGGAACGAAGGGCACGTTGAAGCTCATGCCCGCCTCCGCCAGGAAAGAGCTAGGACGGCGGTGGCGAGCGCCAGCACCGTGGCGACGGCGCCGAGCTTTAGCGCCGCCCAGATCGCCGGCGTATACTGGCCTTTCGAAGTGTCGAAGCCGGCGCATAGCAGGAAGACGTGATCGGCGACGGACCCAAGCTTGCCGGCCGACGCCTCGACCAGCGCCAGCCTCAAGTCGCGCGGCTCGAAGCTCAATGCCGGCAGCACCTGCGCGATTTGTCCGCCGGGAGTGAGCGCCAGAACCGCGATCGGATGGACGAATTGGTCGATGCGCGGGCGCGTGTCGAACGAAATGCCGGCCTGCGCCGCCAGGGCCGCGGCGGCGCCGTCGGGACTGGTGAGGAAGCGCCAGGCAGAGAGGCCCTTCGCGTCGGTAGCGTCAGCGACCCCGGCGCGAGCGGCGGCAGCGTCTTCCTGCGTCTCGGTCACGTCGATGGAGACGAACAAAGCGCGGTAGTTACTGGGGTCGAGACCGGTCTTGTTGAGATCGGAAGCGACCGCCTGCTGGGTAAGTCCGCACAGGTTCGGGCATCTGTCGTAGCCGAAGATGAGCAGCGCCGGCCGGCCGGCGAGGATGTCGCCCAGCGTGGCCGTCGCCCCGGACTGGTCGCGGAAGGGTTTGTCCAGGCTGAGCTGCGCGCCGATCTTCGGATCAAAGGCGGGGCGTTCGACTGCTTGGGCGGCCGTGAGGACTGCAAAAAAGAGCGCAAGGGCCGCAGTCAGGCGCTTTCCCACCCCTAGCTCCTCCCTCTTGTGTGGACAAGTTAGGGGTGGGTGTGCACCTTCCGCAAAAGAGCAGGCACCAATTTCGCATGATAGCCATCGGAGGAGCAACCACCGCATCATGGCTGCGCTCCACCATGCGGCAATGCAATCCCTGACGGCGACACCCCGTCCTGCGGTTGCATTGGCTGGACTTGCTTCGCCTCGCCCTGCCCCGCTTGGCCTTGGCACCGCGCCGCCTGCGGCGCGCGGGGCACGTTTTCGCCAAGAAAAGCGCATTCCCCAACCCGAGCAGGCAGTTGCCGCGACCAGTCCGGCAGGCCGTTCCTGGCCACCAATTCCATCGCATCTCCGATGGGAATGCGGGCGATGCCGGCGGCGCGGTCGACCCAGCCGAGCTTGGCCAGTTCCTTGTCCTCGCGATCACGGAAGGCGGCGAGGTCGATCGCCGGGAAGCGTTGCATGGCCGGCGTCGCCTCATTGCCCTGCCAGGCCGCGCCGGGCAGAGGCCAATAAGCATTGGTGTCGAAGATCAGCCTGAGCACGACCACGGTGAGGACCAGGAATAGCACCAGCCCGCCACCGAACAGCAGCAGCGCGCGCGACGCTACGTCCCGCGTTTCGGGATAACGAGGTTCGTCAGCCATTGGCGAACCTCCCGCGCGCCAGCCGCTCGCGCCAGGCGGCGATGCGCTCCGGCTCCCGAAGCGCGAACACGAAGAGCGCCGTCCACAGCCCGCCGGCACCGGCGAGCGCCGCCAGATCCGGCCAGCTCAGACCAAAGCCTGCGAATGCCGGCCTGACGCGCCACAGCACATCGGCAAGATGTCCGGCGAGCGTGATGGCGGCAAGCCAGACGATGCCAGCATGGCTGCGCTTCAGGTCGCGGCTGAGGAAGCCCGCGAAAGGCAGCACGAACTGCAAGGCAATCAGCCACAGCACGAATTGCCAGCCGTTCCGCGTGCGCATTATGTACCAGTGGATTTCGACGGGCAAGTCGCCGCCCCAGATGATCAGCCACTGCATGAAGGCGAGGTAGGCCCAGGTCAGCATCAGGCCGAACAGCATATTGGCGACGTCTTCGCTCAGCGCCACGCGCTCCGCGCCACCGGGCATGGTCTCGATCGAACGTCGCGCGGCTAGCACCAGCACGGCCACCGCATAGGCCCCGATCGTCTCGGCTGAGGCTTCCAGCATTCCGTAGATGGTCGAATAGAAGTTAGGCTCGAGCGACAGCATCCAGTCTGTGGAAAAGACGCTAACGGCAAAGCCGTGAACCACCAGCCCGGCGGCGCAGCCCATGCTTCTCGCCCGGCGCTGCTGGGCAGTCTTGACGGGAACGGTCGCGGTCGGGCCCAGCAGGAACCAGGCCAGCACGAACCAGACGATGACGCACACTGCAAAGCGGACGAGGAAGAAGGGCACATTCAGATAGGCGAGCTTGTGGCGCGCCGTCTCGGTTAGAGCGGCAGGATCGGCAGCCCAGGGGAAGACGAAGTCGGGTCGGACCAGCACGGGAAGAAGTAGTACGAGCGCCAGCGGCAGGGTCGCGACCATGGCTCTCAGCGGCGGTAGTGCGGCATCGCCCCAGCGGCCGCCGGTCAGGCCGTGGATCATCATGATCGTCATGGCGCCGAGCGACAGGCCGAGCAGGAAAAGGGCCATCGTGACCCATCCACAAATCGTCGCTTGCGCGCCAAGAAGCAGCCCGAGTATACACAGCAGCAGCCCGACGGCAGCTACGGCAAGCATCCAGCGGAAAGGCCGGTCGATCCTGTCGAGGCCGATCTTCATTGCGTCGCCTCCGCGTTGAGTTTGGTGCGGAGCGGCTCTGGCAAATCGGCCGCGGCGGCGCGACGGGAAAGCTGCAAAGCGCGGATGTAGGCGACGATCGCCCAGCGGTCGGCCGGGGGAACGCGCGCGGCATAGGAATACATGGCGCCGTAGCCGTTGGTGATGACATCGTAGAAATGACGGTCGGGCGCGCGGCGCAGCGCCTCCTGATGATAGGTCGGCGGGGCCGGAAAGCCGCGCTGAACGATCATGCCGTGGCCGTCGCCGGTGCGGCCGTGACAGGGCGAACAGAAGATATCGAAGCGCTCTCGACCACGGTTCAGCAGCGCCATGGTGACCGGTTGCGGGATGGCATCCGGCACCGGTGCAAGCTCGGCGTTGCGCGCCACCGTGCCCGACACCGGCATGCGCGCCGAGGCGCCGTCGGCGAACTGGCTGCTCGCCTCCAGCGGCTCGTAATGCGGCTGGTCGGCCATCTGCTGCTGGCACCCGGCAAGCGCCGGCGCGGCCGCGAGCGCGAGGGCGAACGCCGGCCTCACGCCTCCACCTCCTCGACCGTTTCGGCGCCCAGTCTGGTCAATTGCCCCTTGACGACGGCTTTGCGGAATCTCGGGTCGGCCGCCTCGACCAGCAGGTAGAACTTGCCGCCCTGCGCATAGGTGAAGCTCCGCGCATTGAAGACAGGGTGGTAATATTGCGGCAGCCGGTTGGCGGCGAGCACACCGATGAAGCCGGCCGTCGCCGCACCGAGAATGCCGGCCTCGAAGGCGATGACGACGAAGGGCGGCCAGGAATGCAGCGGCCGTCCGCCGACATTGACCGGGTAGTCGATCTCTACCGAATACAGGATCAGTCCGTAAGCAAACAGCGCGGCGAGGATGCCGCCGGCCAGCACCACCCAGGGCAGGCGCGTTTTCCTCATGCCGAGTACCTCCTCGGCCAGCCCCTTCACCGCATAGGGCGAGAAGGCATCCATGCGGCTGTAGCCGCGATCGCGCATGTCGTGGGCAGCAGCCGTCAGGGCGTCGGCATCGGCGAAGGTAGCGATGACGCCGTAGAGGCTCATTGCCCCCTGCCCTCCTGCGCCAATTCCTCGACCTCGAAGATGGTGATCGCTGGCAGGATGCGGACGAACAAGAAAACCAGCGCGAAGAAGGTTCCGATAGAGCCGAACAATATGCCGAAATCCAGCCAGGTCAGCGACTGCTCGCCCCAGGAGGACGGCAGGAAATCGCGGCTCGGGCCGCTGACGACGATGACGTAGCGTTCGATCCACATGCCGAGATTGATGATGAGCGCTATCGCGAACAGCGCCGGCATATTGAGCCGCACGCGGCGGAACCAGAGAAGTTGCAACACGCCGCAATTGCAGGCGAGCATCACCCAGAAGAACGGTGCGTAGGGGCCGAAGGCGCGCTCGGCCATCATGGTTCGCTCGTAAGCCTCGCCAGAGTACCAGGCGAAAAAGGCCTCCGTAACATAGCCGTACAACACGACCATGCCGGACGCGAGCATCAGTCTGCCGGCATTGTCCATGTGCCTCGGCGTAATCAGGTCCTGGACCGAGAAGGCCCAGCGCAGCGGGATCGCGATGGTGAGCACCATGGCGAAGCCGGAATAGAGCGCGCCGGCTACGAAATAGGGCGGGAAGATCGTCGAATGGTAACCGGGCAGAATGGCGAAGGTGAAGTCGAGCGACACGATCGAATGCACCGACACCACCAGCGGCGTCGCAAGCGCCGCCATCAAATAGTAAACCTGCTCGTAGCGCGCCCAATGGAAGGCAGAACCGCGCCAGCCCATTGCCAGAAGTCCATAGAAGATCTGCGCGCTGCGCGATTTCGCCCGGTCGCGCAGCACAGCAAGGTCGGGCAGCAGGCCCATATACCAGAACAGCAGCGACACGGTGGCGTAGGTGGCGATCGCCGCGAAATCCCAAACCAGGGGGCTGCGCCATTGCGGCCAGTGCATATGCGTGTTGGGCAGCGGCAAGAGCCAGTAGAAGAACCACGGCCGGCCGAGATGCAGGATGGGGTAGAGTCCGGCCATCGCCACGGCGAACAGCGTCATCGCCTCGGCAAAGCGGTTGATCGAGGCGCGCCAGGGCTGGCGCAGCAGGAGGAGCACGGCCGAGATCAGTGTGCCAGCATGGCCGATTCCGATCCACCAGACGAAGTTGGAGATCATCGTGCCCCAGGCGACTGGGATGCTGAGCCCAATGTCGCCGATGCCGACTACAACCAAGTAAGTGACCGAGTAGAAGAAGACCAGCACCAGCAAGAAGCAAAGGAAAAATGCCGCCCAGAAATAGCGCGGCAACTGCCCATCGAGCACGACGGAGGCGATGCGGCCACTGATTTCGGGAAAATCGTGCCGGCCGGCCAGCACCGGCGGGCGCCGCGGCATTTTTTTCGTGCGGGCGGGAGTGGCCGCTTCAGCCATTGCCCGGCTCCGGTTCGGAAGCGCCGGCGAGGCGGGGATTCGGATTGCTGATCCGGCCCAGATACGTGGTGCGCGGACGCGTGTTCAGGTCTTCCAGAAGCCCGTAGCTCTGCGGCGCCGCCTTCTCCCGCGAAACTTCGGAGTCGGTGAGATTGCGGTCGCCGAAGATGATTGCTCTCGTCGGGCAGGCCTGCTGGCAGGCGGTCACCACCTCACCGTCCCGTATCGGGCGGTTCTCGATCTGCGCGTGGATGCGCTTTTCGCTGATGCGCTGTACACAGTAGGTGCATTTTTCCATGACGCCGCGCGAGCGCACACTAACGTCGGGATTGCGCGCCGCCTGCTCGGGGCCGGCCTCCCCCTTGTCGAACTCGCGATAGTCAAGGAAATTGAAGCGGCGCACCTTGTAGGGGCAATTCTGCGAGCAATAACGCGTGCCGATGCAGCGGTTGTAGACCTGCGCGTTCAGCCCATCATGGGTGTGCACGGTGGCATTGACTGGACAGACGACCTCGCACGGCGCCTTCTCGCAATGCATGCACGGCACCGGCTGGAAATAGGTATCCGGCGCCTCCGGCGCCCCTGCATAGTAGCGGTCGATGCGCAGCCAGTGCATTTCGTGGCCACGAGCGACCTCGTCCGGCCCGACCGTGGCTATGTTGTTCTCGGCTTGGCAGGCTGCGACGCAAGCCATGCAGCCGACGCAGGCCGAAAGGTCGATCGACATGGCCCAGGCTTCTTCGTGGTAAGTCCAGTCCGGATAAATGGACTCGGCCGGCGCCGGCGGCACGCCGTCGCGCACGAAATCCGGATTTCTGGCGAATTCCGCCAGCGAGGCGTGGCGCACGATCGGCCTGCCCTCCATCGCATGGTGATGCTGGGTGGTGACGACAGGCTGCGTTTCGTCGCGCGGCGAGAGCGCGACGCCGTCAGCGAACCAAGGCGCGTCGGCGGTCCTGAAAAGGAAAGCGTCGTATCCCGCCGCCAGCGGCGCCACCGCACCGGGCGCCTTGCGGCCGAAACCGAAGGAGAGCGTCACCGTGTCGTCCGGATGGCCGGGCACGATCCAGGCCGGCGCATCGAGGCTGAGGCCGTTGCGGTCGAGGTTCACCGTGCGGCCGTTCTCAAGCTTCAGGCGCGCGGCCGTCCCCGGCGAGACCAGAGCCGCATTGCCCCAGACGACCTTCGTCAGCGGGCGCGGCAGTTCCT
Source organism: Mesorhizobium sp. BR1-1-3 (assembly GCF_020165455.1). NCBI lineage: Bacteria > Pseudomonadati > Pseudomonadota > Alphaproteobacteria > Hyphomicrobiales > Phyllobacteriaceae > Mesorhizobium > Mesorhizobium sp. BR1-1-3. The sequence continues at coordinate 416,732 of NZ_JAIUIC010000005.1, forward strand.
GCAGCATGGCCGAATTGGCGTAGCGGCCGTCGCGTAGGAAGGGATCGGCCGTGAACCTTATTTCCACCTCCTTGGCTGGCGCGGCGCGCGGCCGCAGGCCGGCGAGGTCGGCCGGCGGCTGGACTGCGACGGGAACGGCAGCGGTGCCCGCGACAACGCCGTCGCGCAAAGCCTTGCGCCAGGCGGCATCGTCCAAGCTTTGCGCCCAATTTCGGCGCACCAGCATCAGCGCGTCGGCATCGAACGTGCCGGCAAGGGCCGCCAGGATTTCGTGCACCGTCCGCCCACCAAACAGCGGTAGGATGAGCGGCTGCACGATCGAGGCGGAGCCGTCGAAGGCGCGCAGGTCGCTCCAGCTTTCAAGATCGTGTGCGGCCGGCACATGCCATTGCGCCAGGAGCGCCGTCTCGTCGCGGTAGAGGCCAAAATGGACAAGCAGTTTCAGCGATCCGAACGTCTTCTTCGCATCGAGGCCGGCAGGCGCGGTATGTACCGGGTTCGCGCCAAGCGCGACGACCGTGTCGATTGCGGCATCCGAGATCGCCTCGCCGAGATCGGATAGGTCGCCATCGACAGGGACCGCATGCGGCGGTTCGATGAGGTCAATCGTGTTGCCGAAGGCGCCGAGCCGGCCGTTGATGGCCAGCGCCACCGCGTGGACGAACGCGGTCTGCTGCGATCCGGGCAAGACCAAGCCGTTGCGGCCGGCGCCCTTCAGATCGTCGACAACGGCGGCAATCCATTGCCGGTCGGCTGCGGCCGCATCACCCGCACCGCCCAGCACGGCATTCAGTCCAGCCGCGATTGCCTCCACCTCGCTTGGTCTTGCCGCCCTGCGGTGGTCGGCGGCCGCGCCGGTAATGGTCGGCGTCGACTCCACCGCATAGAGCCGGTTCATCGCGTCGCCCGGCTTACGCACGCGCCTTCGCGCCGCGAACTGCTTCGAATAGGCGAGCGCACCCGGCCCTTCGCCGAGGAAATCCGCGTCCAGCGAGCAGATCACCTGGGTGCGGTCGAAGCGGTAGAGTGGCGTCAATGCCCGGCCGAACAGCTTCGTCGCGGCCTCCTCGTCGGCCGTCGCGGCAAGCGGATCGTGGCGATAGATGCGAAGTTCCGGATATTGCTTGCGAAGCGCGTCGATCTGCGCCTTCATCGTCGGCGAAGTGCCGGTCTCGATGAGCAGCGCCGCGCCTTTCCCACCCGAAGCCGTCCAGTCAGAGGTGAGCTTGGCCATATCCCCCAGGAAATCGCTGTAGGGCGCCGGCTCGCCATTCTTCAGCGGGGTACGCGAGCGGTCCGGATCGAACAGGGCCAGCACTTGAGCCTGCATGACGGCATCCGTGGCGCCGAGCGAGGCGGGGTGATCGGTGTTGCCTTCCACCTTGGTCGGCCGGCCTTCGTGGCTCTCGACGACGGCGCCGATGCCGTAGCCGCCGCTGCAAAGCGTCGTCGCATAGTAAAGTGGCCGGCCGGGAATGACGTTCTCCGGCTGGCGCACATACGGCACGATGTCCTCAGCCCGGCCGCAGGCGGTCAAGCCTGCCAGCGAGAGCGAGGCGCCAGCGAGCTTCAAAAGCGTGCGACGGTCGAGATTCTGCGGCAGGCGCTCGGCGATGGAAGGGAATTCGGCTTCGATGAAGCGGCCGAGATCCGGCGTACCGGCCATTTCGTCCAAGCTGCGCCAGAGATCGCCGGCGGCCGATGAACGCCGCGAACCGGCAGCGCCTGCGGGTGCATCCTTGTCAGCGGTGGCAGACATAGCAGTCGGTCATGGTCTCGGGATGGACGTCAAGCAGCTTGACGAGCGACCGTCGGATTCTTGCGATGTCGTCCGGCGGGTTCCAGTGCATCAGGAAAGCGTCCTGCGGCGGCCGCAGATTGGGCTCGGGATCACGGTGGCAGGCAAGGCACCATTCCATGCTCAGCGGCTCGGCCCGCGCCGTCAACGGCATTTCGTCGACCGCGCCGTGGCAGGTCTCGCAGGCGACGCCCTTGTTCACGTGGATGGAATGATTGAAGTAAACGAAGTCCGGGACCGAATTGACCCTCTGCCAATGCAGCGGCTGGCTCCTGGCAAGGCTGGTGCGTATCGGCGCCAGCATGGCGGCATTGGTGTAGAGCTGCGAATGACAGGTCATGCAGATTTCGGTCGCCGGCAGCCCGGCTGAATTGGACGTCTCAACGCCGTTATGGCAATAGCGGCAATCGATGCCGAGCTGGCCGACATGGTGCTTGTGGCTGAAAGGGACCGGCTGTGCCGCTGCCTCGCCGACGCCGGTCAAAAAGCTCGAGCGCAGCAGCGCCGTGCCGGCGGTCGCAACCAGAAGCATGGTGCACACCCCGCCCCACAGCACGAACCGGGTGATGCCATTGGCGCTCCTTGCAAAGATTTGCGGCATCCCCTCGCCCAGAATGATTTGAACTTGGACCGACGTGATGGCGCCCAACTGAGAGGCCCGGCGGAAGTTCCGGAGCCGGTAGATTGCTCACGGGAAGGTGATCAAAATAACTCGTATTCCGACATTTCGCGCGAAGCGATCGCCGGTTAAGGCGTTTGGAATCCGTCACGGTTCGTTACCAGCTGGAAGAAAGATATGGCTGTTGTAGCGCACGGGTTGCTGCCGGGCGATCTGCCTCGCAAGCCTCACGAACCGCCGTTTTCATGCGGTTTCCGATCCAACTTCTTGTCCTCGCCTGCCTCCTGGTTGGGACCGTACCCGGCCTGACCATCGGCCCGTTCCTCCACACCGCCGTCACCTCCGTCCTAGGACCCGCGATGCCACAGTATAGTCTGGCTATCTGGCACGGGTTCACAATTCCTCTGTTCATGAGCGTGTTGGCCCTTGCCGGTGGCGCAATCCTCTATCTGCTGCTGAAGAACTATCTGGCGCGGTGCGAGGACGGCCCGCCCTACTTCAGCTGTCTCAGCGCGACTTCGAGCGTGTGCTGATGGCGGTCTCATGGAGAGGTGCCCGCTTCATCGTAAGCGTCGCCATGGACCAGGATCATGACCATCGCCCTTCTATCAGCAGGAACACCTCGCGCGCCCGCTCGCCGGGCACGTCAGCTTCGGCGAGCAGGTCGCCAAGTGCTTCTCCATCAGCGCCTTGTGCTGACGCGCCATCGAACGCGCGGGATGCCCCGAGAGATGGGCAAGCTCGATTGCCAGCCGCGTAATCCCGACCCCGCCTAAGGTGGCTTGGACGACCATGTGGCCAGTCCACCGAAGAGCTTGTCGACCAGTTGCTCCGCACCTCCTGACAGGTCGATGCCGTCCTTGCTGTGGTAGTAGAGGGTCTTCTTGGTGACGCCAGCGGTGCTTGCGGTCTCGTCCATGCCGACGCGAAAGAATCCCCGGCGGCGAAAGGGCTTGAAAGCCACCTGCAATATCGCTGGCCTGGTCTGGTCGGAGGATCGGCGCACGGAGCTAACGCCGATGAATGTATACTCGATAATGAGTTCATATCCGTGCGGTCTCGACATTCAATGGACCAGCGATTGTCTAATATTCGTTGGGAGCCGAGAAAGGACAGGCTGATCACCGCAGTGCCCGATCTCCAACAATTCACGGAAGCCACAACCCTGGGCGACCGGACCAAGGCTTCACCGGCGCCTGCGCTCCTGACCTGCATGAGGACCTCTGTCAGGTGACCCGCCGCCGCGTTCCGCGAGCCTTTTTCGACTGTGTCGAGGCCGGCGCCTATTCCGGACAGACGCTGCGCGCCAACAGCGCCCGATCTGGAGCGCCTGACGTTTCGCCAGCGTTTGCTGGTCGACGTCTCGCGACGGGACACTGGAACAACTATCCTCGGCTAAAAGGCATCGCTACCAATAGCATCGGCACCGATCGGCATTGGCGGGATGCAGTGGGAGATTCTCGCTTGCCGCGCCGCACAGGCTGCCGGTGTCCCCTACACGCTCGGAACGATGGCGATCTGCTCGATCGAGGACGTTGCAGAGGCCGTCGATAAGCCGTTCTGGTTCCAGCTCTATGTGATGAAGGACCGCGACTTCGTGCGTTCGCTCGTCGAGCGCGCAGCGGCTGCCCGCTGCAGCGCGTTGGTGCTCACGGTCGACCTGCAGGTGCTGGGACAGCGCCACGCCGACATCAAGAACGGGCTCTCGGTTCCGCCGTCTCTGACCGTGCGCAATCTTCTCGACATAGCGACCAAACCCGGTTGGGCCTGGCGAATGCTCACCGCCAAGCGCTAAACGTTCGGCAATCTCGCCGGCCATGTGAAAGGCGAGCAAGGCGTCAAGGAACTGGGGGACTGGGTATCGCATCAATTCGATTCCACGCTCAACTGGCAAAACGCGAGTGGATCGGGAGCATCTGGCCCGGCAAGCTCATCCTCAAGGGCATTCTCGATGGACGATTCACGTACTGGCAGCAAGGCCGGTGGGACCGCGATCGTGGTGTCCAATCATGGCGGCCGGCAGTTGGATGGCGCGCCCTCAACGATCTCGAAGCTGCCGAAAATCGTTGAAGCGGTAGGCTCCGAAACGGAAGTGCTGTTCGACGGCGGCGTGCGGTCCGGCCAGGCGTCTGGGGCCGGCGGAGAGTCCGGTGGCGACCACCATCGAGATCCCTCGCAAGGAACCGTCCGTCACCATGGCGCTGACCGGCACAAGACGTATCGATGAAGTCGACGAGCGGGTGCTGGATTAGCGAAGCTTGGCCGGATGGCGGCCGTCGCGGTGGTATCCGCCGCCGCCCCTCACGTCGCGACGACTGCCACTGTGTGGCACCGAGGAGAAGGCGGCCCCGGCCAGCCGAAGGATTGCGCACAATTTCGGGCCTACGCCCTGTGCGGCTGCTTGCCGCCCATGCCGTGGGGCGACTCGGCTGCCTCGGCACAACGTTTCTGGCAGGCGACGTCGTCCGCCATAAAGCGATCGAGAGCGGCGCGGAATTCTTCGTCGCGTCTGCGCCTCTTACCAGTTTCTCCGCTAGGGATGGATGAGGTCGGCCGCGCGCTCGCCAATCATAATTGCCGTCGCGTTGGTGTTGCCGGCGATATGACGCGGGAAGATCGAGGCATCCGCGACCCAGAGCCCTTCGGTGCCCCGTACGCGAAGCTGCGGGTCGACGACTGCGCTTTCGTCTGGTCCCATCCGGCAAGTGCCCACCGGATGCAGGAACGGCACCGTGGCCTTGCGCGCATAGGCTTCGTCCGCCGCAGGCCCCGCGCCTTCAGCCGGCACGTCGATGAGTTCGCGCACATGGCTGCCGAACGGGGGCGTCGAGGCTAGCTTCCGTATCCAATCCAAGCCGCGCAGCACACAGGCAATATCGTGTGGATGGTCGAGCAAGCGCGGATAGATTGCCACCGACTGTCGCGGGTCGCTGGAACGAAGCTCGAGGTAGCCGGTGCTTTTGGGATAGTTGACGTTGGCCAGGATGGTAACAAGGTTGCGCGTCGGCACGTGCAAACGGCCGTTGTCGTTGAAATATCCGAAGGGGAAGAGATGAAACTGGAGGTCCGGCATTTCCCTGTCCGGCGTGGATTTCAGGAAGGCGAGCACCTGGGCAGTGGGCACGCTCAACACGCCGTTTCGCGAAAGGATCCATTCGGCGAACGCTTTTGCCCGTCCGATCGGCGATGCAAAGGCATTCCCCGTCTTGACGTCCATCTCCGCACGGGCATAGAGGCCCGGATGTTCCATCAGGTTGCGGCCGACCTCGGGCCTTGCGACCCGCACGCCAATCCCATGGCGGACCAGTTGGTCCGGATCGCCGATGCCCGAGAGCATCAGTATCTGCGGCGAGTTGATGGATCCGGCTGACAAGACTACGCCGCGCCGTGCCTTGGCTTGCATCTTCTGGCTGCCGCGCAGGATGTCGACGCCGATAGCCCGATTGCCTTCCAGCACGATGCGCTCAACCAACGCATCGTCCATGAATGTGAGCTTGGCGTCACCGAGGCGAGGCACGATGAACGCGTCGAATGCCGAATGACGAATGCCGCCTCTGGTGGAGCCCTGATTCCAAGCGACACCCTCGTGGGACCTTCCGTTAAGGTCGGCGTTCAGGGGCACGCCAGCATTCACGAAGCTGTCGATGAATTTGGCCGATAAGGGGTGCTTCCATCGCAGGGCTGATACACGTAACGGTCCCATGCCACCGCGATAGGCGTTATCCTTATCGTTATCGGCAGTCTCCATCTTGCGGAAATATGGCAGAACCGAACTCCAGCCCCACCCCTTGTTTCCCAACGCCTCCCAAGCGTCGTAGTCGGCAGCGGCGCCGCGAATGAAGATCATGCCGTTGATGGCCGAAGATCCGCCGGGCACGCGCCCTCGCGGCCACGATTCCCGCAGGCCGTTGCGGCTGGGATCCGGCTCAGTCACATAGTTCCAGTCGTAGCGGTTGTTACCGATCGTATACATGAGCGCAGCCGGTATGCGCGTAAGATGTAACTTCTCGCGCTTGCCCGCTTCAAGGAGAAGGACGCTCGCGCCCTTTTCGACAAGCCTTGCTGTAAGCGGTGAACCCGCACTGCCCGAACCTACGACGATATAGTCGAATTCCATGATACGCTTGCCTCATCGGGATTGCGGGGCACCGCGCCGGGGTTAGGGGGCCCGGCGCGGTCTGGGACTGCGCCCCTGTTACGGGCCGCTCAGATCGAGCGCGGGCATCAGCCTTGGGGCCGACAAGCCGGCCTCGACGAGATGGCACGCGGCATAATCCTCGTCGCGTCGTTTCAGCAGCGCCGGATCCTCCGTTGCGCAGCGGTCAAATGCGAACGGGCAGCGCGTGCGGAACGTGCAGCCGGAAGGAATGTCGATGGGGTCCGGCGGCTCGCCTTCCAGGAGATAGGTCGCCGCGTCGTAGGGCTTGTGCTCGATCGCCGGAACCGCACTGAGCAGTGCCCGCGTGTAGGGATGGCCGGAATCGAAGAAAGTCGCCTCGTTGCCGGCGAGTTCGGCGATGCGACCGAGATACATGACGGCCACGCGATTGCAGACGCGGCGCACCATGCTCAGATCGTGCGAGATATAGATGTAGGTCATGCCGTGGCGGGCCTGCAGGCGCTCGAAAAGGTCGAGCAGCTTGCCCTGTTCCACTTGGTCGAGTGCCGACAGCGTCTCGTCGAGGATCAGCAGTTCCGGGTCCAGCACCATGGCGCGGGCGATGTTGACGCGTTGCCGCTGGCCCGCACTGAGCCCTACCGGCAGTTTGTCCGTCAACTCGGGGCGCAACCCCACCTCGTTCATCGTGTAGGCGACCTTCTCGCCGATCTCCTTGGCGCTCATTCCGCCATGGATGCGCAGCGGTTCGGCGATCGTCCGGCCAATGGCCAAATGTGGCGGGATGGCGTTGTAGGGATCCTGCAGCAGGAGCTGGAACCGACGGCGCAGATCAAGCAGCTTCTTTCGGCCGAGATGCGCGATGTCCTGGCCCTTGAACAGGATCTGGCCGCGATTGGGTGCTTCGAGGCGGCTGAGTAGACGCGAAAGCGTCGACTTCCCGCAACCGGATTCGCCCACGATGCCGAGATTATCGCCTTTGTAGACATCGAAGGAGACGCCCCGGACGGCCTGGACGACCCGATACGCAAACAGCCTCTCACGGTCCTTGGTTGCGTAGGAACGGTAGACGTCGCGGACCGAAAGGATGATCTCGCGTGTGTCGTCCTTGGCCAAGGCCGGCGCGGCGGTGACCCGCTCAGCGTCCCAGATGCGCGGCACGCTCTTGATGAGGTTGCGCGTATAGTTGTGCTGGGGGTCGTCGATCAGTTTACGGGTCTCCTGGCACTCGACCACGCGGCCATCGGCGAGCACAAGGACGTTGTCTGCGATCTCGTTAACGACACCGAGCGCCGAGGAGACGAAGATGACCGCCGTGCGGAAATCGCGCTGGAGATCCCTCAGCAGGCGAAGAATCTGGGCGGCGACGGTCACGTCGAGCGGCTGCGTGATGTTGTCGGCGACGAGCAGGTCAGGGTTGGTGACCAGGGCATCGACGATCAGCACGCGCTGCATCATCCCGCCACTGAACTGGAAAGGAAATTCTTGGAAGCGCTGCGCTGGCGAAGGAATGCGGACCGCGTCGAGGACACGAAGCACGCGCGCCTTTGCTTCCGCCGTCGAAATGCCTGGCTCGACGGCGCGCAGCTTCTCGATGATCTGTTGTCCGACCGGGATGGTCGGATCGAGCGCGCTGCCGGGGTCGGAGCCAATATAGGCCACCTTGCGCCCTCGCAGTCTCTGCATCTCGGCGGGCGCGAGATCGAACAGGTTGCGGCCATGGTAGGCAATCGTCCCACCGGTCACGACCAGCGGCGGACTTATCCAGTTGACGAGTGCGCGCGACAGGACTGTCTTACCCGAGCCGCTTTCACCGATGATGCCGAGGACCTCGTCCTGGGAAACCGAGAGGTTGACGTCCCGAAGAACAGCGCGCCTTGCGCCGCCTTGCAGCGCTAGATCGACCGACAGGCCTGAAACCTCTATAATGCTGGCACTCTCCCCGCTCATACGACACCTTGGAGTAGCTTGTTGCGGGAGCGTTCAAGGGCCCCCCCCATGAGGTTGATGCTGCACAGCGATATCGCCAGCAGCAGGCCGGGAATGGTGGTGATCCACCACGCATTCAGGAGATACTTGGTGCCGTCGGCGATGATCGTCCCGAATGTAGGCGTGGGCGGTTGGATGCCGATGCCGATAAAGCCGAGGATGGCTTCGAAGATCATCATTCGCGCGACGTCGAGCACGGCGACGAACGCGATCGGCGGCAGGATGTTAGGCGCGATATGCACCAGCAATATGCGCAGGTCCGATGCGCCCAGGATTTTGGCCGCACGCACATATTCCTTGCGCCGTTCCGACATGGTGACGCTGCGCGCCACGCGGGCGTAGCCGGGCCATCCCGCGAGGATGAAGACGAGGATGACAGTCAGCGGCGTCGGCCGCGTTACGCCGAGGATGGTGATGGCCAGGATGATCACCGGAATCGACATTTGGGCATCGGTGATGCGCATTAGGATCAGATTGGTCCAGCCACCGACATAGCCGGCCAGCATCCCGACGGCCGAACCGAGCACGAACATGCCCACCACGCTCGTAATACCGATCATCAGCGCGTTCCGCAGGCCGATCAGCGAACGCGCGAGCAGGTCGCGGCCGAGCTGATCGGTGCCGATCACGTGAGGCCAGACCGAGCCTTCGGCAGGCCAGGGGGGCGAGAACTTCAGGCCGACATTGAACTTCGTCGCGGAAAGTCCGAGCAGGCCCGGCGCGGCGACCGAGAGCAGGATCACGGCGATGAAAATTACCGCCCCGACCCGGAACTCCGGCGTCTTGAAAGCCTGAAGGAAGATATTAGCGCCGAGGCTTCGGGCTTTTTGGGGAACGCTGACGTCCTCTTCGACGATGGTGTGTTCGGACATCAGTACTGGAGCCTTCTGTCGATCGTGGTCGAAGCGAAATCGACGAGGATGTTCACACCGACGAGCCCGGCGCAGGCGAAGATCGCGATCGCCTGGATGATCGGGAAATCGCGCTGGAACACCGCATTGATCATGAGCAGGCCTATCCCCGGATAGTTGAAGAGGTATTCGACGACGAACAGCGAGCCGAGGATCAGTCCGACCGCCTGGATGCCCAACACGTTCAGAAGGGGTATCCCGGAGTTACGCAGAACATGCGCCGAGATCATGCGCCGTCGCGTCAACCCGCGGATTTGGCCAACATAGACATAGGGCTCGAGGAGGTTGGAGGAGACCGAAACCGAGAGCGACCGGACGATGATCGGGATCAGTTCCACCGCCAGGACCAAGGCCGGCAGGATGGCATAGGTCCAGTTCTCGTAGCCGATTGCAGGCAGCCAGCCCGTCTTGGCCGACAACAGATAAATGAACACCAGTCCGAGCCATACATTGGGCAGCGAGACGAGGACCGAACTCAGGTAGAGCGCGAATCGGTCGGGCGCCCTGCCCGCGTTAAGGCCCGCCCAGATGCCGAGCGGAACCGCGATCGACAGTGAGATCAGGAAGGCAAGGCCCGCAAGCAGCAGGCTGTAGGGCAAAGTCGCGCCGATCAGCTCGATGACCGGCGCCCGGTTGCTGGCATCGAAGGTTGATTCGCCGCGTGAGCCTCCAGTGCTGCCGCCCTGGGCGCTGCGCACGAAGGATCGACCGAAATCGCCGCGGACGATCTGGGTCATATACCGCCCGAACTGGACGATTATCGGATCACGCAGGCCGAGCTCCTTGGCCGTCTGCTCCGCCACGGACTGCGAAACCATCGGGCCGAGCATCAGCCGCACTGGGTCGCCGGGCACCACCCGTAGCAGGGTGAAGATCAACAGGGCGATGCCCGCCACGATAATCACGCCTTGCGCGAGACGGCGAACGAAGAAGTCTATGGCGAAAAGCATTTCGGCAGGCTCACAAAGGAGCAGCGCCGCCGCATGGCGACGCTGCTGGCCAAGGGTTAGACGAGATCCGCCTTCGATAGGTCGATCGGCCCGTAGGGCAGATAGACCGCGCCTTCGAGGTTCTTGGCGGCGCCGTGGAAGGTGAGCGCAGAAAACAGGGAGAAGCTCGGGACTTTTTTGGCCATCGTCGGGAAGGTCTCCTCGGTGAGGATCTTCAGCCGCTGTTCCGGATTGGGCGCGTTGCGCTCCTTGTCCAGGACCGCGTCGATCTCGGGATCGTTGATGCCTGAAATCAGCGCCGCGCTGGAATGCCAGTTGGGCCGCAGGACGAGGTCCGGCTCAGGCGATGGCGTCATCCAGCCGACGTCGCACATATGGCCCTGGCCTTGGCCGTCGGCGCGGCGATAGATCGCCACTTCCCAGGCCGCCGGCTCGAGAACCGTCAACTGGACATTGAAGCCCTGCTCCTGGAGCATCGCGGCGATCAATTCGCCATACTCCTTGGTCTTGGGATAGAAGCCGATCGATGTGATATATTCGAGCTGCGGCAGCCCCGCCCCGTTCGGGAAGCCAGCTTCGGCAAGCAGACGCTGCGCTTCCTCGGGATTGTAGTCTGGATATCCCTTGATGTCGGTAAAGCCGAACTTCATCGGGGAGACGTAACAGCTTGACTCGAGCGCCGCTTCACCCATCAGTTCGAGAATCTGCTTGCGGTCAATCGAGTGGCATGCCGCCAGGCGGATGCGCGGATCGTCGAAGGGCGCCTTGTTGCAGCGAAAATGCAGATATTTGTTCTCGGTCGTGAGACCCTTGCGAGTGGTGACCTTCGGATTTCCTGCGAGAGATGCGTACTGTTCCGGCTCGAGACGTTCGGCGATGTGGTACTGGCCGTTCAGGAGGCCGAGAACCCGCGTGTTGGCATCCGGAACATAGGCATAGACGACCTCATCGATCTTCGGACGCCCGCCGAAGAAGTCGTCATATGCGTGAAGAATATTTTTGTCGCCGTTGGTCTCGACATACTTGAAGGCGTTCGTGCCGTTCGGACGCTTTTGCAGAATCTTCGGATCAGCAACATCCTTCGCAGAGAGGATCGGGATGACGCTTGAAATGAACCACCAAGCCGATGCCGGATAGCCGTGCTTCTCGGTGTGCAGTCGCACCGTAAGGCGATCGACGATTTCTACATCGACCTTTCCGGGGCAAAAGGAAGCGGCCGGGCGGGCCGGGTCGCAGGAGTATTCGAGCGTCGCCTTGACGTCCTCGGCGCTGAATTCCTTGCCGTCGTGAAATTTCACGCCGTCGCGCAGCTTGAATTCGAACGTGTTGGTGTCGATCAGCTTCCAGCTTTCCGCCAGCGCGGGTTCGAGCAGGTCCGCCTCGCCGTCCCGCATCGGGGCACGCGTCAACGCATTGAAGACAAACTTTTCGAAATTGCCCTGACCGAGGGTCGTGTGGGAAGTCGGATCCCAATTACCTGTGACGGGTCCCATGGACGCGAGCACGAGTGACTTCTTGCCCTGCGCATTGGCCGGCACGGCGACCTTGCCGAGCACGCCGGCCACGCCAAGCGCTCCCGCGCCAACCATAATGTCTCTACGCGTAATCATTGATCCTGTTCCCCTTTTTGACCTTCAGTTGTGCTGCAAACGGACGGTTTGTTTCGATGGCCGGTCGATGCCGCCCCAATCAGACGTACTCAATGGTTTGCCGCGCGGTATGGCGCGCGTCGCCCCAATGCTGGACGAACCCTTACCGCCCAGAACCCTGAACGGCTGAGGACGCGAGATCCGCGTCTGACCGATTTTGCCAGTCTCTCAAATTACACAAATCGGTCAAAACGACCAATATCGGCACATCAGACTTGGGTCAAGGCCCCGATCGGCTCTGCTGTGAAAAATCAGATTTCTTTGCAAACCCCTGAAACGGAAAGGTTCGCTGACGCATCTGCTGATTTGACGGATTTAAGTTGGATTTGACTGGTTTGCCGATGTGGCCTAGCTTGACGCGAGAATTTTTGCGTCCCTGGACGCAAACGGCTTGGTCGTAGTGTCCGGCGCGGCCGGAATTAACTAAGGTCGGCAATGACTCAAATGGTTACAGGCAGATTCGGTCCATGAGATTTTCGGGGTTTCGGCAGGAAAAGATTCTCGAAATACTGCGCACGAATGAGCGCGCGAGCGTCAATCTGCTCGCCGATCGCCTCGAAGTCAGTCCGGAATCCATCCGACGCGATCTGCGATTACTCGAAATGAATGGCTTTGCCCGGCGCGTCTATGGGGGCGCGGTACTCACGCCGGCCGATGGCGACAAGCCGTTCGGCGAGCGCAACCGGGTCAATGCGCCGGAAAAGAACCTGATTGCCGAAAAGGCCGCCAGCTTGGTCCAGAACGGCATGAAGATCTTCGTCAGTTCGGGCACCACTACCCTGGCCTGCGTGAAGCACCTTCACAAGCATCAGGACCTGACGATTTTCACGAACTCCATCGCGATCGCGGCGCATTTCTTCTCCCACGGCTGGGGCACCAGCGTGCGCGTGCTGGGTGGTCCAATGGTGCCGGAATATCAGGCAACGTTCGGGCATTCCACCATCATGGCGCTGAACGGACACCGGTTCGATCTCGCTTTGATGGGCGCTAGCGCCGTCCACGTCGACCACGGCTTCATGGGCTTCGGCGAGGACGAGGTCGCCCTTCACGACGAGGCAAGGCGTCAGGCCGGCACCACCGTCATGGTGGCCGACCCATCGAAGTTCGGGCGCTTCGGCTCGGTTCGCGCCTTCGGGCTCGGCGACGCCCACCATGTCATCACAACTAAAGGCGTCGGCGAAGAATTCGTCCAGCGCTTCGCCGAACTGGGCGTCGACCTCATCCGCGTTTGAGAGCGCCTCGGCGCCGATAGGACAAGTCGGCACTTTACTCAGGCCCGCATAGATATAGCATTGCGTTTCCTGCTAGCGCGCCTCCCCCGCTCCCTTTCGTGGACCGGCCGTCGCCGGCGGGTTGTGCTTACTTGGATTACATGGGTTCCGCTGCCTTCATGGAAATTGCTCTGTCGCGAAAGGGTTTGGCTCGCCGCATCGGCCCGATGGACGTTCATCGCCTCCGGGCCGCAACGCAAGAACTCCGCTCCCATGTAGCGGATGACCTCACGGTGCCCGACGACTTCTGTCTGGCAATGCCCGACCAACCCGCCTCCTCTGGTGCCGGACCGCAGCTGTGCGGATCGGCACAGGAGATGGAGCCTGGCATCCTCGTCCCGTCGCATCGCGGCGTGGACAGCACCCGCCTGCTTCTCTCGGTCGATGGCCAACATCCGTCGCTCCTGCTCAAAACCATCCAGCCCGACCAGCGCCGCTTCATCGATGCGGCCGCATCCTTCGATGCGCAACGCAAGGCGGCCGGCCTCAACTGCGCGCCCGAAGTCCTTGCCATCGATGCGCGGCGCGCGACCTGCATTATGGAATATCGCAACGGCTGGGCGACCGCCCGTGTCAGCGACCTGAAAAATTTGGACGTCCTCAATGACGTGATCGGCGTCAAACGCAAGATCCACGGTGGACCGCGCTTCACGATCCCGGTGTCGCCGTTCGACCGGATCCGCGCGCTGAAGCAGGAATGCGACCGGGCCGTGGCTCAGGCTCCGGCCGACCTTCCGGTCCTGTTCGAGCAAGTTTTGCGCTTTGAGCGCATGATCGCCGCGTCGGGGGTCGACAGTGTGCCCTCCCATGCCGACGGCATGGCCTCGAACATCCTCATCGCGCCGGATGGTCGGATCGAACTCGTGGATTTTGACGGCGCCGGCAACGTCGACCCTTATTTTGAGATCGGGATCCTGATCAACGAAGTTTTCGAAGACGAGAAGGATTTCCTCCCGGCCCTCGAAATGTTCGAAGGCACGGCCAGGCCGGCAAGTCTCCGTCGCGCGCGTCTCTACGCGATCGCCGACGATCTCGCATGGGGTCTCTGGGGTCTCGTCATGGACGCCACCTCGCAACGCAAAGATGTCGAGTTCTACCGATACGGGTTCTGGCGCTTCATCCGCTGCCGCGCCGCGCTCGGAAGCGTCGATTTCGGCTCGTATGCGAGAATGGTCTGAGAACCCTGTCATGGAACGGAAGTGCGGGGAAGGCCATTCACCCTCCGAGCGACAATTGGAGACAATGCTCTCCCTGGTCCCGACATGGCAGGGCAAGGATATCTATTACCGGCCGATCTTCGGCGGCTTCAGCAATTCCAATTGGCACATCAGGATCGGAGGTGAACGGCAGACCTTCTTCCTGAAGATGCCGGGCCCCGGAACCGAGAAGTTCATCGATCGCAGCGCTTCGCTCGAGGCAGGCAGGCGCGCGCACCTGCTTGGCATCGGGCCCCGCACCTACGATGATCTCAGTGACCGCGGCGTCGAAATCTGCGACTTCGTCGAGCGGTCGCGCCCCTGCACGACGCGCGACTTCCACTCCGCGGAGATCAGGACGCGCACCATCAAGCTGTTCCGCACCTTCAACGATTCCGCCCCCCTCGGCTTGACCAAGACCCTATTCGACATGATCGAAGAGCATATTATCCAGTTGCATGAACTTGGCGGCGTGTTCTCGCACGATTTTCCTGCCATCCATGCGCAGTACCTATCGGCGCGGGCCGCGTTGGAAGCGTCGGGCTTGGATATCGTCCCATGCTACAACGACCCGGCGCCTGCCAACTTCCTGCTGACGGAGGACGGCAGAATCGTCATCGTTGACCTCGAATACGCGTCGAACAACGACCGATGCTGCGATCTCGCCACCTGGTGCGGGGAAATGGTCCTGAGCGATGCAATGCAAGATGAGGCGATCGAATGTTATTTCGGTCGTGTCGAGGCCAGCATCAGGGCGCGCATGCTTGTCTACCAGATGCTGGGCGACCTGAAATGGTCGCTGTGGTGCATGATCCAGAACATAACCTCGAGCATCGACTTCGACTTCTACAAATATGGCGCCTGGAAGCAGATGCGCCTGCGCTCGACCCTTCGGAACCCGTATTGGGACCGCGCCCTCATGTCTCTGTAGGGGCTGCCACCTCCTGACTCGAGGCTCGGGCGTCTCGCGATGAGCCCTAATTTCGGAGCCACATGCCCGCGCAGCTACTTGCACCGTTTCGCCTGTCTCTCGATCCGGTCCGGCTACTGAGACCATCATTGCGTAGGCTGTGCCGTCGGACTGCCAGAAGACGGTCGGCACACCGCCCGTGGCCTTGGTCGGTGCCTGCGCTTCCCATCCATTGGAGCGACGAGTATGGTCCGGCCGACGCTTGGTATCGGTCACGACCAGGCTTTCCTTTCCTTCCAAAGCTGGACTTGGACGCCCACCCAACTGACGGGAGCGCCGGCATGCCGATATTCACAGCTCCGACCCCCCTAAACCAGCGCGCTCGCGGTTTTCGCCAGACAAGCAGGACGACCATAGCGGGCTCGCTGATCGCTGATCGTATGGATCGAAGCAAAGCAGCGTAGGTCCGCGCGGCTAAGACGGGTGAAATGATCGCGCCGGGCACGAGCATGGAAGCGCGATCGACCTTGGAAACAGCAACATGTTGAACGCCAGCGTCGACACGTCCAACAACGTGCCCCGGATCATCCAGGCACCGATGATCTTCTCCGTTTGCGATCAATAGGCGTTTGGAACTGTTGTAGATTTTTCTTTGAGGCGGATGTCGCGCGTGCGACGCGCCAGAAGTCGGTCAACTTCAGCAGTTACAGCAGGGTCATCCTGCTCGTCGAGGTGCACTCGGTGCGACAAAAATATCGGCCTCTAGAACCGCTTCTCCTAACGGTTCCGTCCGATCATCCGATCGTCGGGTAAGGCATGGATGCCGGAGCTATCCTGAAGATTTGATTTCTAACAGGTACCGATTGCCCATTGAGTTGGACGCCCTGCTTGGGCCGAAGGTCCTCGATAGGATGCCTTCCCCTAGGCTCGTCGAAGCTCTGACGGCGTAATGCCTTTGTACTGACGATATACACGGCTGAAATGGCCGGCATTTGGAAACCCGCACCTATAGGCGATATCTCCAATTTGGAGATCGCTCGTTTCCAAAAGCGTTCCTGCATAGTGCAGACGTATCGCGAGATATGCCACCATCGGGCTGGTTTGCACTTCCGTGGCAAATAAACGCTCAAGCTGGCGACGCGAAATCCCAAGCTTAGCTGCCAAGCTTTCTACAGTAATTTTCTCCTGCAGGTTGCTCTCCATCAGAAGTAAGGCTCGCCTTAAATGGCGACTCCTGGCCTTGGAGAAAAGCTCGCCGTTTGGCTGAACGTCCCGGCCTGTTCTGATTCTGTCGAGAATCAGTATTTTTGCAGCCTTCTCAGCAGCTCTATTGTCCACGTGCTTCGACACAAAGTGGCTTGCAAGATCGGCTGCTCCGGCGCCCCCAGCGCAGGTGGCGCGGTTTCCGTCGATCGAGAACAAGGTGTCCGCGTGCGCCCGAACATGAGGGAAAGTGTTCCGAAAATCTTTGATGTGAAACCAGCTCACGCAGGCTCGATAGTTGTCGAGCAGACCATAGTGCGCCAGTACGAAGCTCCCGGTGCATAAAGCCGTCAGAGGCATATCACGCTGTGCGGCCCGTCGGAGAAAGGCCTCCTTTTCGCCGCTGAGGTACTGCGTGCCGCTAAGCAATCCCCCCACAACGACGATATTGTCGTATTCCTGCGGATCGGTGATTTGCCTAGTGGGCAGTAACTCAACGCCGCAACTCGAGCGGATTGGAAGACCCTTCTCTCCAATAATCTGCCAGTCGAACTTCCCACGCCGGCTGCGGTCGTCATCATCGCCGGCGAGGCGCAGTGTGTCGAGGAACAGCGACAGTGGGGAAAGCGTAAAGTTTCGGGCGAGCAGGAAGCCAAAACGCAATACCAATCCTCCTATTCCCCAGGAAGGATGTGGCCGGCGTCGGCGCGCCACGACACCCAGATCGTAGCGCCGGGCATTAAATTCAGTTGCTCCAACTCGTCATGGCTCTTTTGTGCCTTGAGTTCGATGCCATCGACCCCTTCGAGATGGATGACGGCGGTGGCACCGACAAACTCCTCGCCAACCACTGAGGCGCGCATCGCGTTGCTGGTAGCCGGCTGGCGGTTGTTCAACTGCACGCGGTCACCCGACACGACGAACGTCGCCTTGTCACCCTTAGCCAATGCCTTTGCCGGGTTCGGCGCGACGTCAAACTCGCCAGATGGCGTGGCGATCCTGACGGCATCGCTGGTGACCTCGGAGACCTTGCCGGCAAAGACGTTCGATGAGCCCAGGAATTCCGCGACGAACCGTGTGCGCGGAGCCCGGTAGATTTCCTGCGGATTGCCGATCTGTTCGATACGACCACGGCTCATGATGACGACCCGGTCGGCCATCGAAAAAGCCTCGGACTGGCTGTGTGTCACATACACAAAGGTAATGCCTAGTTCCTTCTGCAGGTTCGACAGCACGGTCTGCATGCGAACCTTGAGATGGGCGTCGAGCGCCGATAGCGGCTCGTCGAGCAGCAGGATCCCCGGTTCCGTCACCAGCGAACGGGCTAGCGCCACGCGCTGGCGCTGCCCCCCGGAAAGGTGCGCAACGTTGCGTTGGGCGAATTCTGTGATTTGCATTCGCTCCAGCCATTTGTCGACGCGCCGGGTGCGCTCCGCCTTGCCGACGCCGCGCATTCGCAGACTGAACTCGACGTTCTCGCGCACGGTCAGGAAGGGGAACAGCGCCAGACTCTGCCACACCATTGGCGTGTCGCGACGCCAGGTCGGCAAATCGTTGATGCGTTTGCCAGCCAAGCGGATTTCGCCCTCGGTCGGCGCCTCGAGTCCGGCCAACATCCTGAGCGTCGTCGTCTTGCCGCAGCCACTCGACCCCATGATGGCCAAGAACTCGCCCTTGCGGATATCGAGATCCATGCGTTCGACGGCGACGAAGGCGCCGAACCTTTTGACCACGCCGTCAAAGACGACGAGAGCTTCTTCGGTCATGTCTGGGTCTCCGCTTTGCCGCCACCGATCTGGGCGACGTTGCGTTTCATGAGGAGGAGTTGAGCGAGGACCACCAGGGTCATCGAAGCCAGGAAGACGAAGGTGCCGATGACGTTGATGCGCGGGCTGACCTGGCCCTGCAGGAAGCCGAGAACCTTGACCGGCAGCGTTTCGTGCAGCCCGGATACAAACCAGGCGACGGCAAATTCGTCGAATGACACTGCCATGGTAATGAAGAGTGCGGCGAAGATCGCTGGCCGGCAGAAAGGGACGATCACATGCCGCATGGCCATCCATTCGGAGGCGCCGAGGTTCCACGCCGCCGCTTCCAGCGAGGGATCCATCTGCGACAGGCGCAGGCGGCATATTGCCATGGCGAAGGGAGCGCACATCACGACATGGGCAATGATGACGGAGTGGATTTCACCCGACAGACTGACGTTCGACAGGAACGCCAGCATGGCGAGGCCAAGGATGACCACAGGTATGGTTGGCGGCAGAAGCGCCAGCGCCACATAAAGCGGCTTGCCCAAGAATTTGTAGCGGAAATCGGTATAGGCGGCGCCAAACCCGATCGCAGTTGCCAAGACCGAGACGGTGGCGCCGACGATCAAGGTGTTGCGCAGGCCCTCCCAGACCAGCGGGTCGGCGTAGACAGCCTCGTACCAAATGGTTGAGAAGCCACCAAGCGGCAGCGACGGGAAGCGGTCGACATTGAGCGAAAAGACGAAGCTTGCCGCGATTGGCGCGAAGATGAAGGCGAATGACATGACGATGTAGAGTTTCAGCGCCCAGTCGACCAGCCGGCTGCGGTTCAAGTCATTCATCGTCCGCGCTCTCGGTAGGCGAAGCTCACGGCCGCGAACGCCACCGCAAGCAGCGTCGCAATCATGGTCAGGGCGATGACGGCAGCGCGCGGCCATTGCTGGCCAGACTTGGTCGTATCGGTGATCAGGATCGAGAGCGTTGGCGGATCGCCGCCGCCAAGATAAAGCGGGCTGACGAAATCACCGAAGGTGAGAATGAAGCAGAACAGCGCCGCGATCACCAGCCCGACCCTTGCCGCCGGCACGACGATCTCGAACACGGTGCGCAGCCGCCCGCAGCGCAGATTGTGGGCGGCCTCGATCAGCGTTCTGTCGACAAAGACGAGGCTGAACAATTGCAGAAGCACAACCAACGGGAAGCTCAAGGTCAGGTAACCGATCATGGTGCCGAACGTCGTATTCAGCATCCCGAATGGGCCGACGCCGACATGGGTGAGCAGTGCGTTGATGATGCCATTGTCGGACAGGAATATCTGCCAGGAATAGACGCGCACCAGATAAGAGGTGAAGAATGGTATGACCATCAAGAACACGGCCCAGCGCCGAGCCGTTTCGGACAGCTTGAAGGCGATGCCGTAGGCGCAAGGGAATGCCAGTGCGCTGGTGATAACCGCGGCGGTGGCGGATAGCCATAGCGTGCGGAAATACGCGTTCCAGAAGACGCCACGGCCAAGCATCCTTAGCCAGTTGTCCGGATTGAAATCCGGTTCCATACGGAAGTTTTTAACCGTCCAGAAGCTGAGAGCGATCAGAAAGACAAGCGGCGCCAGGAAGAACAGCACCTGCCAGACCAGCATCGGCAGCGAAAATGTCAGGCCGTAAAGTGTAATCGACTTTCGCATTGGCACAGGCCCCGCCCGATTGAACACGGCTCCTCCGTCCGCACGGTGCACGGCGAGGCCTCAAAGGGTGCCGGGCGAGCCTTCGAGCCTCGCCCGGCAGTTTCTGATCGTTACGATCCCTTGTATTCGGACCAGAAGTCGTTCCAGTCTTCAAGGCTCTGCTGAACTGGCAACTGGCGGTATGTGATACGCCCATCGCGGATCATGTCCATGACATTACTCTGGTTGAGCACCATGCCCTGGCGCTTGGCCTCCGCCGGCGTTTCGGTGGCCAAAAGCTCCCAGCCCTTCTTGTTCGGGATGAGGCACGGATAGGCTACCATGTTGGCAGACTTCACCTGGCCCTTGGCCGAGGTGATGTACTGGATCCATTTCTTCGCCAGATCGGCCTTCTGCGAGCCTTTGCCGATCGAGAAGGATTCGGTGAACTGCAGGCCGCCCTCTTCCGGAATGACGGTCCGCACCTTCGCCCCGCCCTTTTCCAGCGCCCCGGTGATCCAGTCGCCGATGCCCGCCATGGCCAGCATCTGTCCGTTCTGAAGCGACGAGAAGGTGCCGCCGTAGTCGAAGAAGCCGCCGATCTGGGGGCGCAGCGATTTCGTTTTATCCTGAACCGCGCTCCACGCCGCGGCGTCAATATCGTACGGCGAGGCGTTGCCCGTGAGCAGGCTGATCTGACCGAGATTGGGCAGGTGCCAATCGAAATGCCCGACCTTGCCCTTCAGCTTCTCGGTCCAAAAGACATTGTAGGTGGAGGCCTCCTTCTCGGTGATCGCTTCGGTGTTGTAGGCCACGCCAAGGAAGCCGAAACGGGTGATGACGGAATAGAGGTCGTCGCCCTGCCAGTGCCCTGGAAAATGCTGGAATTCGGGGAAGAATTCGTCGAACGGGTAGTCGGCGGGATCGAGTTTCTCGATATAGCCGGCCGCGTTGAGCTGCTGCACGTACTCGGCATCCGACAGGATGACATCGAATGTTCCGGGAGGCGATTGGGCGATCAGCCCGAGCATGTTGTCGCCGCCGGTGTAGTATTTGGGCTTGAACTTGACGTTGTTGGCGGCCTCGAACTCGGCGACGACGTCTGGCTCGGCGTGGCCATACCAAGCGAGCATATTGAGTTCGACCGGTTCGGCAAACGCCAACCGGCTGAGGAACGGCATTGCCAAAGCGCCACCACCCAGGATGCTGGCTCCTTTTAGAAGATCGCGGCGCGTGCGCACGCCGGACAAGCTTTTTTTGATTGTCATGGTTGTTCCCCTTGGCTTGTTGTCCAGCAAGGGTAGAAAGGGTTCAGCTATTTGGAAAATTAATTCTTATAATAAATGCATTTGCATCACTTATTGACGGTCCAACTCGATCGGCCGCCGGACCGGGTCGCCGGAGACGCCGGCTTCATCTAGACGCGCGACGATATGATTGACTAGCCTGATACCGGCATCGGACAAGCGCGGGTGCTTATAGAACAGTCCGACACGGATTTCAGCGAGCGCTGGAAACCCGTCCGTTTCGTCAAGAACGCGCATGCCAGGCAGCATCGTGTAGCGAGTGAGCGCGCTGACGCCAAGCCCATTCACCACGGCGTTCTGCAACCCCGCGATGCCGGAGCCCGTGTAGGCCACCCGCCACCGGATTTCTGCAGCATCGAGAGACTGGATCATGCGGGCGCGATAGGCACAACCTTCCGGGTGCGCCGCCAAATGCACCCCAGTTCCCAAATCGAAGCGCGCCCCTTCAGCAGCAGCCCAGATCGGCCGCTCGATCCACGAACGTGACAGGTACTGCGAACGCTCGTTGTTGACCATCGCGACAGCCAGATCGAGTTCGTCGGCGCGCAACCGATCGAGAATGTCGGCGCTCCAGCCGCAATGGATTTCAAGTGAAATCCCCGGATGCTGGCTGGTGTATTCGGTGATGACGCCCTGCAGGAAGGCCACCGCATAGTCATTCGGCAGGCCGATGCGCAACACGCCTGCTATCTTCGACCGGTTGAAATAGGAAGCGGCCTGATCGTTGAGCCGCAGCATCTCGCGAGCATAGCTCAGCAGCATCTCCCCCTCACTGGTCAGGAGCAGTGTGCGTCCCACCTGTTTGATGAGGGGGGCGCCGACCAGTTCCTCAAGCCGGCGGATCTGCAGAGAGATGGCCGGCTGGGTACGTCCAAGCGCGTCACCCGCCTTGGTATAGGCGCCAAGATCGATTACCGACACGAAGGTCCGCAGGAGGTCGGTCTGGAAGTTGATTATGTTGCGCATGGATTTATATTTCTCATACGTGGATCACGAATATAAATTTTCCATATCACGCTTGTCCCCACTAATCATCAGTCTGGATGGCCGAAATTGGGAGGATTGTATGTCGGATGCCACTGTTTTTGCGGCCGAACTGCCTTGGCCCGATTATGACAAAACGGTTCGCGGCGGCTCGGTGCCCATCCTCCTGCCGGTCGGCTCGATGGAGCAGCATGGCCATCACATGCCCATGCATGTCGACGTGCTGTTGCCCGTCGAATTCTCCCGACGCGTCGCCGGGAAAATCGGCGCACTGGTCGCGCCGCCCTTCACTTATGGCTACAAGTCGCATCAGAAGTCTGGCGGCGGCAATCACCTGCCGGGCACGACCAGCCTGGATGGTGCGACGCTGGTCGCAGCACTCCGCGACGTCATCAAGGAGTTCGCCCGCCACGGCGTACGCAAAATCTGTTTGATGAACGGTCATTTCGAGAACTCGTGGTTCATCGTCGAGGGCATCGATCTGGCCCTGCGCGAACTCGGCTGGGGGGGCATTGGCGATATGAAGATCGTCGTGCTGTCCTATTGGGATTTCGTCGATAAGGCGACCATCGCACGCCTTTATCCAGACGGGTTCGCCGGCTGGGACCTCGAGCATGGCGGCGTGCTTGAAACATCGCTGATGCTGGCGCTCTACCCGAACTTCGTTCATCTTGAGCGCGCCGTTGATCATAAACCGGCGAGCTTCCCGCCTTATGATGTCTACCCGCCCAAGCCTGAATGGACACCGCCGAGCGGCACACTGTCATCACCCAAGGAGGCGTCGAAGGCGAAGGGCGACATCCTGCTCGATGTTTGTGTAAGCGGCATCGTCAAGGCGCTGGAGGTCGAATTTCCGCGCTGAGGCGCCGTCGTGCGCACATTATGTGGAATGTACCGACAGAATTTCTGCCTTCCGACTTGTACATGGAGGCTGGAGGCCGGATGCGTTTGCGAGCGGCTGCCAGATGGTTGTGGCAGATGATCGTCGGCTATCCACAGCGCGGTGTTACAATTGAAATATGACGAAATGCCTGTCAGGTTTGCCGGCCAGGCGAAAACAGCTGCGCTTGGTGAAAGCACGGATGGCGATGGTCCGTGTCGACGTCAGTAGAAGCGACCGATACGTCGCAGACATGGCGATTGGCACGGACTCCATTTCCGTGCCTCTGTCCCTGTCAAAAAGCGAAGGTGCGCGCATATTTTGCGGCCGAAGAGAGCGCGCAGCCTATCGCAAACGCAGGAGATCGGTCTGAATCTTGCCGAAACGCGTACAGATGTATGGGCGGACAGGCACCATGCCGGTCGGGCACAGCGGCTAGAAGCGCCTGTCCCAACATGAGCCGATCATTGAGAACGACAAGGTGATTACTCAGAGATCATCGATGCTATTGGTTGGACGCGCGACACTTCTTCATGGACTGCACATCACTCGCGTCTCGCGCAGTTTTCTTAATCCCTGTTCCAGACTGAGGCACCACCAGACGAGTTGCGCCATGAAGGTACCAGGTAAGCCAGTCCGCCCGCTCCATCAGTACGGAAATGGCCAATTAGGCGGTGCCTGCGATATCTCCTCGCCGATATATTCAGGTGCACTCAAGCCAGAATCACTGCGCGTCACAAGGGTGTCTGACGTGAACACGCTTATCAGATAGATGGCAGATTCGTGGACGAGACCGTAAACGGGTGACGCTGAGTATGGGTCGGGCCGATTTGACCGGCCCGACACCCCACGATGCCACTCGTGCGGGATATAAAACACTTGGTCAGCCGCCGACGATGTTGTGCTCCGGGCCGAAAGGAAAGCCGGTGATGTTTTCCGCTCCGCTCTCCTTCACGAACAGGATGTCGTGTTCGCGATAGCCGCCGGCACCTGGCATGCCTTCCGGCAGCATCACCATCGGTTCCATCGAGACGACCATGCCGGGTTGCAGCACCGTATCTATATCCTCCCGCAATTCGACTCCGGCTTCGCGGCCATAATAATGGCAGAGCACACCGAAGGAATGACCGTAGCCGAAGGAGCGATACTTCAGCAGATCCCATCCCCGGTACATATCGTTGAGCTCGATCGCGATGTCCTTGCAGCGTGCGCCGGGCTTGATCAGTTCGAGTCCGCGGCGGTGGACGGCGACGTTCTTCTGCCAGATATCGAGACTGGCGTCGTCGACATGATCGCAAAACAGCGTGCGTTCGAGCGCCGTGTAATAGCCGAAGATCATCGGGAACGTGTTGAGCGACAGGATGTCGCCGGACTGCACGAGACGGTTGGTGACGGGATTATGGGCGCCGTCGGTGTTGATCCCCGACTGAAACCAGGTCCAGGTGTCCATCAACTCGACATAAGGATGGGATTTCGCGATCTCACGGATCATGGCGCTGGTTGTCGCGATTGCCACCTCGTGCTCAGGCACGCCGGCCTTCACGGCAGCCACGCAGGCAGCACCGCCGACGTCGCAGACCCGTGCCCCCTCCCGGATCAGCTTTTGCTCTTCCAGCGACTTGATGGAGCGCATCCACATCGACGGCTGAGCAACATCGACGAATTCGACGCCTGGCAGTGCCTCCTCAAGTTGACGGCGGAAGTCGAGGTTGACGTGGTCGAACTCGATGCCGATGCGCTTGGCGCCCGCAGCGAGTTGGCGCACTGCACGATAGAAATTGTCGCGGCGCCAGTCGGTGTAGGTGATGTTATCCCCAAAGCTGCGGCGGTATGGTTGGCCGCCGTCGATACCGGCAGAAATCGTGGTTGCCTTGTGGTGGTCGATTACCATGCCGTATTTGCGGCCGAAGTAGCAGTAGAGCCAGCCGGAATAATAGTTGATGCAATGGTATGATGTGAACAGCGTCGCATCTACATTGTGCTCGACCATCCAGAGGCGAATATCGTTCTGGCGCCGTTTCATTTCAGCTTCAGAGAACGGAGAATACTCCTTCTCGCCATTATGCCATGCCGTCACGTGTAACATGTCTTCAGTCATCGTGCTTTTTCCCTGCGAGGTTGATGCAGGAAGCTACGATCAAGAGGGCGTATCACGAAAATTTATTCACCTGATGGCTGCATTTTGAAAAATTATGGGATCACCAACCGCCTCAGGTATCCCCTCATAT
The DNA here is from genome assembly GCF_020165455.1 of Mesorhizobium sp. BR1-1-3. Lineage (NCBI taxonomy): Bacteria > Pseudomonadati > Pseudomonadota > Alphaproteobacteria > Hyphomicrobiales > Phyllobacteriaceae > Mesorhizobium > Mesorhizobium sp. BR1-1-3. The sequence continues at coordinate 442,158 of NZ_JAIUIC010000005.1, forward strand.
TCCACGTCTCATTTCTTGAGCGAGAGCCGACACCTTACAGTCCGCACCAAACCTGAAAGCTCATTTTGAGATGATGAACGTCTACGTCGTCGGGCGAGCCATGCCACGTTCACTGGCGCTCCTCCAAAAGACTCGGGGCATCCCCTCGCCCAGAATGATTTGAGCTTGGACCGACGTAGTGGTCGCCCAACTGAGAGGCGGAAGTTCCGGAGCCGGTAGATTGCTCACGGGAAGGTGATCAAGATACATCGTATTCCGATATTTTGCGCGAAACGATCGCCGATTTCGGGCGTTCGGAGACCATCACGGTTCTTTACGAGTTGGAAGAAAGACATGACTGTTGCCCATCATCACGCCAAAGCAGAAATCCGCAAAAGTCGGCGCGGCGTTTGGCTATCTCCGGATCCAGTCGGCAGCATGGTGGTGCTATGGCGATTAACGATCCTATAGGCGATCGGACAACACTTTGTAGCGGCCCTCGCCGACAATGTCGGCGCGGATAACATTCTCGACCTGAACGTATCGCAACCGCCATAAGCGCGGTGGCGAGATCGGCCCGAATGACACTAAGCAGGCACGTCATGTGGAGTTCAAGCGTGAATCGCGGAATAGCAATTACCCTGGTCGTCGTTGTCGTGGGAATCGCAGCATTTGTCGTCCTCCGGGGTGGTAGATCCACGGCTGGAGGTTCGGGTGGAGAAACGCCACACGCACTCGATCGTCGGCCCTAGCGTGGAATTCGTCGAACCGTCGCTAGGGCCTTCATCAGGTCGCGTTTCGATGCGGAAACGACAAACTCACACTTGATCAGGAGAGTGCGCGATGTATCGGCTCATGCTGTCAGCAATCATCGTTATCGTAGGAGCTGTCCTCGTCGTCGGGGGCCTCTGGTTGGCGGTCTTGGGCGGTAGCTGGTTCTATTTGGTGCTGGGTGCGATGCTCACCGCATCCGGGATTCTGATGGGGCGTCACAACCCAACTGGGGTGGGGCTCTACGCCTTGGCGACACTGGTCACACTCTGCTGGGCGTTGTGGGAAGTCGGCTTCAACTGGTGGGCCTTGGCGCCTCGGGGCGGGCTGTTGCTGGTCATAGGGGTTTTGGTGCTCCTGCCAGCCATCATAAACAAGCTCAACCGTTCTGAACGGGTGGCGACAGGTTCCGATCGTGCTCGCCCAGGTTTCGATTTCAACAATGCCGCTTTGACGGCGGTGATCGTGTTGGCGGCTGCTGCAGGCATCTATTCAATGTTTCAGGATCCGGAGGAGGTGACGGGGACTTTCGATCAGGAGCGCATGGCGGCGGTGGCGTCTTCAGACGACGGTACCCCGCCCGGACAATGGGTCGCCTATGGACGTAACTCGATGGGCCAGCGCTATTCGCCCCTAGCCCAGATCACGCCCCAAAACATCGGCAAACTGCAGGTGGCGTGGACATTCAAGACGGGGCAAATCCGCGGGCCTAATGACCCGCAGGAAACGACCTATGAGGTCACTCCGCTCATGGTGAACGACACGGTATACATCTGCACCCCCTTCAGCACTGTCATAGCGCTCGACCCAGTTACTGGCAAAGAGAAATGGCGGTTTGATCCCAAGCTAAAAGAGCCACCTCAGGCCACTACTCAACACATGACCTGCCGAGGCGTCGCGTACGAGGAGGTCACGCCGGCGGACCTGCCCCCGAACGTTTCACTCGCGCCGGAGGTTGCCGGGGCGCCCGCACAGGCTGGCGCCGATCTCCAGCAGAGCGTCGATGAAATCACAACGCAGGCCGCCGGGGTGCCGCAAAATGTGGTGACTGGACAGGCACAGCCTGGGGCTCCCAACCCGGTCGTCAATCGCGACCAGCCGCCAGCCAGCGTGAGCATCACCCGCGAATGCATGAAGCGGCTTTTCGTCCCCACATCGGATGGCAGGCTCATCTCGATCAGCGCCGAGACCGGCAAGATCTGTCCGGGGTTTGGCGGCGCTGACGGGACCGTCAATCTGTGGGCCAACATGCCCAACGTGACGCCGGGTTCTTTCTATTCGACGTCGCCTCCCGTCATCACTCACGATCTGGTCGTCGTTGCCGGAGCGGTCAATGACAACGTGGCGACCACTTCTCCATCTGGAGTGATCAGAGCCTTCAACGCCTATACGGGCGCCCTTGTCTGGAATTTCGACAGCAAGAATCCAGGTGCCACCGCTCCTATTCCCAATGGTCAGACCTATTCCAACAATGCTCCGAATTCATGGAGTGTCGCCAGCTACGACCCGAAGCTCGGATTGATTTATTTTCCGATGGGCAACGAGTCCCCGGACCAATTTGGCGCCAAGCGCGGACCCGAAACCGAGCGGTTTTCGTCTTCGATCCTGGCGCTGCATGCGGACACGGGTAAGGTGGCCTGGGTCTTCCAGACCGTCCATCATGACCTTTGGGACTACGACGTGCCGGCTCAGCCGAGCCTGGTCGATCTCACCGTGGGCGGACAGGACGTCCCGGCTCTGGTTGCGCCGACCAAGCAGGGCGAAATATTTGTTCTGAACCGCCTCACCGGAAAACCCCTTCTGCCCGTCCAGGAAGAGCCCGCCCCGCAAGGCGCTGTCGACGGAGATCACACCTCGCCAACCCAGCCCCACTCGGCGGTATCATTCCGGCCTAAGCCGTTGACCGGAGCGGACATGTGGGGCGCCACAATAGTAGATCAGCTCTACTGCCGCATCCGCTTTCGTCAGCTGCGGTATGATGGGGTATTTACGCCGCCATCCACGCAGGGCAGCATCGTATATCCAGGAAATTTCGGTGTCTTCAATTGGGGCGCGATCGCGGTTGATCCGCAACGAGATATTGCCTTTGCCATGCCGGTCTATCTGGCGTTCACGTCCCAGCTTCTACCCAGGCCGGACAACACAGCTCGTGTGGTGAGCAAGAAGAATGCGCCTGTGTTCAATGAAAATTTTGGCGCCCCCTACGCGGCCAAGATGGGCCCATTCTACTCGTTTCTAGATCTGCCATGCCAGCAGCCCCCTTGGGGATATGTCGCTGGGGTGGATCTGCGGACAGGCAAGACCGTATACCGCCATGTCAACGGCACGGTCCGGGACCTGTCGCCCATACCGCTCCCGTTCGAGATGGGAGTGCCAGGGATTGGTGGACCGATCATCACCGGGGGCGGTGTCGCGTTCCTGAGCGGGACGATGGACAACTACGTTCGCGGCTACGATCTTCGCACAGGACGCGAGATTTGGCGCCAGCGGCTGCCGGCGGGTGGGCAAGCAACACCGTCCACCTACCAGGCTACTGACGGTCGGCAGTATCTTGTCGTTGTAGCCGGAGGTCATGGGTCTACTGGCACCAAAGCAGGAGATTCGGTAATCGCCTACGCGCTGCCTCGCTAGAGCTTGGCTCAATGAGGCTAAACAGTGCGTTTTCAGAGCTAATCGGGCGAGCCGTATGCATATCAGTTACGGTGGGCGTCGAACCTCGTCGGCAGCACGGTTGCCCAAACCGCCGATCGACGCTCTCGATCCGATTGCGCGGTGTATCAGATTGAGTTTAAGCAGGCCACCGCCCACGTGAGGACAAAGGTTTTGAGAGGATCCGATGTCTCGCACGAGAGAGCGGGATGTTATGAGCCGGTCAGGGAGCTTTCCCCCGTTCGCAGTCGTGCAACGGAGGTGCATGACGCGTTGATCGGAAAGCGCCGAGGCGACATGACGGACGAGAGTGGTTTCGCGCGCTGTGCAATCTATGATCCGCTCCCGCCATAAGAGGATTGCATGGCCTAATCTGTTATCCGGGCTGGGTTCGGCCGCACTGGCACGCACACTTTGATTTTGGCGCTTGAGATGCTCGGTTCGGGCGGTGCCATCGCATGGAGGACGTCAACTCTAACCCCGAGCACCGCGACCTGATGCGCGCCGCCGAGCGCGGCGATTCGGTGGACTGGGGCGTCGTCTACGCCGGTTAGAAGGCGGCAGTCGACTGGCCGACGGCCTATTTCTGGCGCGAACTCGCCGAGTATTTCCCGACGCCAAGCTCATCCTCACCGTCGCCGAGGATTGGTCGGGGCCTCAACTAGGCTAGCGTGCGATCCAGGCGACCAGATGTTCCTCACGCTTTGAGGTCATTGGAAGCCAGCGGCTGGCTGTTGCGCGTGGCGCTGGCATTCCATCGCCCGAAACCGGACAGGTCGAGAACCGCCTAAGAGCGACCGCGCCGACATCGCGCGACGGAAACGCCGGCCAAGCGACCGAGGAGATCGTCGTCGTGGACGGCGGCGCAGCGGCTGAAACGCTGCGGCGAGATCAGTACCGGGGCAGTATAAGATCAGCGATGGCCAATCTCGATCCGTTGATCGGCCGAATCTCTCCACGGACGGCCTCCCCAAGCACGGACATCATGCGTTGGTGGCCCTCGGAAGGGGCCATGTTCGGGAAGTCCGACCGGCCCGATCCTTGAGAACGAAGCCGAATGGCTGACCTCCCAGCCAAAGACCGGTTTCAAGCCGTTCGCGTTCGTCGGTCTCGGATGGCGGGGAGTGTGGGCTCCCCATTTGCGAGATTTTACGCAACCAACTTGGTTTGCCAGCATTAATCTGGAAAGCACCGGAGGTGCCCCATGCTGCATTACAGTGTGCCTCGGGAGTTTGAGATTGGCGACGAGGTCGCGTTGACCTCTACCGTCATCACGGTTCTCCCTGGCGGACGCGCCAGAGTAAGCATTCCGTCCTACGACCCTCCTTATTCGGTGGATGCACCACCTAAAGCCCGAGCTGGGGATAAACTTGTTCTTGTTGGAGACATCATCCGCATCGATCGCGAAGCCAATAAGCTGACGGTGCGGATTGACTGCGGCGGGGTGATAACCATCGACAAGTCGGCCATCGCTAGGGTAAGAAAGCACCGTCAGGGTTCGCGGCCTGACGAGGAAAGAACATCATTGTGATCGCGGCTTGCGAACCAATTTGACGCTCCACCGTATGAGAGTGGTCGGGAACGGCGATCGCGCAACCGGATGAACGGTCGCGTTTCGGCCTTTCGAAGAAACCGTCCGATGCCGGCTATCCTCGTCACGTTCACGGTGCGCTGTCTGCTTGTCGGGCTATTCTTGCCGTTGAGCGCGCTGGACAAAGTGCTGAATTTCGACCAGGCGATTGGCCAGGCCTCGCAGGCGATCCCTGGTCGCGCATTCGCGACGGTGATGATCGCGGGCGGATTCTGTATCGAAGTCTTCATGTCCCTGGCGATCCTGGGCGGCGTTGCCGACCCGCCTCGCGGCCCTGATCCTGGCGGGCTATTGCCTCGTGACGGCGCTGCTTTGGAAACAGTTCTGGCGCCGGCCGGATTTCCGCCTGAAAGGCAGGAGCGAGGCCCGGGACGTGTTCTGGGATTTCCTCAAGAACCTCGCTCTTGCCGGCGGCTTTTGTCGCCAGAAGTTCGTCGTCCGGCGCTTGCTGTTTGGGCTCATGCTGCATTGGAGCACCTGTACATCCTCTGGCGTCGCCAGTCCTGCGAGTCGTGTTCGAGACTTTCATGAAGTGCTGTTGAAGGCGGTGCGAGACGTGACAGGGGCGGAAGTTCCGTTCATCCGGTGGAACACCACGGGTCCGGTGAATTAGGCCCGGCTTATGGACTCAACGACGCAAACGTCGCATTCTTCCGTTTGGGAGTGAGGGGCGTGGGCAAAGTCCAGCGGCGTCATGAAGGGGCAGACCAGGCTAACCGCTGGCGCAAAAGTGCCACCAAGCGGAGGCGCGGCTTTTGGCGGCTGGAGTATCTATTCGCATTGATCTTGGTGCCAGTGGCCGTGGTGCTATCGCAGAACCCTGGCATCATCGGCGCGGCTCCTAGCCTAATGCAACTGCCCGAAGCGGCTGACGCGGCTCCTAGCACGTCGCTCTTTTCCATTGGATGCAACATCAAGGGAAATGTCAGCATCGACACTGGGGAACGTATCTATCACGTCCCCGGCCAGAAATATTATTCACAGACGATCATCAGGCCGGAATACGGAGAGCGGTGGTTTTGCTCTGAAGCGGAAGCCCGCGCCGCAGGCTGGCGGAAATCTAGACGGTAGCCATTCCCCTACGGCTGGGTAGCCGCCTTCTTCGTCGCCAGAAGCGGGAGGCGCCTTGTCGGTGCAGGTTTCACGGGCTCTTTCGCTTCAACCTTGTTTTGCCTGGCACGGTATTGAAGCATCTCGGCAATAACCGCTCTTGCGATGCGCTTGAAGTCATCGGACTTCTCGGAGTCCTCAACCAGCTTCTTGAAATCCGCGATAACTCCCGCCTCGTTCAAAATGTGCCGTGGGAAGATTAAGGCCTTTTTCGCCTTTGCCATTTTCGCGACCTCTCCTTTTGGGAAAAGAGAGCGTATCAGGACTTGCTAATGAAACGCAAACGGCCCGCCTTTGGGGAGGGCGAGCCGTGTATGAAGTTCTATCGCCGCAATCCTATTCACATTTGAAGGATCCGCCTGAAAAGGTATTGCAAAGTTTGTCGCAACATTCGTCATCGCTCGAGCACTTTGCGCCAACAGGCTTGCAAAGAAGTTCTGATTTGGTGGCTTTCGACATGTTGTCTCCGGATTGCGGTAGGCTTTTCTTGCAAGCGCATCCGACCAAAGAGAGACCGATAACGAGCGCGCATAAGACATATTTGATTATATGCACGTTTATCCCCTCCTCCATTATAATCCCACTTAAAATGGCAGTGCGACGACTTTAATACAAACAAAGAACGATGAATAGGTGGGCCGCACCCTAACTCATCCGTCTCCAAATGCGGGCCTGCCAACTAGTTTCAGGTCAGGAGTGCCTACCCCGTCAGCCGGGTCTGTCAAATATTGATCACCAACGGGACCGTCATCATGACCAATCCTTGCAAACACGAAAGATCGCCGAACTAGCGTCGCCTGCGGAGGCATTTGCTTCGGTCGAGGTCGCCGTCTCTTCGCTGATACCAGGAACATCGATGGTCTTGCAATGGCGCGGCAAGCCGGCCGTCGTGCGCCACCGCACCAGGCAGGAAATTGAAGGCGCCGGAGAACATGGCGATCCCGGTGTTCCATTTCATTTCCGATACCAAGATTCGTATCGACTGAGAGAAGGGACAGTTCAATGAGCGAGGGACATTCCACCTACAAGCCCCAGACCGGTATCGGCCGCTGGTTCGACACGCGCCTGCCACTGCCACGGCTGGAGCATACTTCGTTCGAAATAGGCCACCTCGTCTCGAATTCCCTTGCACAGCGGAGCCGGTCCATAGATGCGGTGCATGATCGGCGCCAACTTGCGCGCCAAGGCGACGACGGCGTGCTTGTGACCTCGTTTAGTCGCCAGCCGCATGCCCCAGGTCCGCAGCCCGCAACGCTAATTACATCGACAGCGTTAACTGTTCATCCATTTGGATGTTGACGCTTACTCTTCATTGGCGTTAAGAATATGTTAATATAAGCGCCTTCTAAAAAATGGTCCTGACCGGCAGGCCGGGAAAGGGCGTCATGGAGACTAAAGGAAACGCAGCGCGGCTGCCAGATTCGTCGCCGGCTACATGTTGTGGTCAAGCCTTACACTCGGACGACATGTTGATGTCTGGCTGATCGCGGCACTGTGGCCTTGCTGCGACTGGACGCCAAAATTCGCATGTCGATCGTACTGTTCAGGTGGAGAAAGACTAATCTGTCAATGCGGCAGTGAACAGATGTGGAGGGCATCTGTCTCGTGTACGAGTAAAAGGGGTGGGGTTAAATGGCTTCTTGTCAAAGCACGGATGCCAACGGAGCCAAAACATCATTTCCAAATACAACGCCGACCGGAGGCGATGTATGTAGTTTTGCCGAAATGCGACCATCCTCATTTCTACACCACTGACCGTTATTGCTCTCGATGTGTTGAGCAACGATTTAGCCGGAATCGCACTTTGCTCCATCGACAATGAGTTTTCCCCCTCAACCGATATGAACTCCGCGTCTGCCGATTGCCAAGATCCATCCGACATCCGGTATCCGGCGGACTCGCGATCGTTGGCGCTTGGCGTCTGTACGAATGTCATTGGTCCGAATGCGAACTCATCTGATCCTGGTGCTCAGCCCAGGATCAAGCCGTTTGTGGGCGAAGGCGAACTTGCCCGAATAGGTTTGCAATTTTTGAGCGACAATCTGGTAAGCGGCGCGACGGCGCCGGCAATTCCCATGAGTGACAACAACAACAACAAGGGCGATAGGGGCGGGGCATGGCAACCACCATTGGCACAAGCAGCAACGACAATCTGGTCGGCGGCAGCGGCGACGACGTGCTGTCAGGAGGGGCGGGAGACGATCGCCTGAACGGCGGTTCAGGCGCCGATACGCTCGATGGCGGCAGCGGATTCGATACGGTTCTGGGCGGATCGGGAGCGGACACGCTTATCTATCGAGCTTGGGAAAACCAGTACAAGATTGGAACCCAGATTTACGGCACAGGTACAATCGCCGGACAAACAGCCTTTTCCGGTTACGACATCTACGACGGCGGTAACGGCAATGCTGCGAAAGGCACCGCCGAGATTGATACGCTCGTTATCTACCTGAGCAATGCTCAACTGGCCGACTCGTTATTTATGACGGCGTTTGACGCTGAAATTGCCAAGTTTCGCACCTTCATCGCAGCAAATTCGAACGCCAATACTGGCCAGGCAGGTCAAGCAGAATTCACATTCACTACGATCAACCTCAAGGTCTCCGCGATTGAGCAGGTGCGCTACGGAGTGGACCCAACCTCTCCCGTCGGCGTCAACGATACCAATGGAGCTGATCTCGTGCGAGAGGCTGGCGTTGGCCCGGGGAATACACCGTTTCCCGGCGATCCCATGGCGTCAGGTAATGTGCTGGCTAACGACACGGATTCCGACGACGGTCAGGCATCGCTGGTCGTGTCGGCGTTCCGGACAGGTACTGAATCCGGATCTGGAAGTGCCGGCACGGTCGGATCTGCATTAGTGGGCACTTATGGCTCACTGACCTTGAATGCGAACGGAACCTATACCTACACGCTCAACAACAGCGATGTGGACACCAACTCGCTCGCGGACGGGGTCACAGTCACTGAGGTGTTTACATACACCGTCCGTGACCCTCACGGGCTCACGGATACCGCGCAGTTGACCGTCACCATCACCGGGACCAACGACATCGTCTCGATCACCAGCGGAGCACAGGTTGGCGCGGTCGTCGAAGATGCCGACACGACGCCTTCGCCGACCGACTCGCTCAACGCCGCCGGCACGATTGCGTTCAACGACGTCGATCTCAGTGACGGCCATACCGCTTCGTTTGTTTCGACCGCCGGCGAAACTGCGCTCGGCACCTTCTCGCTCGACGCTGTCAGTGAAGCCGCAAACGCCGCCAGCGGTTCGGTCCAGTGGCACTACGCCCTCAACAACGGGGCTTCACAGTACCTTGCTGCCGGCCAGAGCGTGGTCGAGCATTATACCGTAACGGTCAACGACGGCCACGGCTCGACGGCAACGCAGGTCGTTTCCATCACCATCACCGGCACCAACGATGCACCGGTCGTGGCGGCGACGGACGTCACCGGCGCGGTCACCGAGCAGGTCACCCC
>NZ_JAIUIC010000006.1:0-25000 GCF_020165455.1 Mesorhizobium sp. BR1-1-3
CCCCTGTTCCACCCCCGGCCCCGATCACCGAACATCACATAACCAGCGTCCGTCACCGCCAGCGTGTCTTCCAGCTTGATGAAGCCCCGTGTCGGGTGAAGCATGGTCGTCTCCACCGACAGCACCATGTTCTTCTCCAGCGGTTTGGCCGCATAGGTGCCTTCATAGGTCACCGGATGGTTGGTCATCAGGAACGGCGCCTCGTGCGTGATCAGGCCCATGCCATGGGCGAAGAAATCCGTGTAGGGCGCGACCTTCGAAGCCTTCAGCACGCCCTCGGCATGCGAAATCATGTCGCCGCCCAGCGTGCCCGCTTTGACTTTTGAGAAGGCCGCCTGCTGCACCGTCTCGACCTCGGCCAGCAGATCTTCGAGCTCGGCATCCGGTTCGCCGAGAATGCCCATCCGGCAGAGGTCCCCTATATAGCCGTGATAATTGCCGCCGGAATCGATTGACAGCACCTCGCCTTTTTCCCACGCCTGCGGTGAAGCGGCGCGGTTGTGGCTGGCACCCAGCGTCAGCAGGCAATATTCGAAATGGATGCCGCGATTGGTTTCCTCGCGCCGCAGCTGCTCGATGATCTCGCTTTTAGTCGTGCCTTCACGCGCCCAGGCAATGGTCGCCAGCATGGAATCGGTGATCAGTTCGGAGGCCGTGCGCAGCTTCTCCAGCTCCGCATCGGTCTTGATGGCGCGCATACGCTCCAGCATGTCGGTCGCATCGATCAGCCTGGCATCCGGCAACGCCTTGCGGATCAGCGTATAGGCGTCCGATGGCAGGAAGCCAGGCTCGATGCCGATGCGCGCGCCAGCCTTGCCGATCTTCTGCAGGTGCTCGACCGCAAGGTTGGCGGCGTCGAGCGTGCCCCAGCAGGCGGCGTGCAGCGTCGGCGTCCAGAACGGATTGTTCTGGTGCTCGCCGCCCTCCATGCGGTTGCCGATATAGGCGGCATGGTCCGGCCCGCCCTTTTCGTACACGACGATCGGCAGGTACCGGCTGTGGCCGATCGCATCCATGGCGGCGAAGAAGATGAACTTGTAACCGCCCAGCAGGTATTGCGTGTTGTGCTTGGAGGTTGCGAGCAGCACATCGATGCCGGCCTCCTCCATCAGCCGGTCGACCCTTGCCTGGTCGAACGGGATATTGCCGACGGCATTCTTGCCCGGAGCAATGTTCATCTCTCTCTCCCTGAATTGCCTGGGACCGCCGGCCGTTCCGCTCGCGATCCCCTGGCCATGACTCAAATCTGCACCATTTTGCCCGTTCTGGTCCAGCCAGAAATAGGGCAAACAGCACCGTTCCATGTCATCATATCTTTGTCCGTCGCATATCCCATCAATTTGGTCCTACCAGATTGACGTGATAGAAGCGCATATTCCAAACTGGTCCAGCGGACGAAAATTTCAAAGCCAAGCGAGGATGCGCCAATTCCGTCTCTGGCGAAACCCTCGGCAAGGCTCATAATCGCCGCCGCAAGGATGCTGGCGGGCTTGCCGGCGTTCGAGGGGTATTGGCGCGCCCAACCGGGTCGCGGAGAGGACGGAGTTCGATCATGTCAGGTTTCACGATTTCCAGACGCACGATGCTTTCCGGCTCGGCAATGCTGCTGGCCTCCACCGCCATCCCGACACCGGGCTGGGCGCAGACGCCGAAGAAGGGCGGGCGGCTTGTGCTTGCCGCCGATTCCGAACCGCGCAACCTCAACCCGGCGATCGTCGCTTCCAACGGCGTCTTCTTCATCTCCAGCAAGATCGTCGAAACGCTGGCCGAAGCCTCCTACGACGGCAAGGACGGACTCGCGCCAAGGCTGGCGCTGAGCTGGGAGGGTGCCGCCGATGGGCTCTCGGTGACGTTCAAACTGCGCGACGGCGTCAAATGGCATGACGGCAAACCGTTCACCTCGGCCGACGTCGCCTTCTCGGCGCTGCAAATCTGGAAGCCGCTGCAGAACCTCGGCCGCACCGTGTTCAAGGATCTGGCCAGCGTCGAGACCCCTGACGATCTCACCGCCCTGTTCAAATTCGCCAAGCCGACGCCGTTCCAGCTGATCCGCAACGCGCTGCCGGCGCTGAGCAGCGTGGTGCCGAAGCACATCTATGAGGTTGGCAAGATCGAGGACAACCCGGCCAACAACGCGCCCATCGGCACCGGGCCGTTCAAATTCGGCGAGTACAAGGCCGGCCAATATTACCGGCTGACCAAAAACACCGACTACTGGGGCAAGGAAGAGCCCTATCTCGACGAGATCATCTATCAGGTGCTGCCGGATCGCACGTCCGCGGCGAGCGCGCTGGAGGCCGGAGAGATCCAGCTGGCGGCCTTTTCCGCCGTGCCCCTGGCCGACCTCGACCGCATCTCGAAAGTGCCGGGGCTGAAGGTGATCACCAAGGGTTACGAAGGGCTGACCTATCAGCTCGTCGTCGAGATCAACCATCGCCGCAAGGAACTGGCCGATGTCAAAGTGCGCCAGGCGATCGCGCATGCCATCGACAAGGATTTCGTCGTCAAGACGGTGTTCCTCGGCTATGCCGCGACAGCCACCGGCCCGGTGCCGAAGAACGATCCACAATTCTACACCGCCGATGTGCCGACCTATGCCTTCGACGTCGCCAAGGCCAACGCGCTGCTCGACGAAGCCGGCTACAAGAAAGGCCTGGACGGCAAGCGCTTCACGCTGAAACTGCTGCCTGCGCCCTATTTCAACGAGACAAAACAGTTCGGCGACTATCTGCGCCAGGCGCTCGCCGCCATCGGCATCGACGCTGAGCTGGTCAACAACGACTCGGCCGCGCACATCAAGGCGGTCTACACCGACCACGCCTTCGATCTCGCGGTCGGTCCGCCGGTGTTCCGCGGCGATCCGGCGATCTCGACCACCATCCTGGTGCAGAGCGGCATTCCCGACGGCGTGCCGTTCTCCAACCAGGGCGGCTACAAGAACGATGCGCTCGATGCGCTCATCGCCAAGGCATCGGAGACGCTCGACGCATCAGCCCGCACCGACCTCTACAAGGAGTTCCAGAAGGAGGTCGCAGCCGACCTGCCGCTGATCAACGTCGCCGAATGGAGTTTCATCAGCGTCGCGCGCGACACCGTCGGCAACATCGCCAACAACCCGCGCTGGGCGGTGTCGAACTGGGCGGACACGTATCTGGAATCGTGACAGAATTGCGCGGATGAGAATTCGCGAAATCATCGTAGGCGTTGAGTTCTACGAGGTCCCCCTCTGTCCTACCGGACATCTCCCCCTCAAGGGGGGAGATTGGCCGCTTGTCTGTCCCGCGAATTCTTCAACGTTGGAGATTGGCGAAGCCAAAAGAGACAGCCGATCTCCCCCCTTGAGGGGGAGATGTCCGGCAGGACAGAGGGGGGTGCCTAGGCGCAATCCTGACCAGCGTATCGCTGCGACGCCCCAATGACTCGCGCGCTCACTCTCATCCGCCGTCGCCTCGTCGGCAGCATCTTCGTGCTGCTGATCGTCGTCATCGGCACGTTCCTTTTACTCGAGGCCGCCCCTGGCGATGCGGTCGATGCCTATATCGTCTCGACCGGCGGCGACGCCGGCATGATCGAGCTGTTGCGCCATCGCTGGGGTCTCGACCAGTCGGAGCTGACGCGGCTGGCCAACTATCTCTGGGCGCTGTTGCATCTCGACCTCGGGCAGTCGGTGACCTTCTCCAGGCCGATCCGCGACGTGATCCTCGAACGCCTGCCCAACACGCTGCTGTTGATGGTCAGCGCCACCGCGCTCTCCTTCGGGCTCGGCTCGGCACTCGGCATCTATGCCGGCGCGCGGCCCGGGAGTTTGCGCGACCGCTTCCTGTCGATCGGCTCGCTGGCGCTCTATGCCGTGCCGGGTTTCTGGCTCGGACTGGTGCTGATCGTCGTCTTTGCCGTCGACCTGCGCTGGCTGCCGATCGGCGGCATCGAGACCCTGGCTTCCGACAAGACCGGCCTTGACCGCGCAGCCGACATCGCCGTCCATCTTATCCTGCCTGTTTCGGCCCTCGGCTTCATCTACCTGGCGCTCTATCTGCGCATGATGCGCGCCGGCATGGCCGAGGTCTGGCGGCAGGATTTTGTGCTGGCCGCCCGCGCCAGAGGGCTTTCGCGCCGCCGCATCGTGCTCGCCCACATTGCCCGCAACGCGCTGCTGCCCCTGGTCACCATGCTCGGCCTGCAGTCGGCGCAGATGCTCGGCGGCAGCGTCGTCATCGAGAGCGTCTTTTCCGTGCCCGGCCTCGGCCGGCTGGCGCAGGAGGCAGTCGCCTCCCGCGATACGCCGCTTCTGCTCGGCATTATTCTCACCAGCGCCGTCCTGGTCATTGTCATCAACCTTGCCGTCGACATCGCCTATGCCTTCCTCGACCCGCGCGTCGGCGCCAGCGAGGCCGGCGCATGAGTGCCCTCCGCCGCTTTCTGCGCACGCCCGAGGCGGTCGCCGGCGCCATCCTCCTGGCGGCGCTGATCGCCATGGCGCTGTCGGCGTCGCTGCTGTTCCCCGGCGATCCGCAAGCGATTGCCGGGCCGGCGCTGCTGCCGCCGTTCCAGGACTGGTCGCTCCCGCTTGGCACCGATCGGCTTGGCCGCGACGTGCTGGCCGAGCTTTTTCATGGCGCCCGCACATCGCTGGCTGTCGGGATCGCCGCCGCGGCCGCCGCACTTGTCGTCGGGGCAGTGGTCGGCACATTGGCCGGCTTTGCCGGCGGCCTCGTCGACGAGGTGCTGATGCGCATCACCGACGCCTTCCAGACCGTGCCGAGTTTCCTGCTGGCACTGGCCTTCGTCAGCGTCGTCGGACCGTCGCTCGGCATCGTCGTGATCGCCATCGCGCTTGGCACCTGGACCGGACCAGCCCGTGTCGCCCGCGCGGAAGTCCTCTCCATTCGCGAACGCGATTATGTCGCCGGCGCCAGGGTCATCGGCATGCACCCGCTGGCGATCGCCTTTCGCGAGGTGCTGCCCAATGCCTTGCCGCCGGTGCTGGCGATGTCGTCGGTGATCGTCGCCGCGGCGATCCTCACCGAGGCGGCCTTGTCGTTCCTCGGCCTGGGAGATCCCAACCGGGTCACCTGGGGCGGCATGATCGCCGAAGGCCGCACTGTTTTGCGCACCGCGCCCTTCCTGTCGATCGTCCCGGGCATAGCACTGGTGCTGACCGTGCTCGGCGTCTATCTCGCCGGTGAAGGCATCGTCGAGACGACGGCGGTCAGGAGAGGCCTGTCGTGACCGCGCTGGCTTCGATCCGCGACCTGACGGCGACCTACCGCCGCGACGGCAACGAGGCGACGGCGCTGAAGAGTGTCAGCCTCGACATAAAGGCTGGCGAGCGCTTGGCCATCATCGGCGAAAGCGGTTCGGGCAAGAGCACGCTGGCGCTGGCGATTGCAGGGCTGTTGCCGGCAAGCACCAAGACTGAAGGAAAGATCGATTGGTTCCTACCGTCGACGTTGGGCGCCAAGGCACCCCCCTCTGTCCTGCCGGACATGTCCGGCAGGACAGAGGGGGGCCTCGTAGAGCATAGACCGCAAAAGCTCTTCACCAGATCAAGTCACCCTCCCCGCGGCGGCCGCGATATTGGCTTCGTCTTCCAGGACCCATCCGCCAGCCTCGACCCCGTAATGCCAATCGGCAAACAAATCGCCGAAGTCGCCCGCACCCATCTCGGCCTCACCTGGCCGCAGGCATACACGCAAGCAAAAACCCTGCTCGAACGCGTCCGGCTGCCCGATCCTGACTCGGCCTTGCGCGCCTTCCCGCACCAGCTTTCCGGCGGCCAGAAGCAGCGTGTGGCGATCGCCGCCGCCATTGCGGCCGGTCCGAGATTGCTGATCGCCGACGAAGCGACCAGCGCGCTCGATACCATCGTGCAGGCCGAGATCGTCGCCTTGATCCGACGCCTGGTGACCGAGGACGGCATGACGCTGCTGTTCATCAGCCATGACATCGCGCTGGCGGCCGAGCTTGCCGGGCGCATCGCCGTTTTCCGCCATGGGCAGTTGGTCGAGCTTGGCATGACGGCGCAGATTGTCGGCGCCCCGGCCCAGCCCTATACGCGCGCATTGCTCGATGCCGATATCGGCCTCGACACCAAGCCGCTGCTGAACCGAGCCGGGCTCCACGCATGAGCCTGCTGGCGGTGTCCAACCTCACCAAGCGCTACCGTCGCGGCGACAACACCATCGCTGCAGTCGACGATGTCTCCTTTCACATCGAGCCGGGTGAAACGCTGGCGTTGGCCGGACCCTCCGGCAGCGGCAAATCGACGATCGCGCGGGTGGTGCTGCGATTGATCGAGCCGGACGACGGACGCATCGAGTTCGAAGGCGACGATTTCCTGGCCCTGCGCAGCGCAGCACTGCGTGCCCGCCGCGCGCGCCTGCAAATGGTGTTCCAGGACCCGCTTGCCGCCTTCAACCCGCGCGCCACGGTGGCGCGTGTGCTCGACGATCCCTTGCGCATCCATGGCATCGCTTCCCGCAGCGAGCGCCCGCGCCGCATCGCCGCCTTGCTGGAGCGCGTCGGGCTGACGGCGGACCTCGCCCCGCGTGCCATCCACGAAATTTCAGGCGGTCAGCGGCAGCGCGTCGCCATTGCCCGCGCCATCGCCACGAAGCCGTCGCTGATCGTGCTCGATGAAGCGGTGTCGGCGCTCGACGTTTCCGTGCGCGGGGAGATCCTCGAGCTTTTGCTCGACCTGCAGCGCCAGGAAAAGATCGCCTATCTCTTCATTTCACATGATCTCGGCGTCATCCGGTCGATCGCCCACCGCGTTATCCTTCTCGACGCCGGCCGGGTTGCCGAGAACGGCGATGCCCGAACCGTCATCGACGCACCGCAATCGGCCATCGGCAAGGCGCTGGTGGCGGCAGCACCGAGATTGAACCGGACCCTGATGCGGCTGGCGTCGGCCGGCCTCGATTGAGACCCGGCCGCCACCATCCGTTCGCTCAATAGCCGACGGTGAAGCGCTGCCTGATATGGGCCGGCTTCTCGATCTCGTCGACCATGACGATCGCGTAGTCCTCGAAGGAAATGCTGCTGCCCTCGTCGGAGGCGAGAAGCGTGTCCTTGCCGAGGCGGAATTTGCCGGTGCGCTCGCCAGGCACGAACATGGCGGATGGCGACAGGAACGTCCAATCGAGGTCGTCGACCGTCTTCAATCTGTCCAGGAAGTCGGCGCCCTTCTGCGCTTCTGCCTTGTAGATCGCCGGGAAGTTGGGGCTATCGACCAGCCGCTTGCCGGGCGCGACTTCGAGACTGCCGGCGCCGCCGACGACGAGATAGCGCTTCACGCCGGAGGCGCGCACCGCCTCGATCAGTGCATCGGTATCGCTATCCAGGAAATGCACAGAGCTGATCACAGCGTCATGGCCGCGGATCAGGTCCGCGAGACCTTCTGTGTCGAAGACATCGCCCTTCCTGGCCGTAACGCCCGGAAGCGCGACAATCTTTTCCGGGTTGCGCGCGATGCCCGTGACGGTATGGCCGCCATCGGAGAGTTCCCTGAGAAGGCGCGAACCGACAGCGCCCGATGCACCAATGAGAGCGACTTTTGCCATGTCTGTTTCCTTATGCTTGGGGTCTGGAGGATGGGGTCACGCCGCCGCGATGTGGGCGACGAGATTGTCGAAGCTGCCGAACAGCGCGTTCGAACCGATGAGCCGGGGCGCATCGTTGCGGATGACCGCGAGCGAAGGCACGCCATCGGCATGCAGGCGCTGGAACAGCGCACGGCCACGGCCAACCTGATCGCGGTGAGCCGCCAGCAATGTTTCGGTCGGCGCCTTGAGCATTTCGGCGGCGTCCGCCATGCCGTCGGCGGCGAGCACCTCGGCCACACCGCCGATCGTCACGACATCGCGTCCTTCTACATAGCGCGCATGCTGGATCGTCTTCAGCGCCGCAAACCGGCGGCTAGGGTCCTCCAGGCCAGCGGCAGTGATGCCGAGTGTGGCGGCATGTGAGTCGAGCAGGGTGCCACGGACATTGAGGACATTGTGCCGGTAGGCCGGCGTGAACGATTGTCCGGTCAGGCGCTCGATGCGCTGGTCGTTCGCCCAGGCGTGCGCCGCAAAACCTTCATCCATCGGACGCGCGCCGGCGCCGGAAAACAGGCCGGTCGGCAGCAGCTCGACGCGCACGCCGGCGGCCGACAACCGGCCGAGCATCCTGGTGGCACCATAGCACCAGCCGCAGAGCGGATCGAAAAGATAGGTCACTTCTGAATTGTTCATAATCGCTGCTACCCATGATCCGGCTGCCGGCTTGATCGAATGCCGTTGGCTGATATGTGGCAGGTGGGGGTCTTGCGATAAATGGCACCCAATAATACAAACTGTATGATCTGATCATACAAATGGCAGCCAGCTTGGCCGAACTTCTGAACCTCAATCGGCTCGCCTACTTCACCACGGTGATGGAAACCGGCTCGTTCACGGCCGCAGCCAACCGGCTTGGCGTCGCCAAGGCCGTGGTCAGCCATCAGATCGGCAAGCTCGAAGAGGAACTGGGCGCAACGCTGCTGCAGCGCACGACCCGGCGTGTCACGCCGACCGAAGAGGGGCGCCTCTTCTATGACCGCGCGATGATCATCCTGCGGGAAGCGGAGGCCGCCTATGGCGAAATCTCGCGCGGGACCGTCGAACCGAGCGGAACGCTGAGGCTGACGGCGCCGCTCGACTACGGCACCAAGATCGTGGCTCCGGTCATGGCGGCCTATCTCAGAACCTATCCGCAGATGCGCGTCGAGGCGATCTTCGACGACGCCGTCAGCAATCTGGTGGACGAGCAGATCGATCTCGGCATCCGCGTCGGCTGGCTCACCGATTCCTCGAACCAGGCGCGGCGGCTGGGGACGATCCGGCAAATCGTGGTGGCGAGCCCTGGCTTCGCGGCGAGCCTGCCGCCGGACCTGACGCCGCGCCAGGCAAGATCGCTGGCCTGGGTCGGCAACACCCAGTTGCGCGGCATCGGCCAATGGCTGTTTTCCAGGGATGGCGAAACGGTGCTGACCGAGCTCAATCCGGTCCTCATGTGCGACAAGAGCCCCGCCGCCCTTGCTTGCGTGCTCGTCGGCATCGGGCTGGGCGTCTTTCCGGACTACAGCGTCAGCGACGATATCGCCGAGGGGCGGCTGGTGCCGGTATTTGCCGACTGGAGCCTGCCGTCAGGCGGCATCCACGCAGTCTTTCCGCCGGCCCGGTTCCGGCCCGCCAAGGTTCGCACCTTCGTCGATCTGCTCGCGGCGGCCGAGAAGCGGCGATCGCGCGGCGTTGCCACGGCTTGAAGCCGATGGCGGTCAGCGGGCCTCTTGCAGGATCATCTCGGCTGCCTTCTCCGCGATCATGACGACCGGCGAGTTGGTGTTGCCCGAGACGATTGTCGGCATGATCGAGGCATCGACCACGCGCAGCCCGGCAAGCCCGTGAACACGCAGGCCGTCCTCGACCACCGCCATCGTATCCGAACCCATCTTGCAGGTGCCGACGGGGTGGAAGATCGTCGTGCCGATATCGCCGGCCTTGCGGATGAGCTCTTCATCGCTGTCATACTGCGTGCCGGGCAGCATCTCTTCCGGCGCAAAGCGCGCCACCGCCCGAGCCTTCATCAAACTGCGGACATGGCGCAACGACGCGACGGCCACGCTGCGGTCTCCCTCGGTGGAAAGATAGTTCGGCCGGATCTTCGCCGCCTCCCGCGCGTCGGCTGAACCCATGTGCACGCTGCCCCGGCTTTCCGGACGCAGATTGCAGACCGAGACGGTGACCGCGGGAAAGCGATGCAGCGGCTCGCCCAGACGGTCGGTGCTCAGCGGCTGCACATGATATTCCAGATCGGGCGTTGCAAGGCGCGGATCGCTCCTGGCGAAGATGCCGAGCTGGCTTGGCGCCATCGACAGCGGCCCGCTGCGCTTGAGCGCGTATTCCAGCCCCATCGACGCACGGCTGACCAGATTGTGGTAACGCTGGTTGAGCGTGGCAGTGTTGGCGACCTTGAAGACGGTGCGGATCTGCAGATGGTCCTGCAGGTTTTCTCCGACGCCCGGCAGCGCATGACGAACATCCACGCCGATGCCCGAGAGCAGGTCGGGGCGACCCACCCCCGACAGTTCGAGCAGCTTGGGCGAGTTGATGGCGCCGGCCGCAAGGATCGTCTGTCCAGCGCGGACCTGATGCAGGCGGCCGCCTTGGCGGAAAACCAGTCCGGTGACGCGCCGGCCGTCGAATTCGAGCCGTTCGGTTTCCGCGCCGAGCACTACGCGCAGGTTCTTGCGCCCCGCTATACCGCGCAAAAACGCCTTCGATGTGTTCCAGCGGACGCCCTTCCTCTGGTTGACCTCGAAATAGCCCGAGCCTTCATTGGTGCCGGTGTTGAAGTCTTCGGTGCGCGGAATGCCGAGTTCCTCGGCCGCGTCCCGGAAGGCGTCGAGGATCGGCCATGAAAGCCGCTGCCGTTCGACCCGCCACTCGCCGCCGCTGCCGTGCATGGCGCTCTTGCCACCATGGAAGTCTTCCGACTTGAGGAAGTAAGGCAGGACATCGTCCCAGCCCCAGCCGGCATTGCCGGCCTGGCGCCAGCCATCATAGTCGGCAGCCTGGCCGCGCATGTAGATCATGCCGTTGATCGATGAACAGCCGCCGAGCACCTTGCCGCGCGGATAGTTGAGGCTGCGTCCGTTGAGACCGGCTTCCGGCTCGGTCTTCATCATCCAGTCGGTACGCGGGTTGCCCATGCAGAAGAGATAGCCGATCGGGATATCGACCCAGTGATAGCGGTCGCTGCCGCCGGCCTCGAGCAGCAGCACCTTGTTGCGCGGATCGGCCGAGAGCCGGTTGGCGAGCACGCAGCCGGCGGAGCCGGCACCGACGATGACGTAGTCGTAACTGCCGAACGGAGACGGTGAAGCTTCGGTCACGTGCGCGCCTGCTGTCCGGCGATGCGCTCCCACATCGGGGTCATCGCCTGGTTGATCTCGCCATAGAGTCGATACCGCCGTGCGTATGCGTGAGCAACCGTCTCGTTGGGTACAAAATGTCGGGCGGCCGCTGTCATGGCGGTTGCACCGGCACTGTAGTCCGCGAAAATGCCGACGCCGGTGCCCGCCGCGATCGCCGCTCCCAGCGCGCCGGTTTCGCGGCTGCGCGCCACGGTGACGGGCACGCCGAGCACATCGGCGAAAATCTGCGGCCAGATGCTGCTGCGCGAGCCGCCGCCGGACAGCACCACCTGGTCGAAATCGGCGCCCGCTTTGTGCAAGGTCTCGACATGGCGCTTGTGCTCGAAGGCGACACCCTCGAACAGCGCACGCAGCAGATGGGCTCGGCTGTGCCAGCCGGCGATGCCGTAGAAGCCGGCGCGCGCATGGCCATTCTGCTGCGAGCCATAAAGGAAGGGATGATAGATCGGGATGTCGCTGTTGGGATCGACGGACGCCACCAGTTCGCTGCACAATTCGAATGGCGACTTGCCGGCTTCGCCGCCATGTTCGAGGAATTCGCGAACGATCCATTCGAGATTGGCGGCCGAGGTGGCACTGGATTCGATCGCCAGATAGCGCTGGCGATCGAAAGTCGACAGCATGAAGATCGAAGGGTCGCGGATCGGCTTGTCGGTGATGACCTGGTTGATGCTCCAGGTTCCGGCGATGACCGAGGCGGCACCGGTTCTGGTCACGCCCGAACCGACCGCGCTGGCGACGACATCGAACAGCCCGGCGACGACCGGCGTGCCGGCGCGCAATCCCGTCAGGGCCGCCATCTCCGCGCTGACATGGCCGGCAATGTCGGCCGATTCCAGCACTGGCGGCAGCAGGTCCATGCAATCGCCGAGCCCATAGGCGGCAAGCAGGTCCGGCTCGTAGCGGCGGTCCTGCATCTGCAGCAGGCCGCAGCCCGACATATCTGAAGTATCGCTGCTGCGCGCACCTGTCAGGCGGTTGACGACGAAATCCTTGCACAAGAACACAGTTCCGATGCTGGCAAACAAAGCCGGCGAAAAGCGCTTGAGCCAGGCAAGCAGGGTCGGCGTCTGCGCCGCCCACGGCCGCTGCAGGCAGTGTGCGTAGGTGCGGTCGCCGACATTCTGTTCTGCCCACTCGGCAACGATGTCGACGGCGCGTGTGTCGAGCGACTGGATGCCGATCAATGGCGCGCCCGCACGATCGAGCGCGTAGAGCCCGTTGCCATGGCCGGCGCAGCCGATGGCGACGATCTCGCCGGCGTCGATACCGGCTTCAGCGATGCATTGACCAATGACCGAGACCGCATTGCGCCAGAGTTCGTCGAGGTCGCGTTCGACATGTCCGGGCTTTGGCATGGACGAGCGGCCGTCACGGGCGGCGAATGCCAGTTCGCGGCCCGACAGGTCGAAGAGGATGGCCTTGATGACGGTGTTGCCGGCATCGAGACCGAGGATATAGCTTGCCATTGGCGCCTCCCGAGGCCGCAGCCTATGCCTGGTTGTACAGATCCCAGGCTGCGCCGCCATCGGCATCGTCGTGAATGATTGCCATCAGCCCGCGCACGACAGCGCTCGGGTTGGCATGCTGGTAGATGTTGCGGCCATAGACCATGCCAAGCGCACCCTGTGCCATCAAGGCGGCCGACTTGTCGAACACGGCACGCAGATCCTCCTTGCCGCCGCCGCGCACCAGCACCGGGCAGCGCGCCGCCTCGACGACGCGGTGGAAGTCGTTGGGATCGGTGGTCGGGTCGGCCTTGACGATATCGGCACCCATCTCGCGGGCAAGCCGGGTCAAGGTGACGATCTTATCGGCGTCGCCGTCGACCATGTAGCCGCCATGCTCGGTGACCGGCAGCATGGCCAGCGGCTCGATCATCAGCGGCAGGCCGTATTTCTCGCAATCGGCGCGCACGCGGGCGATGTTCTGCACGCATTGCCGGAACAGGTCCGGCTCGTCGGGTAGCATGAACAGATTGACCACGACGCAAGCCGCATCCATCTCGATGGCGCCAAGCAAGGGCTCGGCTTCGTTCTGCAGCACCGCCCACATCGCCCGGTGGCGTATCCTGTTATAGGGATTGCCCATGTCGATGCGCATCACCAGCGCCGGCTTGTCCTTGCCAGGCACGGCCTGCAGCAGGTCGGCCTGGCCGTAGTTCATCTGGATGGCGTCGGGGCCGGCCTTGACCAGCTGGTTGACCACGCTGGCCATGTCTTCCAGCCCGGCAAGGAAACTCGGCTCGTTGCAGACGCCATGATCGATGGCGACGTCGAGGCAGCGGCCGCCGCCGAACAGCCGGTTCATACGGACTTTCTTGTTTACGCGCATAGGGCGCTCCTTTGATGTGTCTGGAGGTCGATGCCGTGCCGGTCGGCCAGCAACGCGAGGAAGGTCGAGCGCTCGGTGGCAGCCTCGCTGGCGCTCCAGTCCTTGTGCGCCGCCAGCATGTCGAGAACGGCGTTGACGAGGTCGAAGCTGAGACCGCCTGAAATGGCGATGGTGGTGCGGCGCAAGAACAGGTCGGCAAGGCACTCGACCTGCTCGCGCTCGATGATGCGCCCCATCTCGCTTGCCGAATAGTCCGACTGCGGCAGCATCTGTTCGCCCGCCGGGTGCGAAACGAAATCCCTGGCCGACGTGCCATAGCGCTGCAGAAGCGTTTGCGCGCGCTCGACCGTCAGGCCATGCTCGGCGGCGAATGACGCGCACCAGGCGTCCGGGTCGGCCGGAAAATCACGGCCGCCACCGATGGCCATGTCCTGCGTGCCCTGGCTGCGCGCGAGGCCGAGCCGCTTCAGTGCCATGTCGGCGGCCAGCGCTCCAAACGAACGGAAGGTGGTCCACTTGCCTCCGACCATGCACAGTGTCGCCGGCAGGTGCCCGCTCGCTTCTACGAACTCGCAAAAATGATCGCGCGGTATGCGGCTGGTAAAACTGTCCTCGCTGGCGGGCAAGGGTCGCACGCCGGCGAAGCGGAACACGATCTGGTTTTCAGCTACTTTGATCGAGGGGAATACAAAGGCGAGCGACTGCAGGATGTAGCGCTGCTCGTCCTCCTCGCAACGCACCTTGTCCGGATCGTCGACCCGGATGTCGGTCGAGCCGATCAGCACCTTGCCGAGATAGGGAAACAGGATGCAGATGCGCCCGTCCTCGTTCTCGTAATAGACCATATGGCCGCCGAGCGCGTCGAACAGTTCTGCATTGTCGACGATGAGATGCGAGCCCTTGGTGCCGCCCATCATCGTCTGCGCCGCCGCCCCGATGGCCTTGTTGGTCAGGTCGATCCAGCCACCAGTAGCGTTGATGACCAATTGCGCCCGTACCGGCAGTTGTTCGCCCGTCAGCGTGTCGGTAATGGCGAGGCTATCACCTGTCGACGATACCTGAGCGTAGTTCAAGGCGCGGGCGTTCGTCGCGCTCGCCGTGGCGTCCAGCAGCATCTCCAGGCCGAGGCGTTCGGGCCGGCTCACCCAGGCGTCGTAATAGGTCGCCGAATTGCGGATCGCCGGATTGATCGCCGGCCATTTTCTCAAGGTTTCGGCGCGGCCCCTGAACCTGTGCGTCGGCATCAAACGCCGTGCGGCGGTGAACAGGTCGTACATGGCAAGGCCGGTCTTGATGACCAGCGCACCACGCCGGCTCGGCCGCCGCGTCAGACCCAGGAAACGCACCGCACCGTTGGCAAGGCCGGAGAAAATGTCGAAGATCGGCACCGTCGTCGGCAACGGGGCCACATAGTGCGGGGCATTCCTCAGCAGCCGGTCACGTTCGAGCAGCGATTCGCGCACCAGTTTGAATTCGCCGTTTTCGAGATAACGCAGGCCGCCATGCACCATGCGTGAAAGGGCGGCGCTGGCGCCGCTGCAATAGTCGCCCTTTTCCGCCAGCACGACATCGACGCCTTGCAGCGCCAGTTCGCGAAAGACGCTGATGCCGTTGATGCCGCCACCGATGACGAGCACGGCGATATCAGGCCGGTCGCGCAGACCGGCTAACGTATGGCTACGGTTCATCGGGGCTGTTGCCTTTTTTTCTCAGGCATCCATCGCGGTGAGATGCGCGGCTGCCGCGGCGTCGATTGCCGCAAGCTCGCTTGCCGCAAGCGTGATCTCCCCGGCCCGTGCATTGTCGAGCGCCTGTTCGGGATTGCGCGCGCCGCACAGGGCGAAGGTGATGCCCGGCTGGGCGAGCGTCCAGGCGATGACGATCTGCGCCGTCGACGCCTGGTGGCTCTCGGCGATAGGGGCGATGGCCTCTTTCAGCTTTGCCACCTTCTGCCGGTTGGCCGTGGAAAAGCGCGGGTTGTCCTTGCGCTGGTCGTCGCCGCCGAATGTGCGGCCGGGGTCGACCGTGCCGGTGAGCAGCCCCAGCGCCAGCGACGAATAGCTGAGCGTGGCGATGTCATGGCGGCGAGTGATCGGCAGCAGGCTGCTCTCGATGTCGCGGTCGATCATCGAATAGCGCTCCTGGATCGCATCGAGCTGGCCGGCATCGATATAATGGCCGAGATCCTCGGCGCTGATATTGCTGGCGCCGATGGCGCGGATCTTGCCGGCTGCCTTGAGCTTTTCCAATACCGCCATCGTCTCGGCGATCGGCGTCGTCGGGTCCTGCCAATGGGTGATGTAGAGGTCGATATGATCGGTGCCGAGACGCCGCAGGCTCTGCTCGACCTCATAGGCGATGCCGTCGGCGCCGAGATAGCGATGCACTGGCTTGTCGTCCTGGTCGAAGAAATGCCCGCCCTTGCCCGAATGCCAGTTCAGCCCGCATTTGGTCGCGATCACCACCTTGTCGCGCTTGCCCTTGATGGCGGTGCCGACGATCGCCTCGCTGCGGCCAAGACCGTAGGCCGGCGCTGTGTCGATCAGGCTGAGGCCGGCATCGATCGAGGCTTCGATCGCCCGCACCGACTCCTTTTCGTCGGTGCCGCCCCACATCCATCCGCCAATCGCCCAGGTGCCCAGGCCCACGGCCGACGCCGATATGCCGGACTTGCCGATCTGCCGCTGGATCTGTCGAGAATTCATGCTGCCTCCTGTTCGGCCAGCTCGAGGATCTGGAGCCCCGTGGCCTCGTCCGTGACGATGGTGTCGAGATGATTTCCGCGCATTGCGGCGAGGATCGGCGCGACCTTGCTGGCGCCACTTGCAATGCCGATCGAGCGCGGGATGGTCGCGAACTCGTCAAGCGTCAGCGAGACCAGCGAACGGTTGAGCGAGTAATTGCAAAGCTTGCCCCGGCGATCGATGAGATGGCCGAGCAGCTCGCCTGTTGCCCCGGACTTCTCGATCGCCTGGCGATCGGCATTCGAGGACGGATGCAGGTCGTAGTAACTGGAATCGTCGGTCAGGATGGATCCGACACCCACCACCGCGACATCGGCCTCGCGCGCCTTGCGAAACACGTCTGCGACGGAGCTGATGCCCATCAGCATCTCGCGCTGCTGCGCGGTATCGGCAAACAACGGCGCATGGATCTGATAGGCGCGGCCGCCGAGCTTGTCGGCCATCAGCGAGGCGACATGGTTGACATCGGTGTAGTGCTTGCCCTGGACCAGCCCGGTGGCGGGAATGATTTCGACGTCGTAGCGGCGCCCCGGCTTGAGACCGGCGACCAGCGCGCTGACGCCCTTGCCGCCGGTGATCGAAATGGTGTCGCCGTCCTTGATGGTGTCGAGCAGCAGCCCAGCCGCCGCCTCGCCGACCCGCTGCAGGGCGGTGTGCGGATTTTCGGAGACCGACGGCACCACCATCGCCCGCTCGATGCCGCCCAGCGCCACCAGCCGCGCTTCCAGGTCGACCAGATGATCGATCGGCGACTTGATCTTGATCTCGACGAGACCGAGCTGGTGACCGCGCTTGATCAGCCGGTTGACGGTCGCGTGCGAGATGCCGAGTTCCCCGGCGATCTCGGCCTGGGTCTTGCCTTCGACATAATGCAGGACAAGCGCCTGGTGCATCTGACGAACAGCGGCGATGTCGTCGCGGGTGTTGGGAGGGGCCATGGTCTTGCTTCGCCGCCTTTGAGGTTCAGGACTTCTTGCGGTGCAGGAAGTGATCGATCGACACCGCTGCCAGCAGGATGCATCCCTTGATCATGTCCTGCCAATAGACCGAGACATCGAGCAGGATAAGCGAGCTCGTCACCACCGACAGCAGAGCCATGCCGAGGATCGCCCCGAAGATGGTGCCCGAGCCGCCATTCAGCGAGGCGCCGCCGATGACGGCCGCGGCGATGATGTTGAGCTCCATGCCGGCGCCGAAGGTCGGCGTCGCCGCGCCGAAGCGCGCCATGTAGATGACGCCGGCCACTCCGGCGAGGGTCGAGCACAGCACCGTGACCCAGAACTTCACCTGATTGGTCCTGATGCCGGAGAACTGCGCGGCCTTCTCGTTGGAGCCGGTGTAGAAAACCTTGCGGAAGGCCGTGGCGCGACGCAGCAGGAAGTCGAAGATCGCCACCACGACGATGAAGATCAGGATGACATAGGGGATGTTGTTGAAACTGCCCTGGCCGATGGCCTTGAAGGCCGGCGGCAAGGTGAACAGCGACAGCGGCGTGCCCTTGGTGACCACCAGGCACATGCCGCGCACGATGACCATGGCGGCCAGCGACGTGATGAAATGATTGAGCCCTATCACGGTCACGAAGAAGCCCATGGCCGCGCCGATCAGCGCGCTGACGCCGATGCCGATCAGGCTTGCCGTCCAGGGATCGAGCCCGGCGAGGAACAGCGCACCCGAGACCACCATCGAGAAACACACGACGGAGCCGACGGAAAGGTCGATGCCGCCAACGATGAGCAGGACGGTCATGCCGACGACGACGATGCCTTCGATGGAGAAGCTCATCAGCATGGCGCGGAAATTGCCCCATGTCAGGAAGTGCGGCGAGGCGAAGCTCATGGCGATGCACAGCGCCAGGATGATGACGATCAGCCCGGCCTCGCGCATCGAGGCGAGGTGAGCGAAGTTGATGCGCCGCCCGGCGGACTTGATCTCGGCGTGCACGAGCGCTTCTCCTGATTCCCTAGGCGACATTCTGGGCCTGCCTTTGAATTGAACTGTCCTGGACGCCCGAGGCGAGCATGATGATGGCTTCTTCACCGAGCTCGCTGGCGGCGAGTTCGCCGGCGATCCTGCCTTCGCGCACCACAAGAACGCGGTCGCACAAGCCAATCAGCTCCGGCAGTTCGGACGAGATGATGATGACGCCGACACCGCTGCCGGCTAGCTGGCGCAGCAGCCGGTGAATCTCGACCTTGGCGCCGACATCGATCCCGCGCGTCGGCTCGTCCATGATGATGACCTTGGGACTGACGGACAGCTGCTTGGCGATGGCAACCTTCTGCTGGTTGCCACCGCTCAGCGTCGACACAGTGGCCTCGATGCCGGCCATGCGCACGCCGAGCCTGCCGGTCAGCTCCCGCGCCTGACGATCCTCGGCCTTGCGGTCGAGCAGGCCGAGGCGCCCGGTGAGCCGGCCGAGGTCGAGCGCCGATATGTTCGCCGCGATCGGCAGATCGAGGAACACGCCGGAGCCTTTGCGATCCTCAGAGAGATAGACCAGCCCCGCCTTGACCGCATCGCCATAACTGCGCAGCCGCAGCTGCTTTCCGTCGAGCGCGACGGTTCCAGAGGTCATTGGCCTGAGGCCGCAGACCGTCTGTGCGATCTCGCTGCGGCCGGCGCCGATCAGGCCGCCTATGCCCAGAATTTCGCCGTCGCGAAGCTGCAGATCGACGTCGGCGAAGCGGCGCCCATCGGAAAGCCCCTTGACCGACAGGAGCAGACGCCCCGGCTCTTGCGACGCCAGCTTGTCGGGATAGAGCTGGGTGATTTCGCGGCCGACCATCTTGCGCACGACATCGTCGGGTGAAACGGCGGCTATCGCATCGGTCGCCACGTAGCGGCCGTCGCGGAAGACGGTGACGCGGTCGCAGAGCGAGAATATCTCGGCCATGCGGTGGCTGATATAGACCACCGAAATGCCACGTTCCCTAAGCCCGCGCACGATCGAGAACAGGCGTTGCGCTTCGCTTTCGGTAAGTGCGGCGGTCGGCTCGTCGAGCATCAGCACCTTGCAGTCGAGCGTCAGCGCCTTGGCGATCTCGACGAGCTGCTGGTTGGAAATGGAGAGGTCGGCGACCCTGGTGCGAACCGGAATGGGCGCGAGCAGATCCATGACCTTCTGGGCGTCAGCGTAGAGCTTCTGGAAATTCATCAGCGGTGCGCGCCGGCTGTTGATCGCGGCCATGTAGATGTTTTCGGCAACCGTGGCGTCCTGACACAGCGCGATCTCCTGGTGGACAAGCGCAATGCCGAGACGTTGGGCGGCCGCGGGCGAGTGGATCGAAATGCGCTCACCATCGATCAGGATGTCGCCCTCGTCGGGCTGCAATACACCGGCGATCATGTTCATCAGCGTCGACTTGCCGGCGCCGTTCTCGCCGCACAGCGCATGGATTTCGCCGCGCCGCAGCTCGAACCGCACGTCGCTCAGTGCCTTGACCGGGCCGAACGCCTTGGACAGGCCGCGGATTTCAAGAATGGGCGCCTGGGTCACGCCATGCTCCTGCGATGCTTGCGGGGGAGGAAGGAGGCCGAAGCCTCCTTCCCGGTTGGTCCGGCCTTGTGGAGGCCGGGGCGGCGATCGAGACTATTCCTCGATGCCCTTGGTGCCGCGACGCTTGAGGTACTTGTCCCAGTAGAAGTCGTCCGCATTGTCCTTGGAGACGATGGAGAAGCCATTGTCGACGAAGGGCACGCTCATCGGGTTGAAACCCGAACGCTTGGCGTCGTTCATCGGATCGATCAGGCCGGGATGCTTGGCCATCCACAACAGCATGAAGCCCATATAGCCCTGCATGCCCTGGTTGGGATTGACCGAGCCGAAGATCTCGCCGGCCTTGATCATGTCGAGGATCTTGGCGTTGACGTCGGCGAGCATGACGCGGATCTTGCCGCCGCCTTCCTTGGCGGCCTGGGCAGCACCGATAGCCGAGTTGGCCTCCGGCATGAACACGGCGCCGAGGTCCGGATGCGCCTGCGCTAGGCTCAGAACCGCCTGATAGGCCTTGGTCGGATCCTGGTTCGAAGCGGCGCGGCCGACGAGCTTCATGTCGGGCCATTTGGCTTCCATGCGGGCAACGAAGGCGTTGACGCGCTTGTCGTGGTTGTCCTGACCGGGATTCTCCAGCACCGCATATTCGCCCTTGCCGTCCATCGCCTTGGCAACGGCGTCGGCGGCATAGGTGCCTTCGGCATTGTTGTCGGAGGTGATGTAGGAGACGCGCTTGGAATTCGGCGAGTCGGCGGCGAAGGTCACCACCGCGGTGCCCTGCTCGATGGCGCGGTTGATCGGCTCGATGAACGGATCGGAGTTCATCGGGTGTACCAGTATGCCGGCCGGCTTCTGCGCCAGTGCCTGGTCGAAGGTGGCGATCTGCTTGTTGACGTCGTATTCCGGCGTACCCGTATAGGCGGTCTCGCAGCCGAACTGCTGGCCGGCCTGCTTGAACATTTCATAGACCGGGAACCAGTATTCGACGCCCGAGACCATCACGTTCATGACGTATTTTTCACCCGGCTCGCATTTGAACGGGTTAGGGGTTTCGGCGCGTACCTGCATCGACCCAAAGCAGGTCGATGCAGCCGCCGCGATTGCGAGCGTGCTCAGAAATTTGCGCAAGTTTCCTCCCTTGGCCGAAGCCATCCTCAATGACCGTTGCAGGCACTCAGTGAGCGCTGCCGTATGGATTTGATGATGCCGACCTTCCTCCGAAAGCCGACGATCGGGACATTACAGCCCGGGCGCGCATTGTCAATATAATTCACATAATGAAATATATTTCATACCCTACTTCAAGGGGATTCCTACGCTCCGGTCGACGAGGCTGGTCGCGGCCGCCAAGATGCCGTACGGGCTGGGCAAGGCCTTACCGGCCTTTGGCCGCGAAACCGGAGAGGGTGGTGGAGTATCCGCACGGGGGCTCGCATGGTACCCTCCCGCCGGCCGCGTCTTTATCGCCTGAAGCCCTCGATCCTGTCTTTGATAGATCTGTTCCGGACGCAGCGTGACGCTCTCCATATGTCCGCTTGTCCCGCAGCTTCGGCTTCGCTTTCGGGGGCCTGAGCCTGGGCAGATCGATGGCCACCCCAGCCGCATATCAAAACGGCGCGCGGGCATTTGTGGCTGGCGGGCTGTTTTTGAAGTTTGGTTTTGGGGAGAGGATTTGTTTTCTGTCTGGCGGCTTGGCTTGGCTGGTTGCGGGCGCCTGATGACAGGCCGGCAGCACGGCACAAAACAAAAGAGCCCGCACGGTGGCGGGCTTTTTTGAATTTGGTTGCGGGGACAGGATTTGAACCTGTGACCTTCAGGTTATGAGCCTGACGAGCTACCGGGCTGCTCCACCCCGCGTCAATTTTTGTGTAAGCCGAGGCCTACAGATAGGTATATGGCTGACCAAATGAAAGGGCCGCTTACGCGGCCCGTGATCCCTTGGCGGGCCATTTCATAAAGAGAAGATTTCTCTCCATCCGATTTGGATGTGAGATCAACGTGCGTTTGGCAGACCTGGCAGCGACCTACTCTCCCGCGTCTTGAGACGAAGTACCATCAGCGCTGGAGCGTTTCACGGCCGAGTTCGGAATGGGATCGGGTGCAGCCGCTCCGCCATAACCACCAGGTCGGCAAAACGCACGTTGTTCGAGAAGCTTTTGAGCGAAGGCGCACAAAGAGACATCGGCAGCGGAGCTGTCGGGTGCCTCTCGGGGCTGTTCGCTGGTCTTTGTGTGCCTTTACGGTTCTTGGTCTGGCGCTTTCGAAGCGAAGCTTCGCAAGGTCGACCGACCGTCGGCGCTGATGCGCCGCACCCACGTAGCGCCGCCCGCAGGGCGGAACAAGCGTGAGTGAGAACAGACCATCTGACTTTGTCAGATGGGCATAAGGAATGAGAACGATCAAGCCGATCGAACTATTAGTACCGGTAAGCTTCAAGCGTTGCCGCTCTTCCACACCCGGCCTATCAACGTGGTCGTCTTCCACGGTTCTCAGGGAATACTCGTTTTAAGGTGGGTTTCCCGCTTAGATGCCTTCAGCGGTTATCCCGTCCGGATATAGCTACCCTGCTATGCGGCTGGCGCCACAACAGGTCCACCAGAGATCCGTCCATCCCGGTCCTCTCGTACTAGGGACAGATCCTTTCAATATTCCTACACCCACGGCAGATAGGGACCGAACTGTCTCACGACGTTCTGAACCCAACTCACGTACCGCTTTAAATGGCGAACAGCCATACCCTTGGGACCTGCTCCAGCCCCAGGATGCGATGAGTCGACATCGAGGTGCCAAACAACCCCGTCGATATGGACTCTTGGGGGTCATCAGCCTGTTATCCCCGGCGTACCTTTTATCCGTTGAGCGATGGCCCTTCCACGCGGGACCACCGGATCACTATGACCGACTTTCGTCTCTGCTCGACTTGTCAGTCTCGCAGTCAGGCAGGCTTATGCCATTGCACTCAGCGAACGATTTCCGACCGTTCTGAGCCCACCATCGCGCGCCTCCGTTACTCTTTAGGAGGCGACCGCCCCAGTCAAACTACCCACCATACATTGTCCCGGACCCGGATAACGGGCCGCGGTTAGACATCCATAGTAATAAGGGTGGTATTTCAAGGGTGGCTCCACCTGAGCTGGCGCCCAGGCTTCAAAGCCTACCACCTATCCTACACATGCCACTACGAATGCCAATGTAAAGCTATAGTAAAGGTGCACGGGGTCTTTCCGTCTAACCGCAGGAACCCCGCATCTTCACGGGGAATTCAATTTCACTGAGTCTATGCTGGAGACAGCGGGGAAGTCGTTACGCCATTCGTGCAGGTCGGAACTTACCCGACAAGGAATTTCGCTACCTTAGGACCGTTATAGTTACGGCCGCCGTTTACTGGGGCTTCGATTCAGAGCTTGCACCCCTCCTCTTAACCTTCCAGCACCGGGCAGGCGTCAGACCCTATACGTCGTCTTGCGACTTCGCAGAGCCCTGTGTTTTTGATAAACAGTCGCTACCCCCTGGTCTGTGCCACCCTCCTCTACTTGCGTAGAAAAGGGTCACGCTTCTTCCGAAGTTACGCGTGCAATTTGCCGAGTTCCTTCAGCATAGTTCTCTCAAGCGCCTTGGTATACTCTACCAGACCACCAGTGTCGGTTTCGGGTACGGTTTATAAGGAGGAGCTATTTCCTGGAACCACGCAGCAGCCCGTTCAATCCGATAAGATTGGACTACCTCAATGATCCGTCACTACCTCCAAGCCCACGAATATTAACGTGGTTCCCATCGACTACGCGTTTCCGCCTCGTCTTAGGGGCCGGCTAACCCTGCTCAGATTAGCTTTAAGCAGGAACCCTTGGTCTTTCGGCGGGGGAGTCTCTCACTCCCCTTACGTTACTCATGTCAGCATTCGCACTTCTGATACCTCCACCACCCCTCACGGGTATGGCTTCATCAGCTTACAGAACGCTCCGCTACCGCTTGGCCCTTGCGGACCAAACCCTAAGCTTCGGTGTATGGCTTTAGCCCCGTTACATTTTCGGCGCAAAGACCCTTATTTAGACCAGTGAGCTGTTACGCTTTCTTTAAATGATGGCTGCTTCTAAGCCAACATCCTGGTTGTTTTGGGATCCTCACATCCTTTCCCACTTAGCCATAACTTGGGGACCTTAGCTGTAGGTCAGGGTTGTTTCCCTTTTCACGACGGACGTTAGCACCCGCCGTGTGTCTGCCGACTAGTACTCCCAGGTATTCGGAGTTTGGTTAGGTTTGGTAATCCGGTGAGGACCCCTAGCCCATCCAGTGCTCTACCCCCTGGGGTATTCGGTCGACGCTCTACCTAAATAGATTTCGCGGAGAACCAGCTATTTCCGAGTTTGATTGGCCTTTCACCCCTAGCCACAAGTCATCCCGAACTATTGCAACAGTTATGGGTTCGGTCCTCCAGTAAGTGTTACCTTACCTTCAACCTGCTCATGGCTAGATCACTCGGTTTCGGGTCTAATGCGACGAACTGAACGCCCTGTTCAGACTCGCTTTCGCTGCGCCTACACCTAGCGGTTTAAGCTTGCTCGTCACACTAAGTCGCTGACCCATTATACAAAAGGTACGTGGTCACCCAGGACGAACCTTGGGCTTCCACTGTTTGTAGGCAATCGGTTTCAGGTACTCTTTCACTCCCCTTGTCGGGGTGCTTTTCACCTTTCCCTCACGGTACTAGTTCGCTATCGGTCATGCACGAGTACTTAGGCTTGGAGGGTGGTCCCCCCAATTTCAGACAGGATTTCACGTGTCCCGCCTTACTCGAGGACGATTGATTGCATTACGCGTACGGGGCTGTCACCCACTATGGCCCTACTTTCCAGAAGGTTCCGCTTGTCTCTCAATCGCCACTGGCCTGGTCCGGGTTCGCTCGCCACTACTTCCGGAGTCTCGGTTGATGTCCTTTCCTACGGGTACTTAGATGTTTCAGTTCCCCGCGTTCGCCACTTTACCCCTATGTATTCAGGGTAAGTTACCTATTATCGATACTTGGAAACCACAGCAGCAATCCGGCCTTGCGACCTTCTGGCTGCTCTGATTTTCCAAGTACCTTAGGTGGGTTTCCCCATTCGGAAATCTACGGATCAAAGGGTATTCGCACCTCCCCGTAGCTTATCGCAGCGTATCACGTCCTTCATCGCCTGTGCATGCCAAGGCATCCACCAATTGCCCTTAAGACACTTGATCGTTCTCATTGCCAATGCCCACCCGCGCAATCCCGAACGGATTGTCGCTTCAGCCTTCCCCTTACGGAGTTGGCATCCACGCAATTCCAAAGGAATTGTCGCCTGAAGCAGATCCTGTGCGGGATCAAACTTCGATGTCATTGGCACAAAAAGACCAGCTTCTCGAGATCGGTTCGAGGGTGCGGTTAGGCAAGCCCATCATATGCGGGAGATTGAGCGTCTCCCGCGACAAATCACGGCATTACTGCCA
>NZ_JAIUIC010000006.1:27500-32500 GCF_020165455.1 Mesorhizobium sp. BR1-1-3
AGGCGTATATAGTCGCCACCAACGACAACTGTCAACACACATCGATAATGTTTTTTCGATTTCTCGTAGAGATATCCACCGGGCCGAAATTCATGAGTTGGCTTGGCTGAATCGTGGGCGGCGTTCTAGCGCCTACCATCCCTGTGATGCGTCCCGAGATCGAGGCGCTGATGAGTGCCATCGCACCCGTCGCGCCTCGATGGCTGCGGAGCAATTCTCCACCGAAGCGCCGTTTAGAGCCGGTTCTCGAGCAATTCCGGCGTGATGTTCCGGCCAGCGTAGAAGATACCCAGGATCAGCACCCGCCCACCCTCGACGGCGAAGGCAATGCTGACGGCGCGGCGATAGCCAACAATCCGCAACCCCGGCATGATCTCGACCCGCTCGGTGCCCCGCTGTGGAAAAGTCGACGGCCGAGACAATGGTCACGGATACCCGCAATGAAATTCCGGGCGATCGCCGGCGACGCACGTCCGGCTAGGTCATCGTAGAGTTGCTCCAGCTCCGACTCGGCCTTGGAGTGGAAGACAATCCGATACTCCATCCCCTACTTGGCTTTCGCCTGCTTGGAGCGATGACGCGCCTCCAGCCGGAGAAGACCGTGTCGGCAGGGATGCCCTTCGTCGGATCCTGCAGGAGTTCAGCCAGGCGCCCCGGTATCTCCTCGCGCAGCCATTTCTCCCGCTCCGCCTCGAAATCCTCGAGCATGCGCAGGCCCGCGCGGACAACCTCGCTGGCATTGTTGTAGCGGCCTGATTCGAGCTGCTTCCTGATGAAGCTCTCGTAGTGGTCATTCAAAGCGTAATTTGGCATTTGCAACCTCCTGCGGGGAGCGATTCCGAATCTGGCGCCGATTCGGCCATGCCTACCTCGCGTGACTCATCCGCAGAGAATCACCCTTCGCTTTGATTCGGCATGATCGAGGCATCGCTTCAACGCCCCCAGGTCGCTCGACCAACGGCACTTGCGGCTATTGCGGCGTGACACACCGGCCGCCGGCGCGATCGAGGATTCACATGCAGGTCGATATTCGCGGCCATCAGTCATTGTCATGGTCGAGGGTGGCCACAAAAGCCGGCTGAATAGAACACCACCCCGACCAAATTCATTTCGTATTTGACTGCAAATCATCACCGGCATCACCGATGCCTGGCACGAGGATCGGATGGCTTTGTCTTTTCCGCCTCCGATTCGGTTGATCCGGCCATGGCGGCGGCCTGGCGCTTCACTTGCCAGTCCCCCAAACGGCCCGCGGGCTGCGGGCTGTTTTGTTGAGGCTTTGTTTGTTGTCGTACCTTGTCGGCTGAGTCCTCTTTGTGCGCCGAGGACTGCCGCTTGCGGGCACCATTGTCCCTTGAACGCGAACAGCCCGCCGGCTGATGCCAGGCGGGCTGTTGCTTAGTGAAGTTTGGTTTGCGGGACGGGATTTGGTTCTTTTGTCCCGCAGCTTCGGCTTCGCTTTCGGGGGCCTGAGCCTGGGCAGATCGATGGCCACCCCAGCCGCATATCAAAACGGCGCGCGGGCATTTGTGGCTGGCGGGCTGTTTTTGAAGTTTGGTTTTGGGGAGAGGATTTGTTTTCTGTCTGGCGGCTTGGCTTGGCTGGTTGCGGGCGCCTGATGACAGGCCGGCAGCACGGCACAAAACAAAAGAGCCCGCACGGTGGCGGGCTTTTTTGAATTTGGTTGCGGGGACAGGATTTGAACCTGTGACCTTCAGGTTATGAGCCTGACGAGCTACCGGGCTGCTCCACCCCGCGTCAATTTTTGTGTAAGCCGAGGCCTACAGATAGGTATATGGCTGACCAAATGAAAGGGCCGCTTACGCGGCCCGTGATCCCTTGGCGGGCCATTTCATAAAGAGAAGATTTCTCTCCATCCGATTTGGATGTGAGATCAACGTGCGTTTGGCAGACCTGGCAGCGACCTACTCTCCCGCGTCTTGAGACGAAGTACCATCAGCGCTGGAGCGTTTCACGGCCGAGTTCGGAATGGGATCGGGTGCAGCCGCTCCGCCATAACCACCAGGTCGGCAAAACGCACGTTGTTCGAGAAGCTTTTGAGCGAAGGCGCACAAAGAGACATCGGCAGCGGAGCTGTCGGGTGCCTCTCGGGGCTGTTCGCTGGTCTTTGTGTGCCTTTACGGTTCTTGGTCTGGCGCTTTCGAAGCGAAGCTTCGCAAGGTCGACCGACCGTCGGCGCTGATGCGCCGCACCCACGTAGCGCCGCCCGCAGGGCGGAACAAGCGTGAGTGAGAACAGACCATCTGACTTTGTCAGATGGGCATAAGGAATGAGAACGATCAAGCCGATCGAACTATTAGTACCGGTAAGCTTCAAGCGTTGCCGCTCTTCCACACCCGGCCTATCAACGTGGTCGTCTTCCACGGTTCTCAGGGAATACTCGTTTTAAGGTGGGTTTCCCGCTTAGATGCCTTCAGCGGTTATCCCGTCCGGATATAGCTACCCTGCTATGCGGCTGGCGCCACAACAGGTCCACCAGAGATCCGTCCATCCCGGTCCTCTCGTACTAGGGACAGATCCTTTCAATATTCCTACACCCACGGCAGATAGGGACCGAACTGTCTCACGACGTTCTGAACCCAACTCACGTACCGCTTTAAATGGCGAACAGCCATACCCTTGGGACCTGCTCCAGCCCCAGGATGCGATGAGTCGACATCGAGGTGCCAAACAACCCCGTCGATATGGACTCTTGGGGGTCATCAGCCTGTTATCCCCGGCGTACCTTTTATCCGTTGAGCGATGGCCCTTCCACGCGGGACCACCGGATCACTATGACCGACTTTCGTCTCTGCTCGACTTGTCAGTCTCGCAGTCAGGCAGGCTTATGCCATTGCACTCAGCGAACGATTTCCGACCGTTCTGAGCCCACCATCGCGCGCCTCCGTTACTCTTTAGGAGGCGACCGCCCCAGTCAAACTACCCACCATACATTGTCCCGGACCCGGATAACGGGCCGCGGTTAGACATCCATAGTAATAAGGGTGGTATTTCAAGGGTGGCTCCACCTGAGCTGGCGCCCAGGCTTCAAAGCCTACCACCTATCCTACACATGCCACTACGAATGCCAATGTAAAGCTATAGTAAAGGTGCACGGGGTCTTTCCGTCTAACCGCAGGAACCCCGCATCTTCACGGGGAATTCAATTTCACTGAGTCTATGCTGGAGACAGCGGGGAAGTCGTTACGCCATTCGTGCAGGTCGGAACTTACCCGACAAGGAATTTCGCTACCTTAGGACCGTTATAGTTACGGCCGCCGTTTACTGGGGCTTCGATTCAGAGCTTGCACCCCTCCTCTTAACCTTCCAGCACCGGGCAGGCGTCAGACCCTATACGTCGTCTTGCGACTTCGCAGAGCCCTGTGTTTTTGATAAACAGTCGCTACCCCCTGGTCTGTGCCACCCTCCTCTACTTGCGTAGAAAAGGGTCACGCTTCTTCCGAAGTTACGCGTGCAATTTGCCGAGTTCCTTCAGCATAGTTCTCTCAAGCGCCTTGGTATACTCTACCAGACCACCAGTGTCGGTTTCGGGTACGGTTTATAAGGAGGAGCTATTTCCTGGAACCACGCAGCAGCCCGTTCAATCCGATAAGATTGGACTACCTCAATGATCCGTCACTACCTCCAAGCCCACGAATATTAACGTGGTTCCCATCGACTACGCGTTTCCGCCTCGTCTTAGGGGCCGGCTAACCCTGCTCAGATTAGCTTTAAGCAGGAACCCTTGGTCTTTCGGCGGGGGAGTCTCTCACTCCCCTTACGTTACTCATGTCAGCATTCGCACTTCTGATACCTCCACCACCCCTCACGGGTATGGCTTCATCAGCTTACAGAACGCTCCGCTACCGCTTGGCCCTTGCGGACCAAACCCTAAGCTTCGGTGTATGGCTTTAGCCCCGTTACATTTTCGGCGCAAAGACCCTTATTTAGACCAGTGAGCTGTTACGCTTTCTTTAAATGATGGCTGCTTCTAAGCCAACATCCTGGTTGTTTTGGGATCCTCACATCCTTTCCCACTTAGCCATAACTTGGGGACCTTAGCTGTAGGTCAGGGTTGTTTCCCTTTTCACGACGGACGTTAGCACCCGCCGTGTGTCTGCCGACTAGTACTCCCAGGTATTCGGAGTTTGGTTAGGTTTGGTAATCCGGTGAGGACCCC
The DNA here is from genome assembly GCF_020165455.1 of Mesorhizobium sp. BR1-1-3. Lineage (NCBI taxonomy): Bacteria > Pseudomonadati > Pseudomonadota > Alphaproteobacteria > Hyphomicrobiales > Phyllobacteriaceae > Mesorhizobium > Mesorhizobium sp. BR1-1-3. The sequence goes on from NZ_JAIUIC010000006.1 coordinate 31,681, forward strand.
TAGCCCATCCAGTGCTCTACCCCCTGGGGTATTCGGTCGACGCTCTACCTAAATAGATTTCGCGGAGAACCAGCTATTTCCGAGTTTGATTGGCCTTTCACCCCTAGCCACAAGTCATCCCGAACTATTGCAACAGTTATGGGTTCGGTCCTCCAGTAAGTGTTACCTTACCTTCAACCTGCTCATGGCTAGATCACTCGGTTTCGGGTCTAATGCGACGAACTGAACGCCCTGTTCAGACTCGCTTTCGCTGCGCCTACACCTAGCGGTTTAAGCTTGCTCGTCACACTAAGTCGCTGACCCATTATACAAAAGGTACGTGGTCACCCAGGACGAACCTTGGGCTTCCACTGTTTGTAGGCAATCGGTTTCAGGTACTCTTTCACTCCCCTTGTCGGGGTGCTTTTCACCTTTCCCTCACGGTACTAGTTCGCTATCGGTCATGCACGAGTACTTAGGCTTGGAGGGTGGTCCCCCCAATTTCAGACAGGATTTCACGTGTCCCGCCTTACTCGAGGACGATTGATTGCATTACGCGTACGGGGCTGTCACCCACTATGGCCCTACTTTCCAGAAGGTTCCGCTTGTCTCTCAATCGCCACTGGCCTGGTCCGGGTTCGCTCGCCACTACTTCCGGAGTCTCGGTTGATGTCCTTTCCTACGGGTACTTAGATGTTTCAGTTCCCCGCGTTCGCCACTTTACCCCTATGTATTCAGGGTAAGTTACCTATTATCGATACTTGGAAACCACAGCAGCAATCCGGCCTTGCGACCTTCTGGCTGCTCTGATTTTCCAAGTACCTTAGGTGGGTTTCCCCAT